>JAGHUL010000002.1 GCA_018064825.1 Candidatus Colivicinus equi
TATTTTGTTACAGATCAAAAATTATTATATGTAATGAATGATGATGGAACATTGTGCCTATGGGATTCTGAACATCCAAAACCAGAAGGCGAAGGTTTACATAGAGCTACCGCAGAACAAATTGCTGCATTGCCAAAAGAATAGAATATATAACTAACAAAAAAAGCTAAAACGAAATCTACTCGTAGTAAGCAGAACGCTTAACAAATTGTGTTTGCATGTCCTTAATATATATGGTAATATTATTAAGCACTGTTCCGCTTTTCGCTATGATTATGAACAGATGTATCGATATGTAAAAAGGAGAAAAAGATGAATTTAGGTTTAGTTAACGAAATTACTAAAGACCAAATGAAAACTGATCTTCCTGATTTACGTCCTGGACAAACTGTTCGTGTTGATGTAAAGATTAAGGAAGGCGACAAGTCTCGTATCCAAGCTTACGAAGGTATCGTTATCAAGGTTCAAGGTTCTGGAATTGGTAAGACATTCACAGTTAGAAAGATCTCTAGCGGTGTTGGTGTTGAAAGAACATTCCCAGTTCATTCACCAGTTATCGACAAGATTACCGTAGTAAGAAAAGGTAAAGTAAGAAGAGCTAGATTATTCTTCTTAAGAGAACGTTCTGGTAAATCAGCTAAGATTAAAGAGGTTAGATAATTTCAAACAAAGCCACAGCGATGTGGCTTTTATTTTTGTATAATGGATATGTATGAATATTAAGAAGAAGACTATTTTGGACATTGTTGAAGTATTAGTGATTGCTTTTGCGATTGCTTTTTTATTGATTAAGTTTGTTTTGATTCCTTGCCGTGTTACAGGTTCTAGTATGCATTCTACATTAGAAGATGGTGATTTTGGTTACTCTTTTGTTTGTACAAGGAATTCTGGCATTAGTCGTTTTGATATCGTTGTCGTCAAAACAGATGATAAATTACTTGTTAAACGTGTTATTGGTTTACCTAATGAGAAGATTGAGTATAAGAATAATAAGCTTTATATTAATGGCGAATATCTTGAAGAAGAGTTTTTGAGTGACGATGCGATTACTAAGGACTTTACTTATGAAATAGGCGATAATCAGTATTTCTGTATGGGTGATAATCGTTATATTTCTAAAGATTCACGTTATTATGGCGCATTTGATGTGGATAGATTAGTTTCAACTCATCTATTTGTTGTCTTCCCATTTGGGCATTTTGGTTACCACAATTAGTTATGAATAAGTTAGCTGCAGTAATTACAAACGATAATTGTAATGTAACAATATATGAAACGATGGATGCTATAAAAAAAGCCGGTTTTAATAATGCGTTTATTCAATGGTACGATAAAGATTTTGAAGTGAGTCAAGAAAAGCAATTAGAATATGCTAGAAAGATTGGCTTAAATATCATCTTTGCGCATCTTGGTTACCAGGGAATAAATAATTTGTGGCTTGATAATGTAGAAGGCGAAGAATTAACGAATCGTTTTATCAATGATATTAGAGTGTGCAAAGATAATGATATTGATTTTGTGGTGCTACACCTTACGTCTAAATCGGTTGCTCCAGAATATGGCGAGGTTGGATTAAATAGGTTAAGAAGAATATGTGATTTTGCTAGAAAAATTGGTGTAAGAGTTGCTTTTGAAAATACTAAGATCAAAGGATATATGGATTATGTATTAAGCAATATCATTGATGATAATGTAGGCTTTTGTTATGATATTGGTCATTGCCATGCACACTTCAATGATGAATTTGATTTCGATTTAGTTAAGAATAGAATGTTCGCGATTCACGCCCATGATAATGAGGGTGATAGAGATGCCCATTATTTACCATATGACGGAAATATTGATTGGGATCAAGTTATCGCAAATTTGAAATATGTTAATTATGATGGTTATATCACTTTAGAAGTTGTTTATAGTGAAAAATATTTAGATATGTCTATTGATGAATACTACGCTAAGGCATATGATATAGCTTCAAAACTTTCATTAAAGTTAGAAAAATAAGATGGAAAATAATAATATTACAAAAATTAATTGGTATCCTGGTCATATGGCAAAAGCTAAGAGACAGATGGAGGAACAATTAAAGCTTGTTGATATCATCATTGAACTTCGTGATGCAAGAATTCCTCAAGCTTCCTCAAATCCTGAGCTTGCCAAGATGGCTAATAACAAACCAAGATTAATCATCTTAAATAAAGCTGACTTAGCTGATCAGAATGAGTCTTTATTATGGAAAAATAGTTTTGAACATTGTCTATTAGTTAATAGTATTGATGATAATTTAACAAAGATTGTTGTGAATGAAGTAAAACTTATCTTAAAAGATAAATTAGAAAAAGCTAAAGCACGTGGCATTCGAAAGAAAGTTCTAAGAGCTATGATTGTAGGTATACCTAATGTTGGTAAATCTACTCTAATTAATAATATCGTCAAAAAGAAAGCCGCAAAGGCAGAAAATAGGCCAGGAGTAACGAAAGCTCTTCAATGGATAAGAATAAATGAAGATGTTGAATTACTTGATACACCAGGTGTTTTGTGGCCTAGAATTGAAGATCCTAATAATGGTATGCTTCTTGCTTTGATTGGCTCAATCAATGATGAAGTATTAGATACTAGAGAACTAGTTGATTATGGTTTGAAATACTTAGTAAAAGAATATCCTGGTTATATTAATCAAAGATATGGTGTAGATGAAGATTGTGATAATTTATTAGAAACAATCGGAAAGAATAAATTGTGGCTATCTAGCAATAATGAAGTTGATATAGCTAAAACTATCAGTCTAGTCTTAAAAGACATTAGGTCTAATAAAATAGGCAGAGTTACTTGGCAAAAATATGTTGGAGAATAAGTATGAATTAGAATATTGGGCTAAGGACCAATATGTTATGGGCATAGATGAAGCAGGAAGAGGACCAATATGTGGTCCTTTAGTTGTGGCTTGTTGTATTTTGCCATTGAACTATCAAAATGATGATATTAACGATTCAAAGAAATTAAGTGAGAAAAAACGTGAAGAATTGTTTAAGCAAATAATTAAAGATGCCCACTATTATAGCTTTAGAATAGTATCACCTAAAGAAATAGATGAATTAAATATCTATGCCGCAACTAAAAAGGCAATGAATGAATTAAGCTTATCAACTAATATTCATGAGGTAACCTTAACTGATGCTATGCCTATAACTAGATATAACGTCATTGATATTGTGAAAGGTGATGCCAAATCAATATCCATTGCCGCAGCATCAATCCTTGCAAAAGTTACTCGTGACCACATCATGTATGGGCTTGATATCCTTTATCCACAATATGAACTAGCAAAACATAAGGGTTATCCAACAAAAAGACATTTAGAACTAATCAATGAATATGGTTTACAAGACTTCTATAGAATGTCTTACAAACCATGTAAAGATTTAAAACAAATAAAATTATTTTAATTTTTTTAAGCATTTTTGATTTTTTACGGAATATAGATATATGGACAAAAACAAACTTATATCATATTCCTTTTTTTATGAAGGAGATTACAACAAGATTATTAGAGCAATTAAAGCTGATAAACAACTTGATAATGTAAAGATTGATAATTGCATCACAATATTTGATGAGGAGTATCCAAAACGTCTATTCAATCTAAAGTATCCGCCATTAGTTTTATACTATAAAGGTGATTTGTCACTGCTAAAAGAAGATTCTATGGCAGTAGTTGGTTCTAGACTTCCTTGTGAGTACAGTATAAAAGCTACTAAAGGCTTAGTCAGTCATTATGAAGATAAGGTAATCATCTCAGGTTTAGCAAAAGGTATTGATGCCTGTGCACATGAGTACGCTAAAAAAACGATAGCCGTATTGGGCTGTGGGATTAATTATATCTATCCAATATGTAACAAAGAATTGTATAAAAGGATTGAGAAAGAAGGTCTTATTATATCTGAATATCCTGATATGGTTAGACCTTTGGCGTATCACTTTCCATTCCGTAATCGTATAATTGCGGGTCTTAGTAATAGCATGTATATTATGGAATCTAAAGCTAATTCTGGTACTATGACATCATTAAATGAGGCACTTGAACTAGGCATAGATGTGAAAGTGTTGCCTTATGATATTTTTAATGAACATGGGTATAATAATAATCATCTTCTATCAGAAGGGGCTATTTGTATCGATAAAGAAGAAATTGCATTTTAAGAAAAAATATGATTATATTATTAATTGTCAAAAGGAAATAACGTAAAATGAAAAATTTAGTAATAGTTGAGTCACCATCTAAATCAAAGACTATTGAAAAATATTTAGGTAAAGATTATAAGGTTACTTCATCAAAAGGTCACATTCGTGATTTGGCAACCGTAGGTAAAGAAGGTCTTGGCGTTGATGTTGAAAATGGTTTTAAACCAACTTATGTTGTATCAAAAGATAAGAAAACAGTTGTAAAAGATTTAAAGAAAATGGTTGAAGATGCAGACTTTGTATATCTTGCAACCGATCCAGATAGAGAAGGAGAAGCAATCTCTTGGCATTTGGCTAGTGAACTAGGTTTAGATTTAAACGAGAATAATCGTATTGTCTTTAACGAAATTACAAAGAATGCTGTAATCAATGCTTTAAAAGAACCACGTACTATTGATATGGCTCTAGTTAGATCACAAGAAACTAGAAGAATTTTAGACCGTATCATTGGTTTCAAGTTGTCTAAATTATTACAACGTAAAATTCAATCAAAATCAGCTGGTAGAGTTCAATCTATCGCCTTAAGAATGATTTGTGATAAAGAAAAAGAAATAGCTAAATTTGTTCCAGAAGAATATTGGACAATTAAAGCATTATTAAATAAGAAGATTGAAACGGAACTAACTAAATATAATGGTAAGAAGATTACTTTAAATAACGAAGAAGATACAAAGAAAGTAATTGAAGCATTAGGCGAAGATTATACATTAAAAGATGTCGTTTCTAAATCTAAGAAAAGAAGTGCATATTTGCCATTTATTACTTCAACTTTGCAACAAGAAGCTTCTACTAAATTAGGTTTTACTTCTAAAAAGACAATGTCTGTTGCTCAAAGCTTATATGAAGGTGTCAATATCGGTAAAGAACAAACAGGTTTAATTACTTATATGAGAACCGATTCTACTAGATTATCAAAAGAATTTATTGATGCTGCAAATGATTACATCGTAAATACTTATGGCAAAGAATATAAGGGCAATTATCGTGTAAAGAATGATGAGAATTCTCAAGATGCACACGAAGCTATTAGACCAACAAATATTAACAATCAACCTGATGATATTAAACAATATTTAACTTCTGACCAATACAAACTATATAAATTGATTTATGCAAGAGCACTATCTTCATTAATGGCTGATTCTATAAGCGATGTATTAACATATACTTTTGATAATAATGGTTATGAATTCACTGTTAGTGGTTCGAAACTTAATTTTGATGGTTTCTTAAAAGTATATGGCGAATATGATAAGACTAAGGATGTTGTTTTACCAAAATTAGATAAAGGTGATGTCTTAAAGGCTAGCAAAGTTGAAAATATTCAACACTTCACCGAAGCTCCTGCTAGATATACAGAAGCTAAATTAATCAAAGCCCTTGAAGAAGAAGGTGTTGGTAGACCGTCTACATATGCAACGATCATCGAAACTATTATAAAAAGAGGGTATGTTGAACTAAAGAAGGCAAGTGAATCTGGTAAGACTAAGTTCTTCTTCCCAACAGAACAAGGTAATTTAACAGATGATAAGTTAAGAGACTATTTCTCAGATGTTATCAATATTAAGTACACAGCAAATATGGAAAAAGAACTTGATGACATTGCTATGGACAAAATAGATAATATTGAAGCTCTAGAAACTTTCTATAATGAATTCGAACCATTAGTTAAACAAGCTTACGACAAAATGGAAAAACAACAACCAGAAAAAACTGGTGAAGTATGTCCAGATTGTGGTGGCGATGTAGTTATTAGAAATGGTCGTTTTGGCAAATTCAAGTCATGTATCAATTATCCGAATTGTAAGTGGCATGAATCATTAGTAAAGAAGGAAGAACCTGAAACACTAGATAGAACTTGTCCAGAATGTGGTGCTCCTTTATTAAAGAGAAAATCAAGATATGGCAACTACTTTATCGGTTGTTCTGCATATCCAAAATGTAAATATATTGAAGCTATAGAAGGTGAAAAACCAAAGAAGTTTTTCGCAAGAAAGAAAAAATAATGGTAGTTAATGTAATCGGTGCAGGTTTGGCGGGTAGCGAAGCCGCATATCAATTAGCTATTCGTGGAATTAAAGTAAAATTATTTGAACAAAAGCCTATTAAGAAACACGCTGCTTTTAAGAGTGATGATTTTTGTGAACTCATTTGTTCAAACTCTTTAAGAAGTGATGATTTATATAATGCCGTAGGATTATTAAAACAAGAAATGCGTGTTTTAGATTCTTTAGTAATGGAAGCTGCTGATAAGTATCGCGTTCCTGCAGGAAAGTCTTTAGCAGTTGATAGGGTTGGCTTTTCAAAATATGTTACTGAAAGAATTAAAAGTAATCCTAACATCGAAATAGTCAATGAAGAAGTTACAGACATCGATATAAATGTTCCAACATTAATATGTGCCGGTCCACTATGTGAAGGAAAACTAGCGGATAGTATTAATAGATTATGCGGTAATGAATTCTTACATTTTTATGATGCAATAGCACCAATTGTTGAAAAAGACAGTATTGATTTTTCTAGCGCCTATTATAAGTCTAGATACGATGACGAAAATGATGGCGATTATATCAACTGTCCCTTAACTTTAGAAGAATACGATGAATTCTATAAAGCAATCATGGATGCACAAAGTATTGCCGTACATGATATCGATGATGAGAAGTATTTTGAGGGCTGTATGCCTTTTGAACAGATGGCAAAAAGAGGATATAAGACTTTGCTTTTTGGTCCTATGAAGCCGGTAGGCTTAGAACATAATGGCCAAAGACCTTTCGCCGTTGTTCAATTAAGAAAAGATAATGCAATTGATACCTTATATAATGTTGTTGGTTTCCAAACACATTTAACTTTTGGCAGTCAATTAGATGTTTTAAGAAAGATTCCTGCCTTAAAGAATGTCTCAATAGTTAGATATGGCGTTATGCATCGAAATACTTACGTTAATTCTCCTAATGTCATCAATAATAAATATCAGTTTATTAATTATCCTAATATCTTTATTGCGGGACAAATATCTGGCGTCGAGGGTTATGTTGAATCAGCAGCTAGTGGTTTATATGCAGCTATCAATATGGCTCAATATTTAAATGGTGAAATAAAGTATGAACTTGGAGCTGATACTATGATGGGTGCAATGGCAAATTATATCAGTGATGTTCATATCAAAGAGTTACAACCAATGAATGCGAATTTTGGTATCTTTAAGTGTGAATACCAAGGACCAAAAGATAATAAAAAGAAGTATTATGTTGAACATGCATTAGATACTGTTAAAAAGTATAAACAAAATGTATAAATATTTAGACGATTTTATCAAATATCTCAATAATAAACGTACAGGATCAGCTCAAACTGCTGATTCTTATTATCGTGATATATCACGCTTTATTACATATTTGATTGATAATGATATATCTTCTTTTTCTGATGTCGATAAAGTAGTTGCAATGGACTATATCAATGTTTTGCGTTCTGGTAAGATTACTAGAGGCAAAATATCAAATAGCTCTTATGCGCGAAATTTGAGCGCTCTACGTAGTTTCTATCGTTATCTTTGTGAGATACATACATGTAAAAGCAATCCTTTTACATTATTTAAGAACGTTAAAATCAATAAACATCTTCCTGATGTTTTAACTGTTGATCAAATTGAACAAATATTTGATTGTTTTGATTTAGATGATCCATTAGATATTAGAAATAGAACAATCTTAGAGACAATCTATGCATGCGGACTAAGAATTAGTGAATGTTGTAATCTATTAATTAATAATATTGATTATAAAGAAATGAATATTAGAGTAATAGGAAAGGGTAACAAAGAAAGACTTATTCCTTATTATCCAAGATTAAACGAATTATTCTCTTTATATGAAGATAAATATCGTAATAAATATGCAGAAAAAGATTATCCATATTTATTTGTATCAACTAGAGGCACGCAAGTTTCGCCTCGTTCAGTACAACTATTATTAGAAGAAGTTAAACTGAAGGCTAATATTCCTATTGATATTCATCCTCATATGTTGCGTCACTCTTTTGCGACCCACCTTTTAGATAATGGTGCAGATTTAAGGACAGTTCAAGAATTGTTGGGACATGAAAATCTATCAACAACACAAATATATACTCATTTAACATTCGAAAGATTGAAAAAAACAGTAGATAAAGCCCATCCGCATTCTAAATAGATTGCTGTATGTTATTAATTTAGTCAAATTTAAAGAAAATTGTTAATCAATTGTATTTTATTTGTGGTATAATTACAAAGCATTTGTATACACACACCATGGATTCATCACTCCGTGCGAAAGTTAGTGATGTTCGAAATGGTGGAGGAAAAACGGAAAGAGAGGATTTTAAATGCAATTAGTTTCAATGAGAAAGCTTCTTGAAAATGGTGTTCATTTCGGACATCAAACTAGAAGATGGGACCCTAAGTGTAAACCATTTATTTACACTGCTAAGAACGGTATTTACATTATCGACTTAAACAAAACACAAGCAGATTTAGCTGTAGCTTATGACAAGATGAAAGCTATCGCTGAAGAAGGCGGAAAAGTATTATTTGTTGGTACAAAGAAACAAGCTCAACAAATCGTATTAGATGAAGCAACTAGATCTGGTAGCTTCTACATCAACCAAAGATGGTTAGGTGGTACATTAACTAACTTCCGTACTATTCAAAAAAGAGTTAAACGTTTATTAGAAATCGAAGAAATGGAATCTTCAGGTACTATTAGCGTATATCCTAAGAAAGAACAAGCTTTAATCCGTAAGGAAGCTGCAAGACTTGAAAACTTCTTAGGTGGTATCAAAGAAATGAAGAAACTTCCTAATGCTGTTGTAGTAGTTGATCCAAAAGAAGATCATAATGCTGTAGCAGAAGCAAAGAAGTTAGGTATCCCAGTATTCGGTTTAGCTGATACAAACTGTGATCCAGCATTCGTTGATTATGCAATTCCTGCAAACGATGACGCAATCAAATCAATCAAATTAATGATGTCTTTATTAGCTGATGCTATCGTAGAGACTAAGGGTGGTATTTTACAAGATGCTTACCAAGAAGGCGAAGTTGAAGATGATATCACTATGGAAGATGTAATCATCAATGTTGAAAAACATGCTGAAGAACAAGAAAAGAGAAGAAGAGCTAAGAATGATGAAAAGAACGCTCGCTTCAATCGTGGTCCAAGAAAATATAACTCTGAAAAGAGATATATTGCTAAAAAAGAAGAAGCTCCTGCTGCTGAACCAGTAGCTGAAGCTCCAAAAGCTGAAGAAGAAGTTAAGGAGGCTGAATAAGATGGCTGTTACTGCTGCTCAAGTTAAAGAATTAAGAGAAAAAACTGGCGCTGGTATGTTAGATTGTAAGAATGCTCTTACAGCATCTGACGGCGATATGGAAAAAGCTCTTGACTGGTTAAGAGAAAAAGGTATCGCAAAATCTATTAAGAAAGCTTCTAGAATTGCTGCTGAAGGTTTATCAAAGGTTGTTGTTGATGGTAACAAAGCTTCAATCGTTGAAATCAACTCAGAAACAGATTTCGTTGCTAAAAACGATATGTTCTTAGCTTTATTAGATACTTGTGCAAAGACAATCTTAGCTGGTTGCCCAAAAACTAATGAAGAAGCTTTAGCTCTTCCAGTAGAAGGACAAACATTAAATGATTTATTCATCAATGCTACTGCAACAATTGGTGAAAAGATCGTTTTAAGAAGATTTGCTGTTGTTGAAAAAGCTGATGATGAAATCTTTGGTGATTACACTCATATGGGTGGCACAAAGACTTGTATCGTAGTATTAAAGGGCGGCGATGCTGATTTAGCTCACTATATGGCTATGCAAGTTGCTTCTATGAACCCAACTTACGTATCAGCTGCTGATATGCCTGCTGAAGTAGTTGAACATGAAAGAAAAGTTCAAACTGAAATCGTTAAGAACGATGAAAAATTCGCTGGCAAACCTGAACAAGTTATCAATGGTGCTATCGAAGGTAAAGTATCTAAATCATTAAAAGAAATGTGCTTAGTTGATCAAGAATACTTCATGGATACAGCTAAGAAAGTTTCAGCAGTATTAAAAGAAAACAATGCTGAAGTTAAATCATTCGTTAGATACGGTGTTGGTGAAGGTCTTGAAAAGAGAGAAGAGAACTTCGCTGAAGAAGTAGCTAAACAAATTGGTGCTTAATCTAATTGAACTTAAAGATTAACCTCAAATGGTTAATCTTTTTTTATACTCTGTATTTTTGCTAAAATAGTAACGAGGTGTATTTGTATGTATAAAAGAGTTTTATTAAAACTATCAGGTGAAGCATTAGCTTCAAAAGATTTTCCCTTCAATGTTGACACACTAAACGATATTGCTAGACAAGTTAAAGAAATTCATGATTTAGGTGTTAAAGTAGGTATCGTTGTTGGTGGTGGCAATATTTGTCGTGGTCGTATTTTTGAGGAATCTGGTTTTGATCGTGTAGAATCCGATTATATCGGCATGTTAGCTACAGTTATTAATGCTAAGTTTGTTTCTGAATCAATTGAAAAAACAGGTATTAAAGCTATGGCTATGTCTGCTGTAGAAGCCGTTAATATTGAACCATATGAAGTAAATAAAGCTAATGAATTGTTAAATGATGACTATGTATTAGTATTTGGTGGTGGTGTTGGTAAACCATATCATTCAACTGATACAGGTAGTGCTCAAAGAGCATTAGATATAAATGCTGAAGTTATCTTGATGGCTAAATCAGGAGTTGATGGTGTTTATGATAAGGATCCAAATGTCTATAGTGATGCTATTAGATTTGATGAATTAACTTTTAACGATATTCTCAAAAAGAATTTAAAGGTTATTGACTCACAAGCTGCTGAACTATGTGAAAAGGGCAAGATTCAAGCTTTCATCTTCAATATGTCAGAAAAGGACAGTATTATCAGAGCAGTAAAACAAGAAATAACAGGTACTGTTGTTAAGTTCTAATTAGAATTATGTATTAATCTAAAACATTGATATAACATCAATGTTTTTTTATAATTAATGTGTAATTAAGGAGAAAAATTATGGGTAATGTTGTAATTGATAACGCTACAGCAAAGATGAATGACGCTATTGCTGCATTAGAGAAGAGCTTACAAAAGGTTAGAACTGGTCGTGCTAATCCTAACATGTTAGATGGTATTATGGTTGATTATTATGGTTGTCCAACTCCAATCAATCAAATTGCTTCTATAACTATTCAAGAAGGTAAAACTATTTGTATCAAACCATTTGATGCTTCTAGTTTAAAGGATATTGAAAGAGCAATTAACACTTCTGATATTGGCCTTCCTCCAACAAATGATGGAATTAACATTAGAATCACTACTCCAGCATTAACTGAGGAAAGAAGAAAACAATATTGCAAAGACGTTGATAAGATGACTGAAGAAACTAGAGTTCAAATTAGAAACGTTAGAAGAGATGCAAATGATGCTATTAAGAAAGATAAGACAATTCCTGAAGATATGTCTAAATCTTACTTAGAAGATATTCAAAAAGCTACTGATAAAGCTATTGAAAAAGCTGAAGCAGTTGCTAAAGTAAAACAAAAAGAAATAATGACTATTTAATGAATGAATTACAACACTTAGCAATCATTATGGATGGTAATGGTCGCTGGGCTAAGAAAAATAACCTTCCACGTACGGCAGGACATTATAAAGGTGTTGAAGTTGTACGTAATATAACAATACATGCTAATCAGTTAGGTATTAAATGCCTAACTGTTTATGCGTTTTCGACCGAAAACTGGAAGAGAAGTGAAGATGAAGTATCTTATTTGATGGGTTTACCAAAAGTATTCTTTAATTCTTATATTAAAGAACTTATGGAAAATAACGTTAAAGTTATGATGATTGGTGATAAGACTAAACTACCAAGCGAAACCCAAAGAATCATGAATGACGCGATTGAAACAACAAAAAACAATACGGGTTTAATATTAAACTTTGCAGTTAATTATGGTGGCCGTGATGAAATCATCAGAGCTGCTAAAGCTTATGCTGAAGATTATAAAGCAGGAAAAACAGACGAATTAACTGAGGATTTATTTAAAGACTATCTATATACTAAAGATTTACCTGAAGTTGATTTGTTGATTAGAACTAGTTATGAACAAAGAATCTCTAACTTCCTTCTATATCAAATAGCCTATAGTGAGTTTATATTTACTGAAACATTATGGCCTGATTTTTCACCAGAAGAATTAGATCGTTGTATTGAAGAATACAATCATCGTAAACGTAATTTTGGAGGACGCAATGAAACAAAGAGTAATTAGTGGAGCATTTATCCTTTTAATTACTATTTCCGTTATCATTGCTGGTTCTTATTTATTAAAAACAGCTTGTGTTTTAATAAATTTATATGGTTCTTACGAGATAGTAAAATGTGCTAGGGGAAAGAGTGATTGGCCTATTTGTATTGTCAGTGCAATTACTTCTTTGCTGATTTATTTATTTTTTGATAAAGCATTATTATTTATCATTGTTGATTTTCTAGTTTTATTTACTTTCTCTATTTTTGATGAAGAACGTAAGATTGATGATTTAGCATTAATCTTTCTAATAACAGTTATTCTAGGATGCACCACATATTTCATGGTGTTTACTAGAGAAATATCAATGCCATTACTAGCTTATGTCTTCATAATTTGTTATTTAACTGATGCATGTGCTTATTTTGTTGGTTCTTTTTTTGGAAAGCATAAATTAAATGAACGTGTTTCTCCTAAAAAGTCAATTGAAGGTAGCGTTGGCGGTTTTATAGGTGGTATGCTTATTTCTTTGCTTTGGGCATATTTATTTGATTTCTTTGGTGTAGATAAGCTTATCATTATTGTTAGTTCTATTTTGTTACCTATCGTAAACCAGATTGGTGACTTAGCTTATAGTTTGATAAAAAGACACTATGGTATCAAGGATTTTTCAAATTTAATTCCTGGACATGGTGGTTTATTAGATAGATTAGATTCATTAACATTTGTTATCTGTTTGTTGGGTTCGTTATTATATTTTGTAGGTAGGTAAGATGAAAAAGAGACTATTATTATTGGGAGCATCTGGTTCTATAGGGAAACAAACTCTTGATGTTATCAGATGCCATCAAGAAGAATTGGAATTAGTTGGTGTATCAGTGGGCAACAATGTTGGTGCTTTGGTTGATATCCTAAATGAATTTGATGTTAAGTATGCTTATTGTATTAATCAAGATGATATTATTACTACTAAATATCCTAATGTTAAGTTCTTTTTTGGTGATCAAGGATTAATCGATATTGTTAAAGTTGAAGACTACGACATGCTTGTTAATGCTTTAGTTGGTTTTGTTGGTTTTATGCCTACTTTAGAAGCAATCAATAATAAAAAAGATATAGCTTTAGCTAATAAAGAAACATTAGTTGCTGGTGGCGATATCATTAATGAAGCCTTGCAAGAAAATAACGTTAAATTATTCCCAATCGATTCAGAGCATTCAGCTATTCTTCAATCAATGCAAGGACATAGATTTGAAGATATTAGAAGATTAATAATTACAGCAAGTGGTGGTGCGTTTAGAGATTATTCACGCGCTGATTTAGTAAATGCTGATCTAGAAAAAGCTTTACAACATCCAGTATGGAATATGGGCGCTAAGATTACCATTGATTCATCTACAATGATGAATAAGGGTTTTGAAGTCATTGAAGCTCACCATCTATTCCACTTACCATACGATAAGATTGATGTTGTCATTCATCCTCAATCAATAGTTCATTCAATGGTTGAATATAATGATGGCTCTATTATTGCACAATTAGGTTGTCCAGATATGCACTTACCAATTAAGTATGCTTTATTATATCCAAAGCATAGTTTAGATTTCTGTAGCCAATATTTAGACTTAACAGAAGTAGCGAATCTACAATTTATGAAACTAGATTATAATCGTTTTCCACTTGTTAGATTAGCTAAAGAATTAGGTACTTTTGGTGGTAATTCTGGGGCTTTCTTAAATGGTGCTAATGATGAAGCTGTCAGTTTATTCTTAAACAATAAGATTTCTTTTGTAGAAATTGAAGAATATATCTTTAATACATTAAAAGATGCTCACTTTAAACAAAAACCAACTGCTGAAGATCTAGTGTCTTCTCATAAGTGGGCAATGGAACATGTAGATTATTTGTGGGCGAATTCATAATGTTAGATACACTTAAAAACATATTATTACTCGTTCTTGCTTTATCTAGTATTGCTGTTGTTCATGAATTTGGACATTTTATTACAGCAAAGGCTTTTGGTGTGTATTGTGGTGAATTCTCAATTGGAATGGGTCCAGAAATATTCTCACATCAATTTAAAGAGACTAAGTTTTCTTTGCGCGCTTTTCTAATTGGCGGTTATGTATCTATGGCAGGGGAAACTGAGAATCAAGAAGATGATGGCTCGATTCCTGAAAATAGAAGATTGTGTAATATTCATCCTGTTAAACGTATTATTGTTATGCTTGCAGGTATCTTTATGAATTTCATCTATGCCATCGTAATTGTATCTATCATTCTATTGAATAGTGGCTATTATGGCGTTTCAGGTAATCCTGTAGTAAAAGAAACTAGTGTTGGTTATCCTGCTTATGATGTTTTACAAGCTGGAGATTATATTAAGAAAGTTGAATTTGAAAATGGATCCTCATTAAATGTTTCTGATTATTCAGAAATGTCTGCATTTTTAGAAACATATGATGGGAATGGTCCTTGGACTATTACAGTTGATAGAAATGGTGAAACATTAACATTTGATATTACACCACAATATGTAGAAGAAGAGAATCGATATTTAATGGGCGCTACCTTTGATTCTTATACATATGAGGAAGTTACTATCTTTAATTGTTGGGGCTTTGCTTTTGACTATTTAATGATGATATTTAAACTTACTATTAATGCCTTATTCGATTTATTTAGAGGAATTGGCTTAGATAATTTATCGGGTCCTGTAGGCATGTATAGTGCTGTAAGCGAAGTAAGAGAAGTAGGTTTTGAATATTATTTCATATTAATTGCTATGCTTTCACTAAATGTCGGTATCATGAATGCTTTGCCATTGCCAGTCTTAGATGGTGGAAGAGTTGTATTAACATTAATTGAAGTTATTATTGGTCATCCTGTTAATAAGAAGATTGAAACTATTTTGATGAGTGTATCAATTGCTTTGATATTCTTATTATTCTTAGTTGTTACATATAGAGATATTCTGAAACTTTTCTAGGAGGTTTTGTATGAAAATATTAGTTACTGGCGGTACAGGCTTTATTGGTTCACATACTTGTGTAGAACTTATAAATGCTGGACATGAAGTTGTTATATTAGATAATCTTTATAATTCGAAGATTGATGTTTTGGATAAAATAAAAGCAATTACTGGAATTAAACCTAAGTTTTATCAAGTTGATATCAAAGATTACAATGAACTAGAAAAGGTTTTTGGTGAAAATAATTTTGAAGCTGTAATTCATTTTGCGGGTTATAAAGCAGTTGGTGAGTCAGTTTCTATTCCACTTGATTATTATGACAATAATGTTGGTGGATCAATTAATCTTTATCGTTTGATGAAGAAATATAGTGTAGACAATTTAGTGTTCTCTTCTAGTGCTACTGTTTATGGAGACAATTTTGAAGTTCCATTTAAAGAAGAATATGGATATGGCAATACAACCAATCCATATGGCACAACTAAGTTAGTAAACGAGATGATTATTAATGATAATTGCAAAGCTAATGAAAAAGCATCTGCTGTAATATTAAGATATTTTAATCCAATTGGTGCACATGAATCTGGTCTATTAGGAGAGATTCCAAATGGTATTCCTAATAATCTTCTTCCATATGTTGCTCAAGTTGAAACTGGTATTAGAGAATATCTAAGAGTATTTGGTGATGATTATGATACACCTGATGGAACTGGAGTTAGAGATTATATTCACGTTGTAGATTTAGCCAAGGCTCATGTTTTAGCAATTGAATATGCGCAAAAACATAAAGGCGCTCAAACTATTAATGTTGGAACAGGAAATGGCTATTCAGTTTTGGATGTTCTTCATGCTTATGAAAAAGCTTGTGGAAGAAAACTTGAGTATAAGATTATGGAAAGAAGGCCAGGGGATATAGCTACTAGTTATGCCGATGTATCTAAGGCTGAAAGGTTATTAGGTTTTAAAGCAAAATACGATATTGATAAGATGTGCGAGGATTCTTATCGTTTCTATCAAAATAATAAATAACGATAAATTTAACGATAAATATATCTATAAAATATTATATAAATTTAATTAAAAATTATTGACAAATATAATGATGTTTTTTATAATTTAGGTAATGACATCAAAAAATATGGGAACAATGTTAAAATCACTTGTTCCAATCAGTGTTTTGAATCAAGGAAAAGCTGCTAAGATCATTAGCTCTCTTGGTCATGACGATGTAAAGATAATTGTAAAGAATAATGAGCCAATGGCTGCAATTATTCCTATTTCGCGTTATTCAGAATTAATTGAAGCTGAAGAGCTTTTGAATACAAAGAAGGGCAAATAATGGCAAAGAAAAGACAAGTTAAAACAAGCAGATTAATATTGGTTATCTTTGGTAGCATCTTAGCTGCCCTTATTGTTGTGGCTGGCGTTTATGGTATTTCACGTTTAATCAGTGACATTATTGATGATGACAATAATAATAATTCAGAACAAAACGTTGAACCAGTTAAGCCAACAGAAGATGTTTCTACTAATGATATTGAAATAATCAAAGGTGATTATAAAGTATATGAAGATGATACTGATAAATTAGGTTTTAATTTCCTTGTTGCAGAATTAACTTTTAAAGCTGAGAATAGTATCAATTTTGATTTAAATAAACTACAAACTTCAGAAAAGGTAAATTTAGGTGATGTCGATAAGTATCTAAATAAGCTAACTGATAATGGATACAATATCTCGAAATTAAATATAACTTCTAAGATTCAATCACAAGAAAACAAATATACATGTTATGTATTTATTCCTTATACGACTGATTCAATTACACTTGGTGTATATAACTTAATTGATACAAGTAGAATTGATTATGATTTAACAAAGAACGTTAACGTTGTTACATCATTGAAAGTCGAAACTGAAGAAGCGATCGTAATAGATGAAACTAGTATTAGCGTATTAGGCTCATATGAAGCAGATATGATGTTCCATAATGATGAGCAATATCCTTTAGCAGGCAATGTTAGAGTTTATGCTTTCTCTTTGAATATCAATTCTGTTGATGCTAAAACTAATGTTATCGAATCTGCTCAATTTATCCCTGATGGTTCAGGAAATACATATAAAGCTTTGGATGAAGGATATAAAGATTCAAGTTTTGAAAACGTAATTAACAAAGAACTTCACGAGGGTGATCGTTATGCTTTGTATTTTGAAATATATTCTGCAAACGATGTTTCTTATGATGGCAAGTTGATAGTTAGATTCAAGAATAACGATAAGTTAGTAGAACTATCTACTACTATGCAATAGGTGAGATATATGGTTAAAAAGATATTTGTTACATTATTAACAGCGTTGCTAATACTTCCAATAGTAGGTGTTTTGCAAAACAAGACAATCGAGACTAGTGCTAGTGAATTATATCCTATGGCTTGTTCTATTTTTGAAGTATCAGATCCTCAAGATGATGGTTCATTCAAGAAAGTATCTTGTCATGATTCTTTTTCTAGTGCAAAGAAAGCTATGAAAGCTGATGAAGATTATGTTGTTAGATTATCTACATCATTATCACCTATGAAAATTGTCGCTATGAATAGAGGATATGCTTATACTTATCCATACCGTAGTGGATCTAGCACGATGCATATCTATTATGAACCTAGCTGGAGTACTACCGACACTACTTATGTTGGTATCAAAGGTATTGAAATGACATATCTTGATACATATTCTATCAATGAGTCACTAAACGGATATGGAAAAATCCAGGTTGTTCTTAATGGTTTTAAAGGTTATTGTGACTTGGAATATACTGACTTAGTTCCTTATAGGTTTGTAAAAGATGGTATTGCATGTTACTTAGGTGGCAACGATAATACTTCTAGACACGAAAGTCCATATAAGGTTGTATGTAAACCTAATTATTATATTCTTAAACAAAATGGTAATTATTTAGATATTGAATTCCATTATTACTATAACTATCCAAAATCTGGTACTGAAGTTTATTCTTATTCAAATCGTTTTGGATCAGGCGAACAATTCACTAATTTCATGAGTGTTGGTACTAAATATTATTCAAATGATGGTATCAATTTCTATAGCGATATGAAACTAAGCAAGTATGTCGGTTCAACTTATAGTTATTACTTATTCCTTCCAGTAAGGAGTAGAAGTAATATCGATGAAGATACATTTGATGATGTTATTGATGAATATTCTGATTCTGTTATGCGTAATAAAGGTGATGATTTCATTGAAGCACAAGAAAAATATGGCGTAAATGCATTAATTCTATTTGCAATGGGTTGTCATGAATCTGCATATGGAACTAGCAATATTGCAAAGAGTTGTAATAACTTATTCGGTTGGAATGCTTTAGACTCTAATCCTGATGCTGCTGAACAATATAAATCTGTGTCTCAATGTATTTACCAACAAGCTGGATACAATCTAAGAAAATACTTGGATAGATCTCAAGGCATGTGGTATGGAGAATGTTTAGGTACTAAGGGTGCTGGATTTAACGTTAACTATGCATCTGACCCTTACTGGGGCTATAAGATTGCTTCTATAGCTTATGAAACAGATAAATTAGATAACAATAATAATGGTAATTTAACTGACTATGGAACTGTTAATATGGGCGTAATAACTGAATATAATTGTGCCTTATATTCTTCTAGTTCTACTAGTTCAAAAGTATATTACAACATGAAATATCGTTCTAATCATTTTAACGATTATACAGCTGCTGTAGTTGGTGAAGAAAATGGTATGTATAAGATTATGTCTACTAATCCAATTACTTCAAAAGGTGTCGTTATTGACTTAGATTCTATTTCTACTGATGAATATAAGAAAGTTATTGAATATGATTGGAAAGCATCTACGGGTTATATCAAGAGCAGTTCTTTAACACCAATTAATTTCAATGGCTCAGTTGATCCTCAAGGTGATGATCCAAATAAAGATGTAGATCCATCAATCTTAAAACCATACGCTATTGTCAATGAACTTAACTTCGATAGTGATGACTTATATATTAGTGGTGTAGGTGCTATCTATGGTTTACATATGGTTGATGAAGATAAAGTATCTCATGTTGTCACTATTACTGATGTCAATAATACAAATAATGTATATAGCTATGTATGTGATGATTTCAAATCTGATTTCGATATGAATGATGGCTATCGTTACACATATTCTGGATATGAAGTATATATTCCAATTTGCGATTTACCATCATCTAGTTATCAAATTAAATTAGTTACTACATACGACGGATATGAACAAACTGCTAATTTATCAACAACAGAATTAGAGTATCGTGATCAATTCGATACAGAAGGTGACTATACATATCGTCTAAAAGCTAATTCAACTTATAATTATCGTCTTGAATTAGATATCTTTAAGACATGCTTAGATTACCAAGAGATTAATAAACCATCTAAACGTGATTCTTTAGCTACATATAATGATATTTATGTAGATGAAAATAATAAGCTACATATCGAAGGATTAGGTTATATTTTCTACACTGATTTTGATGACGACGATGATATTGATTTCAATATCTATCTTGTTTCAAATAATGGTTGCCGTCATTTGACAACTTATACAGTTAAAGAAGAAGGCTACGCAGAACTGTTTGGCATTGATTACAACATGGATTATATTGGTTTTGATGCGTGTGGCGATGTCAGTGATTTAGATGGTGAATATTCAATTATCTTAACTATTACTAATGGTTCTAACTTTGATATTTGTGAGATTTGTGATTCTACTGGTTATACCGTTTATGATGATACGGTTAATGGAATAGATTATTGTGTATATGCTTCTAATGTAAGAGGCAGATTAATGTTAGACATTGAGGATTAGTTATGAAAACATTTTTTGCAAACAAAATTAATATCTTTTTAGTAATATTATTAAGCGTCAGTTTAGTAGGCATTGGTTATTTGGGCTATCGTTTTTTCTTTGCTAAAGAAGAAACTATTATTGTTCCAGATTTCAAAGATAAATCAGTAGATGAAGTTATCTCTTGGTGTAACGATAACGGACTTACTGAAGCTTGCGTTATAAGCTACGAGAATAGTGATGATGTAGATAAAGATAATGTTGTCTACCAATCTGTAAAAGCTGATGAAAAATTGGTTGATACAATTAGTTTCGTTATCTCAAAAGGAAAAGCAGAGAAAAAAGAGGAAACAACAATTGAAGTTATCAAGTTAGAAGACAATACTTCTAAAGAAGATATCGAAAAGTGGGTTATTGAGAACGAACTAACTAACGTTGAGTATGTTCAAGAAAAAACAGATGACTATGAAAAGGGCGTTGTATTTAAAATCGAACCTAAAAAGATAAAATCTAAAGATGAAGAAGTTAAAGTATTCATTTCTTTAGGCAAACATGAAGATAAAGATGATGACGATGACACAGAATATATCGTTGTTAAAGAAGGTGCTTATATCGGATTATCTTTAGATGAGTTTAAGAGCAAAGTAAAGGCTTTAAATTTGACTGTTGGTGATCATGTGAGTGAATGGGATGAATTCTCTTCAGAAGTTGATGAAGGTAAAATTATCTGGCATGGTTCAGGTGAACATTACGTTGTAAATGAAGGTGTTAGATACTCACTATCATTAGGCGAAGGTATTGAATTGGACGATGAAAAATATCTAGGCTTAACTGAAGACGAATTCAAAGCTGCTATGGAAAAAATTGGCTTAGTAGCAATTACTGATGGTGACAATGATAAATATAGTGCATATGATGCAGGATTAATTAGATGGTATAAATCTGATATCACATATAAGAAGGGTGACACTGTATATTATTCAATTTCTAAAGGTAAGAAGACTATCGTTGAAGTTGATGAAACTAAGTATCTAGGTCTTAGTGAAAAAGATTTCATTGCCAAAATGAAAGAGCTTGGATTAGTTCCATATAATGATGGCGATAATGAAAAACTATCTGATTATGAAAAAGGCTGTGTTAGATGGTATAAGACAGGAAGAACTTATTATTTAGGAGATCAAATAAATTATTCTGTATCTGCTGGCAAGTATGAATATTATGATATTGAAGCAGACACATACGAGGATTATACTGTTGATGATTTCAAGGCATATATGACAATAAAAGGCTTATATGCAGGCAATAAATCAAGTGAATATTCAGACAATATTTCTGAAGGCAGAATAATAAGAGTTAAAGCTGGTACTTATAAGACTGGCGATAGTGTTGATTATGTTGTTTCTTTAGGACCAGAACCTGATGAGCCTGCTGTTGAGACACAAAAACTTGAAAAACCTTCTACTTATAACTCGATATATAACGTATCAACTGCAGATGAAATGAAAAACGCTCTTAAGAATGGTGCCTTAAATTCATTCACTAATGTTGATTATCAATACGTTACAAATCACGATTTAACTGTTGGTAAAATTGTTTCTATTGAAGTAAATGGTTCTTCAAGTTATAAAGCTGGTCAATTTCCTATTGATACCAACATAACTGTGTATATTTGTAACGCAAATTAACAAATTTTAGTAATATAATCTCCTCTAAAGGGTTATAATAAAAGAGACTTAAGGAGGAGATTTTTTTTATGGGAAAGACATTCCAATCTATGGATGGTAATACCGCTGCCGCTCATTGCGCGTATGCTTTTACTGATGTCGCTGCTATTTACCCAATTACTCCATCTTCAACTATGGCTGAAGTTGTTGATGCTTGGGCAACGCAAAAAAGACTTAATGTTTTTGGCAATATCGTTAAAGTAGCTGAAATGCAATCAGAAGCTGGTGCATCTGGTGCCGTTCATGGAACTTTACAAGGTGGTGCTTTAGCTACTACTTTCACTGCTTCACAAGGTTTATTATTGATGATTCCAAACATGTACAAATGGGTTGGTGAATTATTACCAGGTGTTGTACACGTTGCTGCTAGAGCTCTAGCTACTTCTGCATTATCAATTTTCGGTGATCACGAAGATATCTATGCTGCTAGACAAACTGGTATCTGTATGCTATGTTCAAACTCTGTTCAAGAGGCTATGGATTTAGCAGGTGTTGCGCACTTATCAGCAATCAAGGGTAGTGTTCCATTCTTACATTTCTTTGATGGTTTCAGAACTTCACATGAAATTCAAAAAGTAGAAGTAATGGAATATGATTACTTAAAATCATTATTAGATATGGATGCTGTAAAAGCATTCAAGAAAAACGCTTTAAATCCTCATGGTAACGCAGTTACTAGAGGTGGCGCAGAAAACGATGACGTTGTTTTCCAAACTAGAGAAGCACAAAATACTCATTTCGCAAAAGTTCCTGATATCGTAGCTGATTACATGGCTAAGATTTCTGAACATACTGGTAGAGATTATAAGCCTTTCACTTATTATGGTGCTAAGGATGCTGAAAGAGTTATTATCGCTATGGGTTCTGTTGTTGAAACTATTAAAGAAGTTATCGACGCACTTCCTAACGAAAAGATTGGTGTTGTTTCTGTTCACCTATATAGACCATTCAGCGCTAAATATTTATTAAACGTTCTTCCTGAAACAGCTAAGAAAATTGCTGTATTAGATAGAACTAAAGAAATTGGTACAAGAGAACCTCTATATTTAGATGTTCTAAGTGTACTTGCTAAGAAGGATATCACTTTAATTGGTGGTAGATATGGTATCGCTTCTAAGGATACTGCTCCTAACCAAATTAAGGCTGTATATGATGAATTAGCTAAAGATGATCCAAAACCTGAATTCACAATCGGTATCGTTGATGATGTAACTAATCTATCATTAGATGTTGATCCTAATTTCAAGGTTGAAGGTAAATATACTTCATGCTTATTCTGGGGCTTAGGTTCAGATGGTACAGTTGGTGCTAATAAGAACTCTGTAAAGATTATTGGTGATAACACTGATCAATATGCTCAAGCTTATTTCCAATATGACTCTAGAAAAGCTGGTGGTGTTACTAGATCTCACTTAAGATTTGGTCCAGAACCAATTCATTCTACATATTATGTAAATAACGCTGACTTCATTTCATGTTCACTAGATTCATATGTATTGAAATATGATATGCTAGCTTCATTAAAAGAAGGTGGAACATTCCTATTAAATACAACAATCGATGCTGATCAGATTGAAGACTATATGCCAAATAGAATGAAAGTTCAATTGGCAAAGAAAAATGCTAAGTTCTATATCATCAATGCAACTAAGATTGCTAATGAATGTGGTATGAGAGGAAAGACTAATACAACATTACAATCTGCATTCTTCGCATTGAATGAACAAATCATGCCATATGAAAAAGCTGTTGAATTAATGAAAGCTGCAGCTAAGAAATCTTATGGTAAGAAGGGTGATGCTGTTGTACAAGCTAACTGGGATGCTATTGATGCAGGTAAAGATGGTTTAGTACAAGTTACAGTTAAACCTGAATGGGCTAACCTTCCAACTAAGTTTGAAGTTGAAAAGACTGGTGATGCATACTTCGATGAATTCGTTCAAGCATTTGACTACTTGAATGGTTACGATATGAAAGTATCTGAATTCACAAAGAACGGTGTTCTAGATGGTACAATGAGAAACAATGTTTCTTATGCTGAACATAGAAATATTGCTTCATTTGCTCCAAAATGGAATCCTGATAACTGTATCCAATGTGGTTTCTGTTCATTCGTATGTCCACATGCTACAATTAGACAATTCGCTTTAACTGAAGAAGAAATCAAGAATGCTCCACAAGAATTCGCTACTATCCAAGCTATCGGTAAGGGTGCTGAAAACTATAAGTTCAGAATCCAAGTTTCTCCTGATAACTGTGTAGGTTGTGGATTATGTGCTGCTGAGTGTCCAGGAAAGGGCGGAAATAAAGCTCTTGAAATGGTTAACGTTCATGAAATGATGGGCGAAGCTAAGTTAGCTGATTACTTATTCAATGAAACAGAATACAAGGCTGAATTAGTAAATGATACTCCAAAAGGTACTCAATTCTTAAAACCTTACTTTGAAGTTCCTGGTTCATGTCCTGGTTGTGGTGAAGCTCCTTATTACAGATTGGTTTCACAATTATTTGGTCCTGATATGTTAGTTGCTAACGCTACAGGATGTTCATCAATTTACTGCGGTTCTACTCCATCTACTCCATTTGTTACTGATAAGAATGGCAATGGTGTTGCTTGGGCTAACTCATTATTCGAAGATAATGCTGAATATGGTTATGGTATGGCATTAGCTAAGAACTATAAGAAAGCAACATTATTAAAAGTTATGGAAGATAACCTAGAAAATGTTGAACCTGAATTAAAGACTTTATTAGAAGAATACTTAAAGATCAATGGTAATAGAGTTGAAGAAAAGAAACTTGCTTCTAAGATTGGTGAATTAGCTGGTAAGTCTGCTTGCGAAGCTGTTCATGTGTTAGCTGAAGAAGTAAGAGACTTAGTTTCTTGCTCAGTATGGATCGTTGGTGGTGATGGTTGGGCATACGATATCGGTTACGGTGGCTTAGACCATGTTATCGCTAATAACTTAAATGTTAATATCTTAATCCTTGATACAGAAGTTTACTCTAACACTGGTGGTCAATCTTCTAAGTCTTCTCAAGCCGCTTCTATCGCTCAGTTCGCTGCTGGTGGTAAAGCTGTTGCTAAGAAGGATATTGGTCAAATCGCTATGAGCTATGGTCACGTATACGTTGCTTCAGTATGTATGGGTGCTAATAGAGTTCAAGCTATCAAAGCATTAAAAGAAGCTGAATCTTATAATGGTCCATCTCTAATCGTTGCTTACTGTCCATGTGAGCTACACGGAATTAAGGGTGGCTTGTCTAAACAACAACTAGTTCAAAAACAAGCTGTTGAATGTGGATATGTAACATTGTATAGATATGATCCTAGAAATGAATCTCCTCTAACGATTGATTTCACTGCTCCTAACTTTGATAAGTTCCAAGACTTCTTAATGGATGAAGCTAGATATAACAACCTAGTTAAAGTAAATCCTGAAAAAGCTCAAGAACTATACGATAAAGCTAGATCTGATGCTGAAAAGAGATTTAAGAATCTTCAAGCTAGAGCTAAATAAAAACCAAAGTAATATTAATTACAAATTAGAGCATCTTAAATAGATGCTCTTTTTTGTTATATGACTCTATGCTTTATAATTAGGGTATGGATGTAAATATAGCTGAAGGAAGAGAACAGTATCAATACGCTTTAAAGAAGGGACGTAAACAGTTTTTAACTGATCGTTATCATCGCGTTGATCCTTATATAAAATCTCTAGATTCACTAGTAAATATCTATGAATGTGCGATAGTTGATATTGGCCAAATTGATGTTCCTGCTGAACTTATTGTGGGAACTGTTAATACGGATAGAAGAACGTCTTTTGCCAGTAATTTTATGCCAATTATTAGAGGCGAAAGTGAGTTTTCTTACAAGTGGATAAATGTATGCTGTTATCACTTATCTGATTCGGGAATTGCGGATTCTCCTATTGCTTATGAATATTTAGGCAAATTCTATATCTCAGAAGGTAATAAAAGAGTTAGTGTATTAAAATCATATGGTGCAGTTTTTATTCCTTGTGTTGTTAAAAGGGTCATGCCTAAAGACAAATATAGTTTTGAAGGTAAATTATATTATGAATTTTTAGAGTATTATAAATTATCAAAACTATATTCAATACAATTCAAGAAATTAGGATACTATAAAAAACTTCAAAGATTGATGAAATTAGATGAAGATTATGAATGGTCAAGGAAAGACCGCATAACTTTAGTTGGTTTTTATGGACGTCTTGTCTCAATGCTAAAAAAGAAAAAGATTAATGTTTATTATCCTGATGCCTTGGTAGTTTTGATAGAGATATATGGTTACGAGTTTTTATCAGAGATGTCTGATAAGCAATTACTAAAAGCGATTGATGCGGTAAGAACTAAGATTATATATGATAAAGCGTATACTAATATCTTAGCTATTTCTGATGAGGAAGACGATGCCTTATGGAATGGTTACAACAATAAATATCTTAAACAATTTGATCTAATAATTTCAGCAGGTGATTTAAAGGCTGAATATTTAGAATATCTTGTAACAGTTTCTAATAAACCTCTATTATATGTACACGGCAATCATGATGAGAAATATGATGTTAATCCTCCTGAGGGTTGTATTTGTATAGATGACGATGTCTATGTACATGATGGCATTAGAATACTAGGCTTAGGTGGTTCTTTCTTGTATCGAGATAATGGCAAATATATGTATAGCGAAAGACAAATGGAACGTCGTATCCATAAGCTAAAACGTAAGATTAATAAAGTGGGTGGTATCGATATTGTTGTTGCCCATGCGCCTGTAAAAGGATATGGAGATCTTGAAGACATCGCACATCAAGGTTTTGCATGTTTTGTGAAGCTGATTGAAGATTATAAACCTAAATACTTTTTCTATGGTCATGTGCATACGCGCTATTCTCATAATTATGTTGGTTATTATAAATTAGGTGACACGCAGATAATAAATGTATCTGATAAACGTTCTATCATCTATTAACTTTTTATCGTATATTTGTTAAGATATATTACATGAAAGGATGTGAATTAAATTTGGGAGAAGAAAGTCCTTGCCCGAATTATCTGTATTGCATCACACTTCTAGATAGGAGTGTTTTTTATGTCTAATTCATTGCTTATAATCTTAGTTGTTTTAGTGCTATGTTATTCTTTTTTTAGTGCTTCGGAAACAGCTTTTTCAAGTATGAATAAGATTAAATTAAAAGCTCTAGCAAATACAGGTAATGAAAAGGCACAAAAAACATTAGATTTATCAGACAATTTTACGAGTTTACTTACAACAATATTAATAGGGAATACGATTGTTAATGTCGTTGCTGCATCATTGGCTACGGTTTTCTTTACTAGGATATTTAGTGAAGATGGAGTAGCTATCTCTTCAATCGTGATGACTTTGGTCATTATGATTATTGGTGAAATAGTACCTAAGACTATGGCGAAACATTGTCCAGAAAAATTCGCAATGTTTATAACGCCAATTCTTAAGTTATTAGTATTTATCTTTACGCCATTAACCTTCTTATTTAATAAACTTGAAAGTATTTTTTCTTCGCTATTTAAAGATGATGATGAAGGCTATAATACCGAAGAGTTTATTACTTTAGTTGAAGAGGCTAATGAAGATGGTGATTTAGAGGAACACGAAGCTGACTTAATTACAAACGCAATTGAATTTGAAGATGTCGATGTTTCTGAAATATTGACACCTAGAATCGATGTTATCGCTATAGAGCTAGGTGAAGATTCTAACACCAAGATTGAGAAGATGTATCGTGAATCAGGTTATTCAAGATTGCCTGTTTATAAAGATAACATCGATAATATCATTGGCGTATTGCACGAAAAAGATTTCTATTACTATCTGCTTCATAAAAAGAACAATAAAAATGGTATTGAAACAATAATTCAGCCGGTAATATATACTCAACCGCAAGTTAAAGTATCATCGTTATTAAAAGAATTCCAAGCAAATAAAACACATATGGCAGTTGTTTGTGATGAATATGGTGGTACTGAAGGCATTATTACAATGGAAGATATCTTAGAAGAGCTTGTAGGCGAAATCTATGATGAACATGATGAAATAGTTGAATACTATAAGAAGCTTGATGATAAAACATATTTAATCAAAGCTGATTTAGATATTGACGATTTCTTTGAATATTTTGATGTTGAAAATAACGAAGAATATGATTTCAATTCAACATCAGCTTGGGTTATAGATGTTTTAGATAAAATACCAGATGTTGGCGATAGTTTTGATTATAAGAATCTTCATATTGAAGTAACTGATGCTGATAACAAGAAAGTTAATGAAATTAAAGTTATTGTTAATGAAAAAGAGGAAGACAATGAATAAATATCGCTTCTTTGCTAGAAAACAATGACTGTAAGATTTATAATGAATGTATAGATAGAAAGAGGATAATTATATGAAAATTTACGTTGGAAGCGAGGAACAAATCGCTAAAAAAGCTGCTCAACAATATGTTGATTTATTAACTAAGAAGCCTAATGCTGTTCTTGGTGGCGCTACTGGTTCAACACCTTTAGGTCTATATCATGAACTTGCTAGATTAAATAAAGAAGGTGTTATTACATTTAAAGATGTAACTACATTCAATCTTGATGAATATGTTGGTCTAGATGGTAGTCATGATCAATCATATCGTTATTTCATGAATCATAATCTATTTGATCATATCGATATCGATAAAGAAAGAACTCATGTTCCAGATGGTATCAATCTAGAAAATATCAAGACTTATGATAAAGCTATTGAAAAAGCTGGTGGCATTGATCTTCAAATCTTAGGTATCGGTGTTGATGGACATATCGCATTTAACGAACCTGGTACACCATTTGAATCATTAACTCACGTTGTTGAACTAGAAGAGAATACTCGTGAAGTTAACTCTAGATTCTTCAAGAGTATTGATGAAGTTCCTCATCAAGCTGTTACAATGGGAATCAAATCAATTATGCATGCACGTTCTATTATCTTAATTGCTTTAGGTGATAATAAGGCTGATGTTGTTGAAAAGATGATTAATGGTCCAGTTGATACTGCTGTTGCTGCTTCTATTCTTCAATTACATCCTGATTGCACTGTATATCTTGATGAAAAGGCTGCTGCTAAGTTATTAGCTAGCGGTGCTGACGTCGAAATTGAAAGAATTTAAGTTTTTCTGTGGTAAATAAGCGAAGAGATATGTTTTATGAAAAAAAATAGTTTCGTTACTTTCTTTTATTTAATATTCATCATTATTTCAATCATTGCTCAATTAGTGTATATTCCAGTTTGTCCTGCTTCTTTAATTCCTGGATCTCTTTTGAGCGTATTTACACTATTCTTTGCTGTTTTCTATTCAATCGAAAACTACAAGAAACAAGCTGCTCCTTATTTTAAGACTTACATGATTTTATTTGCAGTTTCTGAATTAGCTACATTCATTGGTCTATCTTATATGAATTTCACTAATGCAGAATTAAGCGTTTCAGGTACTGTATTTGATGTTGTAAGTAATGTATTAGCTATCGTTGGTATCTTTGGTTCATTAATTATCGGTTTAAGTAAAGACCTTGGTGAGAAAGAATCTAATACTATTTGTAAGGTTGTCTTTATTCTTTATGCAATTGGTATGGTAATCTTTGCAATTGAACTTGGTAAGATGAATCAATTATCATTTGCTTTACGTTTCTTATCTAGATTGATGATGGCTGCTATCATGTGGACTATGGTATACATGAAGTACGAAAATAAGAGAAGACGTGGTGCTAAATAATTAATAATAACTAGGCTATTGAAAAATGGCCTTTTTTCTTTGTATGAACTATTATCAAGATATTATTAATAAAATAACTAAATTAATAGAAAATGAAAACTTTGATGAAGCTAACAAGCTAATTGATGAAGAACTTAATGTTCCATATGTTCCTAAAGAATATTTAGATCAATTAGAACAATTACAAGCTCAAGTTAAAGCTGTTACTTTTGTATATAAATCATTGACTGATGAAGATATTGAAAAATATCTATTTATGGATGCAGAACATCAACTTATTGCTGTCAATGAACTTAATAAAAAGAATCTTCGTGAATATATAGATTTATGTAATAAGTATTTATCTTCTAATGGCTTTAAAAACGCTAAAGTATTACTTGTAGATAGTTTAATAAATCAAGAAATAGGTGAAGATATTAAATATATAGATTCTGGTATGGAATACGAGTTTATTCCTAAATACGTGATGCCTATTGAAATTTCAGGTGGCTTTAAGAAGGCTTTAAAGCTTATTGACGATGAGTTTATGAAAGAACCTAGTATGAACAAACTTGCAAGAGATTTGTTGTATAAAGAGTGTTTAATGGCTTTACCAGTCAATTACGAAGAAAGTGAAGCTCCTATACTAGCTAAAAATATTATTGATTATATTTATAAGGCTTTTAATAGTTAAATATGGAAAGAATAAAACTTGGGAAGTATCTTCATTTCAAAGGAAAAGAATATGAAGTTCTATATGTAGGCAAACATACTGAAACTCTAGAAGATGTTGTCATATATAGAGCCTTGTATGGCGATTTTGGAATTTGGGTTAGACCTTTAAAGATGTTTACAGAAAAAGTTGAAGTCGATGGAAAACTAGTCGATCGTTTTAAATTTATAGGTGACAAATAGGTGCTAATTATAATCATTTTTATGGTATTTGATTTACATATTTGATAGAATATATAAGGTTATAAAGGAGAATTATATGGCAGAGTATAAAAAAATAGAATCTGGAAAAGCAGAGTTAACAGTTACATTAGAAGGTGATAACTGGCAAGAAGCAAAAAAGAAAGCGTACAAAAAGGTTGCTTCAAAAATAGAAATTAAAGGATTTAGAAAAGGTCAAGCACCTAAGAACATGATTGATAAATACATCAATCATAATGAAGTGTTAATAGAAGCTGCTGAAGCTTTGGCACAACAAGCATTATTAGATGGCGTTAAGGAACATGATGTTCAATTAATTGACCGTCCTGAATTAAAACTTGATACTCTGGATGAAGATAAATGTGTTCTTACATTTGTTTGCCCAGTAAAACCTGATGTTAAACTTGGTGACTACAAAGCTCTAGAATATAAAGTTGAAGAAGTAAAAGTTGAAGATAAAGAAGTAGATGATCAAATCGCTACATTATTAGATAGAAAAGCTGATCTTGAACTTAAAGAAGATGGCGAAGTAGAAGATGGTGATACTGCTGTTATCGATTTCGAAGGTTTCGTTGATGGCGTAGCATTCGAAGGTGGTAAAGGTGAGAACTATGATTTAGTTATAGGATCTAATTCATTTATCCCTGGCTTCGAATCTCAATTAGCTGGTATGAAATCAGAAGAAACAAAAGACATCAATGTTAAATTCCCTGAAGACTACCAAGAAGCTTCATTAAAAGGCAAGGATGCAACTTTCAAAGTAACAGTTCATGAAATCAAAAAGAAAGTGCTACCTGTTCTAGATGATGAATTTGTAAAAGAACTTAAATATGAAAACGTCAATACTGTTGATGAGTTAAAGAATTACACAAAAGAGAATCTTGAAAAGCAAAAGAAGGATGTTGCTACTAGAGAAGCAGACAACAAACTTGTTGACGAGTTAGCTAAGATTGTTGAAGTTGAAATTCCTCAAGTTATGATTGATTCTGAAGAAGATACAATGGTAAATCAATATGAACAAAGATTAATGTCACAAGGTTTACAATTAGAACAATTCTTAAAGATGATGGGTCAAACTAAAGATGAGTTCAAAGCTTCAATGAAGGATGATGCAACTAAGCGTGTCAAGATTAATCTTGCTTTAGAAGAGATTGCTAAACTAGAAAATGTAGAAGTTAGTGATGAAGATATTTCTAAAGAATATGACAAGATGGCTGAAATGTATGGCTTAAAGGTTGAAGAAATCAAACAATACGTTCCAGAAGAAAATGTCAAAGAAGATCTAAAACTTAATAAGACTTTAGATTTATTAAAAAAATAGTATAAAGACGCTTTGCGTCTTTTCTTAAATGAGGAGGTATTATGAGTAGTATTGAATCTTATCCACTATTATGTACTCGTGGAGCTGTAATGTTTCCTATGCAGGAATTAGCTATCGAAGTTGGTAGAAAGTATTCTGTAGATGCGGTAAATTATTGCTTAAAAAATCAATCACAGATCGTTATTGTTTCTCAAAAAGATCTAACTGTAAACGATCCAACTCCTGAAGATCTTTATGAAGTTGGTACATTATGTACAATAAAAAACAGTCGTAAAAATTACGATCATTTAAAAGTTATATTTTCAGGTGTTAAAAGATGTTTTATTAAAAAGCATTTTGTTCAAGATGATGTAAATTTTGTTGAGATTGAAGAAATGGAAAGCTTCACATCTGATGAATTAGAGATTGAAGTTCTAACTAAAAAGGCATTGCTTGAATTCAATAACATAGCACAAAAGTATGCTAGACCTGGATTCCCTTTGAAGCAAAATACGGTATTTGACCAAGTGTTTGCATCAATAATGGTAGACACTTTTGCTCAAATCTATGTAAAAGAATTAAATATTAAACAAAAATTCTTGGAAGAGAATAACGTTAATAAACGTTTATATATGATGCTTGATCAAATCGATAAAGAACACAAATTATATGATATTGAACAAGAATTAAATGAAAAGGTTAAATCAACAATTGAAGAGGGACAACGAGACTACTATTTAAGAGAAAAACTTAAAGCTATTAAAGATGAACTAGGTGGCGAAGGTGTATCTGATATTGATGATTTAAGAAAACTTGTTGATGAAAACCCATATCCAGATAATGTTAAACAGAAAGCTTATGACGAGTTTAAACATTACGAAATGCTTCCACCTGCAACAGGAGAAACTGGTGTTATTCGTTCTTATTTGGAATGGTTGTTATTTACTCCTTGGTATCAAAAATCTGAAGATAATAATGATTTAGAAAAAGCATCACAAATTTTAGATGAAGATCATTATGGTTTAGTAAAAGTTAAAGAAAGAATCTTAGAGTATTTAGCTGTTAAACAGATGACTAATTCTTTGAAGTCTCCAATTATATGTTTAGTTGGTCCTCCAGGAGTTGGTAAAACATCATTGGCAAAATCTGTAGCAAGAGCACTTGATAGAAAATTCGTGAAGATATCTTTAGGTGGTGTAAGAGATGAAGCTGAAATTAGAGGTCATCGTCGTACTTATTTAGGTTCTATGCCTGGAAGAATTATTCAAGGTATGAAACGTGCTGGTACAACTAATCCTGTCTTCTTAATTGATGAAATTGATAAGATGGCTTCTGATTATAAGGGTGATCCATCTAGTGCAATGCTAGAAGTATTAGATCCTGAACAGAACAATATGTTCTCTGATCATTATCTAGAAGAACCATATGATTTATCAGATGTTCTATTTATCTGCACAGCTAATTATCGTGATAATATTCCGCCTGCATTGTTAGATAGGTTAGAGATTATTGAATTATCTAGTTATACCGAAGAAGAAAAACTAAATATTGCTAACAAGCACTTAATTAAGAAGCAATTAGAAGCAAACGGTTTAAACGATAAACAAATTACATTTAATGATGAAATATTAACTTATTTGATTAGACATTACACTAGAGAAGCTGGTGTTAGACAATTAGAAAGAACGATAGGTAATCTTTGTCGTAAATCTGTTCTAGCTATCTTAAAACAAAAGAAACGTTCTATCAAAATAAACAAGAAATTAGTTAACACTTGGTTAGGACACGAAATCTTTGAATATGGTACAAAAGAAAAGAAAGATGAAGTAGGTGTAGTCACTGGCTTAGCATATACATCATTTGGTGGCGATATATTACAAATAGAAGTTAATTACTTTGAAGGTAAGGGTAACTTAGTTGTCACAGGTCAACTTGGTGATGTTATGGTTGAATCTGCAAAAATTGCTTTAGACTATATTAAAGCAAATGCTATAAAGTATGACATTAATCCTGAATTCTTCGATAAACATGATATTCATATTCATGTACCAGAAGGTGCAGTTCCAAAAGATGGTCCATCTGCAGGTGTTACTTTAACTACAGCAATTGTTTCTTCTCTAACAAATCGCCCAGCTAAGAAAGATTTAGCTATGACAGGTGAAGTTACTTTACGTGGCAATGTTTTACCTATTGGTGGTTTAAAGGAAAAATCATTAGCTGCACATCGTAGTGGCATTAAGACCATTGTTATTCCAAAAGGCAATATCAAAGATTTGGATGATGTTCCTGATACTGTCAAGAATGAAGTTAAATTCATTCCAGTTGAAAAAGTTGATCAAGTATTTAAAGAGGCTTTATATTAATGATTCAGTTCGTCAAATCAGCAGCCAAGTTATCGGATTTTCCTCAAGGATATAAAGAGGTTGTTTTTGTTGGAAGATCTAATGCTGGTAAATCATCTTTAATAAATGCTTTGTATAAAAAAGATTTAGCATATACAGGTAAAACGCCTGGCAAAACTAAGATGATTAATTTCTTCAATAATGACGAAAAGTATTTGGTTGTCGATGTTCCTGGATATGGATTCGCAAATCGTTCTAAACAAGAAGCTATTGATTTTGGCGATATGATGGAAGATTATTTCTCTAGAGATAATATTAAATTATGCGTCATGATTGTCGATTGCCGAATCGGTTTAACTGACGATGATGTAAATATGCTTGATTTTTTAAAACAAAGAAAAATTAGATATATCATTGTTGTAAATAAAATTGATAAATTGTCTAATAATCAATTGATGAATAATAAACATAAACTTTTCAAAGATTATGATAACTGTATCTATATCTCAACTTTAAAAAGAACAAATATCGATATCTTAAAGAATGATATTGAAAAGATTCTATAGAGGTAAATATGACGCTAGATGAATTTGCTTTAGCACATTCTAAACTAATAGAGCAATATCAACTTATTGAATATCATCTTGAAGGTTTATTCGGTATTGCAGGAAGTGGTGATTTTGAGGAGCTTACACGTCGTGTTGAAAACGATACGATGGGTGAATTGATTAGAAAAGTTAAATTTATTTTTCATGAGAAAAAGATTTATTTATTAGATATAAATGATTTTGAATCTTTGGAAGTAATTAGAAATGATCGTAACTATTGGTGTCATCAATGTTACTTAGATATCAAAGCTAAAGAGAATATAGAAAAAATAACTAACATCAAAAATGACTATGATTTGGTATATGGTATGAATCAAAAATTACGTGAGGTATTTAAAACTATTAAAGGATGATTTCTGTATTGTTTATTAGGTTTAGATAACTTATAATTAAATTACGTTGATTAGAAGGAAGTAATCAATTTGGGAATGTAGAGATATAACGGTTGGTGAAAGTTATACTAGAATTGATGAAAATGTTGTCTAGGAGTTTACGAAAGTACGTGTAATTCGCGTTAAGGATTTAAGTAAGAAATTAAGGTGGTACCGCGACTATTTCGCCCTTTGTGCCACCTTTTATTTTTGGGAGGATGAATTATGTTAGATAGCAAGTATGATGCAAAGAAAGTTGAAGAAGGAAGATACCAAGATTGGTTAGATCATCATTATTTTGAAAGTGGTGATATGTCTAAGAAACCATATTGTATCGTTATACCTCCACCAAATGTAACAGGTAAATTACATTTAGGACATGCGATGGATAATACGATTCAAGATTTATTAGCTAGATATAATCGTTTGAAAGGTTATGATGTTTTGTGGGTTCCTGGAATGGACCATGCAGGTATAGCTACACAAGCTAAAGTTGATGCCAGATTAAAAGAACAAGGCGTTTCTCGCTATGATATTGGTAGAGAAAAGTTCTTAGACAAAGCATGGGAATGGAAAAAGGAATATTCTGATTTCATTAGATCTCAATGGGCAAAACTAGGTAATAGTACTGATTATCGTAAAGAAAGATTCACTTTAGATGAAGGTTTAAGTAAGGCTGTTGCGCAAGTATTTGTTACTTATTATAAAGAGGGATTAATATATCAAGGTCAAAGAGTTATTAACTGGGACCCTCAAGCAAAGACAGCACTAAGTAATATTGAAGTTATTCATAAAGATGTAAAAGGTTATATGTATTATCTTCAATACCATGTTGTTGATTCTGATGAAACATTTGTTGTAGCAACAACTAGACCAGAGACAATGTTTGGCGATGTATGCATTGTTGTTCATCCTAAAGATGAAAAAGTAAATCACTTAATCGGTAAGAAAGCAATCAATCCTGCAAATGGTGAAGTTTTACCTATTATTGGTGATGAATATATTGAAATAGGATTTGGAACAGGCATTATGAAATGTACTCCTGCACACGACCCTAATGACTATCAAATCGCAATAAGACATAATCTTGAAATGCTAATTTGTATGAATGAAGATGGCACTATGAATGAATTATGCGGTGAATTTAACGGTTTAGATAGATATGAATGTAGAGAAAAACTATTAGAAAAATTCAAGAATGAAAATGTCTTAATAAAAGCCGAAGAAATCGTCCACTCTGTAGGTCACTCAGAGAGAACTGGCGTTATGGTAGAACCTTATCTATCAAAACAATGGTTCGTTAAGATGAAACCTTTAGCTGAAGATGTTTTGAAAGCTCAAGAAAATCCTGATACAAAGATAAATTTCTATCCAAAACGTTTTGAAAAGACATTCAACCAATGGCTAGAAAACATAGAAGATTGGTGTATATCTAGACAATTATGGTGGGGACACAGAATACCAGTTTGGTATCACAAAGAAACTGGTGAAATCTATTGTGAAGTTGAACCTCCAAAAGATATTGAAAACTGGATACAAGATGAAGATGTATTAGATACTTGGTTCTCTAGTGCGTTATGGCCATTCTCAACGTTAGGCTGGCCAGATACTGAGTCAGAAGATTTAAAACGTTACTTCCCAACTACATGTATGGTTACAGGTTACGATATCATATTCTTCTGGGTAGCTAGAATGGCATTTAGTGCTCGTCATTTCTTAAATGACGTTCCATTTAAAGATTGCTTAATCCATGGCTTAATTAGAGACGAAAAGGGTAGAAAGATGTCTAAATCCTTAGGTAATGGTATCGACCCAATCGATATTATTGATAAGTATGGTGCCGATTCACTAAGATTATTCTTGTCTACTAATTCAACACCAGGTTTGGATATGAATTTCTCAACTGAAAAGTTAGAAGCAGGTTGGAACTTTATCAACAAGTTATGGAATGCTTCTCGTTATGTTTTGATGAATTGTGATGATACATATAAGTATAGTAAACCATCGTTTACTAATGATATTGACTGTTGGATTGTTAACAAATTAAATCAAACTGTTAAATCTGCTACAGCTAATCTTGATAAATATGAGTTAGCAATTGCTGGTAATGAAATCATGTCATTTGTTTGGGATGATTTCTGTTCAATGTATATCGAATTTACTAAGCCAGCATTAAATAGCGAAGATATTAATTTGAAACATCAAACATTAGATACTCTTATTTATGTATTAGAAGCTATTCTTAAACTTTTACATCCATTTATTCCTTTTGTTACTGAAGAAATTTATCAAGAGATTAATGGTAAAGATAAATCATTATTGCAAGAATTGCTTCCTGAGATTATTGAAGTTGATGCGAATAAAGCGAAAGCTATTGAAGGCGTTATCGAAATAATCAAACAAACTAGAGAGATTAGAACTGAAAACAATATCAAACCTTCAAAAGAACTTCATATCTTAGTTGAAGGTATTCAATTAGATGATTCATTAAAATCAATTTTAGCTAAGATGACTAAGCTTATTACGATTGATAAGATTGAACAAGAATCTATTGTAAGACCATTATCATTTGGAAAGATTAGCTTCATCATGGATGAAATCGTTGATAAGGCCGCTGAACTTGAAAAGATTAATAAAGAATTAGAAAGATTAGAAAATGAAATCAAACGTTCTAATTCTATGCTGTCTAACGAGAAGTTTGTTTCTAAAGCTCCTCAACAAAAAGTAGAAGAAGAAAGAGCTAAACTTGTTAATTACCAAAATTCATATAATACTTTATTAGAAAAAAAGAAGGATTTTGAATAATGAAATTAGTTAATAAAGCGTTGTTGTTTACTGGTGCAGGTGTTCTTGCTTATGAAAGCATGCTAGATGCTGTTTTTGAAAAGTGTTTTAGTACTAAAACCCCATTATTTAAAGAAAGCTTTGATAAGTATGATGAATATAAGGGCTATCTTCAAAACTCTAATGTTAACTCTGTGACAATAACATCATATGATGGTTTAAAGTTAAATGCCTATCGCATTACTAATCATGACAATAATAAATATGTAATTATTATTCATGGGTTTACTGGAAATAAAAACGATATGTATGATGTCGCAAAGAAATTTGATGATATGGGTTATAACATTTTGCTTATTGATCAAAGAGGTAGTGGTGAATCAGAAGGTAAGTATGCAACATATGGTTTAAAAGAATCATTGGATTTGGTTAAGTGGATTGATTATTTAGTTAATAAGTGTCCTAATTCACAAATTGTTTTATACGGAATATCGATGGGTGCATCTACAGTGTTATCAAGCTTAGGAACAAAACTTCCTGATAATGTAAAATGTGCTATTGAAGATTCTGGATTCTCTTCTTTATATGAAGAATTAAAATTCTTTATGAAAGAAAAATATCACTTAGTATTTGTAGATACAATCTTGAAGTTATTAGAAAAGAAAATAATTTCTAAGTTAGATTTTACTTATGAAGATTGTAATCATAAAATTGCATTAAAAAACAATAATGTTCCATTGTTGATAATTCATGGAACTGCAGATACTATCGTTCCATTTGAAATGTCTAAACGTATATATAATTCTACAAACGGTGCTAAGAAAATATTCGTTGTTGAAGGCGTAGATCACTGTGAATGCAAATCAAATGAAAAATATTATATTAATATAAAATCGTTTATTGATAATTATGTAGTGTAAAATAATACGATAAACATTGACTATTTTAAATGACTAGTAATAATTACGTGATTATTACTAGTTTTTTTATCATTCTTATTTTTAAAAAAATTTGCATTGTGAAAATAATGGAATTATAATTTTTATGGAGATAAAAAATCTCTATTACAAAAAGAATAAGAAAGGGAAAATTATTATGCCAGAAAAGAAAGTTGCTAAGAAAGCTACTACTGCTAAGAAGGCTGTTGCTAAGAAAGCTGCTCCTGCTAAGAAGACAGTTGCTAAGAAAGCTGCTCCTGCTAAGAAAGCTACAGCTAAGAAAGCTCCTGCTAAAAAAGCTAAATAGTAATGCGAGAAAAGAAGTTGAAAAACTTCTTTTTTTGTACTTATTTTTAATTTTGCTATAATAATTCTAGATACAAAGATTAAGACACGATTAAGTTGAATAGTGTTTCAGAGAAATAACGGTTGGTGAAAGTTATTACACTTCAATTTGATTACTACTTATGAGTTTCTCCTTAATAGGAAGGCGTTGCTTGCGTTAAAAGCATTAAGAAATAAGTTAAGGTGGTACCTCGCATTCGCGACCTTGTGCCATCTTTTTTTATGATTAGGAGGATAAAAATGATTAACGTTAAAGAAAATGAACAATTAAGTATTATGAATCATTCATGTGCGCACTTGCTGGCTCAAGCAGTTACACATCTATTTCCAAATGCAAAGTTTTGGGTTGGGCCTGTAATAGAAGAAGGCTTCTATTATGATATGGATTTAGGTGATTATGCTATTAAAGATGATGACTTAGAAAAGATTGAAAAAGAAATGAAGAAAATCGTCAAAGATGGTAAACGCATTGTTAGAAAAGAAATTAGCAAAGATGAAGCTCTTGAGATGTTTAAAGACGATCCATATAAGATCGATTTAATAAACAATATGGAAGAAGGTTCTATTATTACTACATATACACAAGGTGATTTTACAGATTTATGTAGAGGTCCTCATGTTGAAACTGTTAAAGAGTTAAAGAACTTCAAATTATTAAAACATTCTGGTGCATATTGGAAGGGTGATGCTAATAACAAAATGCTTCAAAGAATATATGGCATTTGTTTCCCTAGCCAAGAAGAATTAGAAACTCATTTAAATCAAATTGAAGAAGCTAAAAAAAGAGATCATCGTAAATTAGGAAAAGAAATGGGTTTATTCATGATGTCTGATTATGGCCCAGGTCTACCATTCTGGCTTCCTAATGGTTATGTATTAAGAAGAACGCTTGAAGATTTCTGGTTGAAACTACATGCAGAAAGAGGTTATCAAACTATAGATACTCCTATCTTCTTAAATAGAGAATTATGGGAAACTAGTGGACACTGGGATCATTACAAAGATGATATGTATACATTTGATGTTGAAGATGGAACATATGCTATTAAGCCTATGAACTGTCCTGGTGCTATTCTTGTTTATAATAATGCACTTCACTCATATAAAGAATTACCATTAAGATATTCAGAATTAGGACATGTTCATAGATATGAAGCTAGTGGTGCACTTAGCGGTTTATTTAGAGTTAGAGGATTCACACAAGATGATGCTCATATCTTATTAATGGAATCACAAATCGGTGATGAAGTAGCCAGAATTCTAGAACTTTATGATTATGTATATTCTATTTTTGGTTTAAATTATGCTATCGAATTATCAACTAGACCGGAAGATTTTATTGGTGAAATTGAAGTTTGGGATGCTGCTGAAAAAGCATTAGAAAAAGCATGTTTAGCAACTGGACATAAGTTTAAAATTAATCCAGGTGATGGTGCGTTCTATGGCCCAAAATTAGACTTCAAGCTTACAGATTCATTAGGAAGAATTTGGCAATGTGGAACTGTACAATTAGATATGCAACTTCCAGGAAGATTTAATTGTACTTATATTGCTGAAGATGGTTCTAAGAAAACTCCAGTTATGATTCATAGAGCATGCTTTGGTTCTCTTGAAAGATTTATTGGTATTTTAATAGAAAATTATGGTGGCGTATTCCCACTGTGGTTGGCACCAAAACAAGTAACTATTATTCCTGTTAATAGCGAAATTCATAGTGAATATGCAAATAAAGTTAAACAGTTATTAATTGAGAAGGGTATTAAAGTCGAAGTTGATGATCGTAACGAAAAACTTGGTTATCGTATGAGAGAGGCTCAATTAACTAAAGTTCCAGTAGTTCTTGTAGTTGGCGATAATGAAATGAATTCAAATACCGTCAATATAAGAAGACATGGCAAGGAAGGACAACAATCAATGGGTGTTGATGAATTGATTGAGTCATTGCAAAAAGAAATAGAAGAAAAGAAATAAGCACTAGAAAAGCTCCATTAGGAGCTTTTCGTTTTTCTTATTTTAGTTTTTCAATTGCTTCTTCAATGGTTAGTTCTTCAGCTTGAGCTTCGCAACGTTTTTTGAATTCAACTTTTCCTTCACTAGCGCCTCTGCCCACTGTTATACGATAAGGTATACCGATTAGTTCAGAATCGTTGAATTTAACGCCAGGTCTTTCATCTCTATCATCTAGCATTACTTCAATGCCTAATGATTGTAGTTTATCGTATAAGTCATTAGCTACCTTACATTGAGTTTCGTCTTTTGTTGACATAATCAAGATTATAACTTTAAATGGAGCAATTATTTCTGGCCAAATAATACCTTTTTCATCATGATTTTGTTCAACGATGGCAGCCATTGTTCTTCCGATACCTATGCCATATGAACCCATCCAAACATCTTGCAACTTATTGTTAACATCTGCATATTGCAAATCCATTGCTTTTGAATATTTAGTACCAAGCTTGAAAGTATTTCCTACTTCGATGCCCTTTGTAAACTTAAGTGGTTTATGACATTTTGGACATAAATCACCATCTTTGCAGTTAACGATATCTCCGACTAAATCATATTTGATATCACTAACATTAGCGTTTTTGAAATGATAACCTTTCTTATTAGCTCCACATACAAAGTTCTTCATTTCAAGTACTTCTTTATCGATTACAACTTTGCAATTTAATCCGATTGGACCGCAATATCCAGGAACAGCATTTGATTTTGCGATTAGTTCATCGTCTGCGAAATTGATTTCTTTTGCTTGTAATAGTTTAAGAACTTTTGTTTCGTTTAGTTCTCTATCACCATTAATGAAGAAGATTACTAATTCTCCATCTACATTCATAATTAATGCTTTAATTGAATGTGATGTTTCAACATTCAATAACTTGCATACATCTTCAATAGTTTCGCAATGTGGTGTTTCAACTTCTTCGATTGGTTGTAGTTCACTATTATCAATAACTTGTGGTCTTACAACTTCAGATATTTCCATATTTGAAGAATAATCACATTCATCACAATAGATAACAGTATCTTCACCAAGTGGGGCAATTGCTTGGAATTCTTCTGATAATAGGCCACCCATGATTCCTGTATCGGCTTTTACGATACGATAGTTAACGCCTAACATATCAAATGATTTCTTGTATGCATCAAACATTAATTTATAAGATTTGTCTAATCCTTCTTCATTTATGTCAAATGAATAAGCATCTTTCATAACGAATTCTTTAACTCTTACTAAGCCAAATCTAGCACGAGGTTCATCTCTAAACTTATCTTGAAATTGATATAGATTAAATGGCATATTTTTATAAGATTTAATCATTGATTTTGCAGCATACGCGAATAATTCCTCGTGAGTTGGCCCTAATACCATATCTTTGTTATTACGATCTTTTAATTTAAAGATTGAAGGGCCAAATCCAGACATACGTCCAGAATTTTCGTAGTATTCACTTGCGATAAGTGCTGGCATTTTAACTTCTTGAGCACCAGTTTCATTCATGTTTTTTCTTATGATGTTTTCAATTTTGTTTTCAACAATTAAACCTAATGGAAGCATCATGTATACACCTGCTGATGTTTTTTTAATAAAACCTGCTTTTACTAATAGATTTCCTGAATCTGAATCTTCATCTCTTTGGTCTTCTCTCAAGGTGAAGAAATATTTGTCTTTTAATTTCATACTGTTAATCTCCCTAAATATTATATATTATATGGTTCGAAATTCTTGAAATGCAGTTTTGCCACATTATTTAATTTTTCTTTTCCGTATTTATTTATGAACATCTTTATATCATTATCTACTAATTCCGATGCACCTTTATGAAACTTGAAATTATATTGTTTCTCAAGCTTGTCCATATATGTTAAGAAGGCGTATCTGCTAATCATACTTGACACGGCTACCGCCGGGTATTTAGATTCAGCTTTTGTCTCAAAGATTAGATTACGATATATTTCTTTTTCTTCGCTCAAATATTCATAATATGTGCTAATGTCACAAAACTGGTCAACATATGCTTCACTAGGTATTTTATATCCTTTAGCTTCGAGATTTATGTATGCTTTATTATGCATTTTAGCTTTTATCATATTAAGATTATTTGTTTTATGAACTTCGTTATATCTACTGTTATCTAGGATTAATAACGAATGTTTAAAACGTTTTGTAAGTTCTGGTCCTATTTTCATAATAAAATCATCATCTAAAGCTTTAGAGTCAGTTATATGATTGGCTTCAATAAAAGGATAATCTGATTCTTCGACAATTGACGCACATACTACGACCGGGCCAAAGACATCACCAGTACCAACTTCATCAGAACCGGCTTGTCTGTTTTTCTTTACGTCAATGTATGCTTGCGCGTAGAAAAAAGCATCATTTCCTTGAAATACTACTTTATTAGTTTTATATATCGAAATAGTTAAATCTTCTTTTTGAATAAAAGTATCGATATATTCGTTCTTATTTGGCGTGATATATTCTTTAAAAGTCTCTTTTAAAGTTTGAATTTTATCGTTTTCTAACTTAAATGAAAATGTTCCCATATCTTTAGTATACAATACTGATGGATATATTATTTAGGTATATAAGGTACTCTTTTTTATATTTTGCTTTGTATCAAATAATTGCAGCAAAATCAGATATTTTCTAAAATATAAGTATGTTGATTCCTGAAAACTGTTTTATTTATATAAATATATTTATTGTTCTGCTTTATATAGCTTTTATAGTATTTGGTTACTTAAAAGGCTTTGTTTTTGAACTTATTTCTTTGGTTTATACTGCCGCTTCTTTATTTATTGCATGGCTTATTTCTCCTGTTTTAGCGAATTTGCATCCAATATTGAAGTTATCAGACATCTATAAAGAAGAGATGATTATTACAAAAATTGTTAATATTGATCAAATATTGAATACGTTTATATATTTTGTTCTAGTGTTCATTGCGTTAAAGATTGCTTATATTGTTATTTCATTAATAGTTAAATCGTTAAACAAAGTTCCAGTGCTTGGAACAGTTAATAAAATTTTGGGTGCTATTTTAGGAATTGTTAATGCAACTTTAGTAACATTAGTTATTTCTGTTCTTTTTACTCTTCCTTTGTTTAAAAATGGTCAAGAGGTTAGGAAGAATACCGCTTTATGTTATGTAGATAAATATAGTAATGCTTTAATAAGCTTTGTTGTAGATAACTTAAATATTGATATCGATTCAAATAATATCGATTTTGATGCTTCAGAGGCAAGAGAAAGCATTAAAGAATGGTTAATTAAACATGAATGATTACCGTAGCTTAGATTTACCGTTTATTAAAAGTAAAATCGCTGAATACGCATCTATCTTAGAGGCTAAAGAGCAGATTTTAGATCAAGAGATTATTTATAATCCTTTAGTAATTAAAAGTAATATCACCGAAACTAAAGAAGCATTAAATATATTAAAAGATGATTATGTCATTTCTTTTGATGGTATTAATAATGTCAACGAATATTTAGATAAAGCTGAAAAGAACATTACTTTGAATGGTGCTGAACTATTAAAGATTCTAGTTTTTCATAACCATTGTTCACGTTTAAAGAAACAATTTACTAATTTTAATAAAGAACTTAATATTCGAGATTACACAGATTCAATATATTTGGATACTGATGTTTTTAACAAGATAGAAAACTGCATAGATAATAATGGCGAAATCAAACTAGACTGCACCGATGAATTAAGAAGGGTATGTAAAGAATTAGAGAATGCCGAGAAGTCTCTTTACTCTCGTGCTTATCAATTTGTTGATAAGCATATGGCATCATTACAAGAGCCTTCGTTATTTGAAAGAAATAATCGAGTTGTTCTTTTAATAAAGAATTCTGATAAAAACAAATACGGCGGTTATGCTTATGGTACTTCTTCTTCTGGCCTTGCAAGTTATGTCGAGCCTAGTCCATTAGTAGAATTAAATAATAGGCGTATGCAGCTATTACAAGCAAAAGAAGATGAAATTAGTCGGATTCTTAAACATTTAACATATGTTGTGAGCGGTATTTGTTCTTTTTACCGTAAAAATTTTGATTCTTTAGTCAAACTGAATGTTGTATTTGCGAAAGCAAGTTATGGCTATGCACATAATGGCATAATGGCTGAAATATCTTCTGATAGATATTTTGAATATACAGATATCTGCCATCCGCTTATAGATGAAAAGAAAGTTATATCCAATTCTTATCGACTATACAGTCCTTATAAAGGAATTGTTATTAGTGGATCTAACACAGGCGGCAAAACAGTATCGTTAAAACTTATTGGCTTAGCTACAGTATGCACATATTTAGGAATTCCTTTAATCGCAAGTAAGGCTATTGTGCCTATATATGATGATGTTTTAGTTGATATTGATGATAATCAATCTATTCAAGATTCTTTATCGACTTTTTCAAGTCATATTACAAATATTAATAATATATTGTCAAAAGCAACTGATAAATCACTTATTCTTATTGATGAGCTAGTAAGTGGTACAGATCCAAAACAAGCTCAAGCAATTTCGTTGGCTATTATCGATAAAATAAAGGAAATTGGTTCTAGTTTTGTAATCACTACTCATTATGATGAAATTAAAAACTATTCTTATGATGATGATACGATTTTACTTTCTGCTGTAAGTTTTAATATGGAAACATTAACACCTACTTACCATTATTTGGAGAATGCTGTAGGTTCATCGAATGCACTAGAAATTGCATCTCGCTATATAAGCGATGAAAGCATTATTGAAAAAGCACGTTATTATTTAGATTTAAAACAAACTAAAGAAGATGAGCTAATCAATAAATTGGCCAAACAGATTGAAGAAACTAGTTTGGAGAAAGAAAGATTAGATAATCTTCAAGAAGAAAACAGGGTTTTAAAAGAAGAATTAAATAGTAAAATTAAATCTTTTGATAGTGAAAAGGCGATTTTAAGAGAGAACTATTTAAAAGAACTAAATGATTTTATTGATAATGAGAAAAAGAAAACAGTATCTAGACTTCAGAGTTTACATTCAAGTAAAGAAGTAAACAAAATAGAAGAAATTGTAAAAGATGTTGAAATTAAACCAATAAAAGAAATAGTTCAAGAAGATGAAACTATTGAAATAGGTGACAACGTTCGAATAAACGACAATGAACAAATAGGTGTTGTAACTGAGATTCGCAACAACAATGTTGTTGTCAATGTTAGAGGCATTAGTGTTAAAACAAAGATTTCCGATTTAAAAAAGATGCCAAAAATAAAAGTAGAGAAAACAAAGATAATAAAACCAAAAGTGGCTAGAGTATCTAATGAATTGAATCTTGTGGGACAAAGAGTAGAAGATGGATTAGTTTTGATGGATGAATATTTAGATAAAGCCAATGCTTCGCGTTTATCAAGTGTCAAAATTATTCATGGAATTGGTACAGGAACTTTACGAACTGCACTAAGAGAAAGAATGAAAAAGATTAAATACATCGATAAATATCATGATGGTGATTTTTATGATGGTGGTAGTGCAGTAACAATTGTGGAATTTAAAAAATGAATTTAAAAGAAAAGCTAAGTACATTGCCTAAAAAACCAGGCTGTTATCTACATAAAGATAAAGATGGAAAAGTTATTTACGTTGGTAAAGCTATTAACTTATTTAATCGTGTTAATAGTTATTTTCGTGGTGCTCATGATTATAAAACAACAAAATTAGTTTCGAATATTAGAGATTTTGACTATATTGTTACAAAATCTGAAAAAGAAGCTCTAATTCTTGAGTACAACCTAATCAAAGAATATGATCCAAAATATAATATTGTTTTTAAGGATGATAAATCGTACCCATATATTCTTATTAAAGATAGTAAAGAACCGTATGTCTCTGTTATAAGGTTAAATAAAAAGTCTAAATATAAGGGTAAGATATATGGACCATTTACTGATGTTTTTGCAGCTAGAAATTTATGTGATTTGGTAAATAAGATTTTTCCTACCAGAAAGTGTGAAAATCTTCAAAAGGATTTATGTCTATACTATCATTTGGGTAATTGTCCAGGTTATTGCAAAAACTACGTTGATGATAAGCAATGTGAGACTTATAAAGATGAGATTATCAGATTCCTTGATGGTGATTACAAAGGCACTGTTAAAGAATTGAAAAAGAAGATGAATAAAGCAAGTGAAAATTTGGAATATGAAAAGGCTAAAGAATATCGTGATTTAATCAACGCTATTAACGTTTCTCTTTCTAGACAAGATGTTCAATCTAAGAATAGAGAAAGTTTTGATGTTTGGAATTACGAAACTAGCGATGGTTATATTGCTATCACTGGTTTATTCATTAAGAAGGGTAGACTTTTATCAAGTGACAAATTTATTGACTATTTAGTTGGTGACCCAGAGAACATGGTTTCAAACTATATTTATCATTTTTATGAAATAAATGATAAGAGTAAAGATGTTTATTTTCCAAAAGAATTGCTTTCTTTTTTGGATGGTAAAACTGTGACAAGAGGATATAAGTATCAACTATTAAAACAAGCTAAAACTAATAGTATTGAAAATCTAAAGCAGAATAAAAAAGTAATAACAAATAAAGATGAATACTTTGATTCTATCGCCAATGAATTTAAACGTATCTTTAATAAAGAAATTAACACAATCGAATTATTTGATAATTCACATACGGGTGGTGTTAATACAGTAGGGGCTATGGTGACATTCAAGAACTATCGTCCAAGTAAGAAAGACTATCGACTATTTAAATTAGATGAGTCAGCTGATGATTTGGCTAGTATGAAAGAAATGCTTTATCGAAGATATTTTAGGGTTTTGAGGGATGATTTGCCTAGGCCTGATTTATTAATTGTCGATGGCGCAAAGACACAAATAAATATCGCAAAGGACATTATCGGATCTTTAGGTTTAGATATTACTATTGTCGGTTTAGGAAAAGATGAGCATCATAATACTAGTTACATGATGGATGAAGAATATAGGATTATCACAATACAAAAGGATTCTAATCTTTTCTTCTTTTTGGCAAATATGCAGGATGAAGTACATCGTTTTGCAATAACTTATCATAAAAAGCTTAGACAAAAAGCAGTTTATAAATCTGTTCTTGATGATATAAAAGGCCTAGGTCCTAAATCGCGTAACAAGTTATTAAGAAAATACAAGTCTATAGCTAATCTAAAAAGCCTATCTTTAGATGAATTAAAGACAGTCTTAAACTCTAATGTCGCTTTAGAGTTGTATAATAAATTGAGAGAAGATGTTTAGAAATATTGGTGATTTACTATCTTTTGTGGTCTTGGTAATATTATGCATTTATGCATTTAGACTTTTGGTTTGGTCTTTTACGTATGATAATAATCAAGGTGTCGATAAAAGAAGCGAATTATTTGATATGTTTAGAAATTATATTGATAACGAGGATGAATAATGGATAATAATACTTTATTAGTTATTATTGCTTTACTATTTGTTGTGACGATTATTATCATCCTTGTTTTGATATTAAATAACAATAAAAAAACCAATGATTTACATAACGAATTGTCTAAATCAATCTATGAGATTAGAAGCGGTTTAAATAAAGACTTTGTGGATTTCAATAATAATGTTAATGGGCAACTATTTAATTTTTCTGAAAGAGTTAATTCAAATATAATCCAATCTCATAAAGCTACTAATGACATTTTCAATTCGATTACTGAACGTATGGCTAAGATTGATGAAGCACAAAAGGGATTGAATAACTTAAATAATGAAGTTATATCTTTGCAATCTATTCTTACTGATAAAAAATCACGTGGTAGTTTTGGTGAAGTTGAACTATATTCTTTATTAGAAGCTGCTTATGGTACAAATTACGATCGTTATCAGAAGCAATATCATTTACCAAATGATTCAATTGCTGATGCGGTAATATTTGGCGGTGATAGTTTAGGTATTCTGTGTGTTGACTCAAAATTCCCATTAGAAAACTATCGTCGTATGTATAACGACGAGTTAACTGATGGTGAAAGAAACGCCGCTAAAAAGCAATTTAGAGATGATGTTAAAAAACATATTAATGATATAAAGAATAAATATATCGTACCTGGAGTTACTGCTGATATGGCTTATATGTTTATTCCTGCTGAAGCAATATTTGCAGAGATATACGCAAACTTTGATGAACTTGTCGATTATTCTTATTCGAGTAAAGTTTATTTAGTTTCTCCAACAACTTTAATGGCATATATTACAGCTATCAAATCAATATATCTTGGTCAAAAGAAAGATGAGAAAGCAAAAGAAATTGAAAAATTATTAGCTGATTTAGGCAATGAATTTAATCGTTTTGCTATTAGAAGTGAAAACTTATATAAAGATTATGAGAAACTAGGCAACGATTTTGCTCAGCTAGCAACTACTTCTAGCAAGATAATTAAACGTTTCGATCGTATAAATGCGGGTGATGTAGATGAACAAGAAGATAAATAACAAATTCCAATACATTATTATGGTAATTTTGTCTGGCACATTGCAGGCAATAGCGTATACATCTTTCACTGAACCTGCTGGTTTGTATCCAGCTGGTATTTCTGGTTTGTCACGTTTAACTAGTAATGTATTACTTGATTACTGGAATATTAATATTCCATATAGTGTTTTCTATTTTTCGATTAATTTAATACTTGCAATTATTGTATTCAAATATATCGGAAAATGGTTTACTTGCTTATCTTTATTACAGACTAGTATCGTATCTCTTCTTACATTGTATTTAAAACCTATTATTATTCTTGACGAACCTTTATTGTTGGCTGTATTTGGTGGAGTTATAAATGGACTAAGTTCTGGGCTAGCATTAGAGTTTAATGCGTCAACTGGTGGACTTGATTTTTTAACTATCTATTTCTCAAATAAGTACAACAAGTCTTTGTGGAGCTATACTTTTGGTTTTAACTGTCTATTAGTATTAGCTGCTGGTGTTATCTATGGTTGGGAAGTTGCATGTTATTCAATAATATTCCAATTCTGCACGACACAACTTATTAAGAAAATGCATAAACGCTACACTCACCAAACAATAACAATCATTACTAAAAAACCTAAAGAGGTTACTAGCAAAATCTTATCCCACACTAGACACGGCATTACTGAAATTAATGCAGTAGGTACTTATAAAAGGGAAGACGAAAAGATTTTGTATACTGTTGTTAATAGCTTCCAAACTAATGATGTTGTAAACTCGGCATTAATAGGTGATCCTAATTGCTTTATTAATATTCAAAATACAGTAGATGTTCGTGGTAACTACTATCAAAAACCACTAGATTAATATGAAAGAAATAGAATTATTATTAAAATCAAAAAGAAATACTGAAATTCCAGTAAGTATCGTAGATTCTGAGACATCTAATTGCGCTTTAGTCATTTTTATTCATGGCTTTAAAGCGGATAGACATGAAGGTGGAAGATTTACCGAAGTAGCACGTAATTTAGCCAAGCTTGGTTATTCTTCTATAAGAATGGGTTTCCCTGGATGTGATGAATCGAAAGAAGATTTTATCAATTACTCTATCACGAATGATTTAGATGATATTGAAACCTGTTATAAATATATGCTTGATACCTATAATGTTGATGCAAATCGTATAGGCGCAGTTGGTTATTCAATGGGAGCTAGATTAACAACACTATTTACAGGCATTCATCCTGAAATCAAAACAATCGGTTTATGGGCAGGCGCATGTTACGAAAATTATGGTGGAGATAATTTCTTAGGTTGTAATATCGAAGAGATTAATAAAGAACTTGTTAATAAAGACTATTATGATTATTTTAATACCTTCGATAATACGTATATTAAACTCAGCAAGCAATTAATAGAAGATATGGTTAATTATAATCCAGTTAAATGTTTAAATAATTTTGTAGGCAATGCTATTGTTGTTCATGGCAATGAAGACATAACTGTTAGTGTAGATACTGGTTATGCTAATTTCAAGGCTTTAAAAAATGCTAAGAATAAAAAGTTAGTTATTATTGATGGCGCTAATCATGGCTTTGGATTATGGGATGATAAAATGCATCAATCTAGACAACTTGTAGAAGAAACTACGCTTTTCTTTAAAAATAATCTATGAAAAAATTAACAATAGAAAATTACAAAGAGTATCTTTATAAAGTCTATAGTAGCTGGTATGGCAAGAATATCGGTATTAGACTTGGCGCTCCAGTTGAATCTTGGGACTACAAAAAAATAGAAGATACTTATCATGGCAAACATGGTTATTTAAAAGATTACGGAATATTTGCGGCAGATGATGATTCAAATGGACCGCTATTTTTTGTTAGAGCCCTATTAGATAAAAAAGATATCACATCCGAAGATATAGGGAATACTTTCTTAAATTATATACAAGAATATTCAGGATTTTTTTGGTGGGGTGGCGTTGGCGTTTCTAGCGAACACACTGCTTATGAAAACTTAAAAAATGGTATTAAAGCCCCTATGTCTGGTAGTGCAAAACAAAATGGTTTAGTTATGGCAGAACAGATAGGTGGTCAGATTTTCTCTGATTGTTGGGGTTATGTTTCTGGATACGATCCTTTGCTTGCTAAAGATCTTGCAGTAAAGGCTAGCAAGGTTACTCACGATCTAAATGGAAATGAAGGGGCTATCTTTGTTGCAGTTGCTATTACTTTAGCTATGCAATACGAAGATATTCATAGTGTTGTTTATGATACTTTAGAGTATTTAAATAAAGATCTTGAATACTATAAGGTTATGAAAGATATTTGCAATTATTATGAAAACAATAAAGATGATTATCATAAATGCTTTGATTATATCTTAAATAATTATGGTTATGATAAATATCCTGGAGTATGTCATATTATACCTAATTCATCATTGATGGTTATGTCTTTAATGTATGGTAATGGTGATTTTGATTTTACTATGGAAATGTTAAATAACTGTGGATGGGATACTGACTGTAATTGTGGTAATGTCGGTTCTATTTTAGGAGCTTTATTAGGTATTGATAATATTGATAATAAGTGGATACTGCCAATAAACGATATAGTTAACGCTTCTAGTTCTGTTGGTTCTTTGAACATTCAAACAATTAGTGAATCCGGAAAATTATTCGCAAAACTCGCTTATAAATTAGTTGATATTGAAATAGAAGATGATAAACGTTTTGATTTACCATATGCATCTGAAGGTTTCTTTGGTGAAATAGATATCAATAACGGTATGCACTGTAACGGCCAAGTATATAAATATAGCTATTATTTAGGTGAAGATATATTTGATTCAAGATATGATCCTGAGTTTTCTCCAACAATTTATCCAGGATACACAATTACTGTAAAAGCTAATAAAGACATCAAGGTCTTTGCGGAAGATATTGATGGAGAAAGATTTATTGGTATAAATAAGCTTACTATTCCTAGCAAAACTAATCGCATTATTAGAAAATATGGTTTCAATGGTCAAGATTATGTTATTAATGATATCCAAATAGATCATACTCCTAATATAGAATATGATTTTAGAACGTTGCCTTATGATATATATGGCCCAAGATATGAAGGTGACGATAAATACAATATTCGTGGTTTTGTGAAACATCATGGCGATTTTAAGCTTGATAACAGGTTAAAAGGCAGTGGTTTCATCACTATTGGCCATCTACTAGATAGATATTCTAATGTTGAATGTACATTTGAAGTCAAATCAAATAACGGCTGTTTTTTACTCTTCAATTGTGAGGGTTATATGAAGTATGAGGCTATTGGTATACAAAACGATGAGCTAATTTATATTAAAAAAGACAATGAAAACGATAACATTATAAAAACTTTGTATAATTGTCAAGAAAACAACAAAATCTCGTTGAAATTAAAGAATTCTGTTGATAAAATAACTATATTGATAGACAATAATACTTTTGTTTTTGATTATAAATTAGATTTACATTCTTTGATTGGTATTAATATTTTAGAAGGTTCAGAAGTAAACACTATTGGTTTAAAATTGTTTTAACAATTTTAAATATAAAACGAAAAAAGAAGGAGAGAAAAATGAAAAAATTATTTAAAGTCGTTTTAGTAGCTTTAATGGTTTTGTCACTAGTTGCTTGTGGTGGCGGTGCTAACGAAGAAACACCAGCTGAAGAACAACCAACTGAAGAAACAAACGCTGTTAAGGTAGCAGTCTTAATCCCATTCAGAGGTGACCAATCTTATTTCGACACAATCGCTAACGGTGCTGATAAGCTAAATGGTACTAACTACAATGGTACAGACATTACTGTTGATGTTTATGAATGTGACCCTGAAGGTGCTGCTGAAGCTTCTAACTGGGCTAACTGGTTCGACGATGTATGTGAAGATGGTGAATACGATCTAGTTGTTTGTGGTAACAACTCATACGAAGCATTCTTATATGAAGCATGCAAGAAATATCCTGATCAAAAATTCATGAATTTCGATATGTCTGCTCTTCCTGAAGAAGGCTGTCCAGCTAACTGCTATTGTGTACAATACGCTCTAGATGACTTAGGTTATGTTGTAGGTACATTATCTGCTGCATTAACTAAGACTGGTGTTGTTGGTGTTGTTGTAGGTATGGATAACCAAGCTATGAACCAATTCATTTCTGGATACGTTCAAGTATTAGCTGACAAGGGTGTTCAATACGTTATTGACTATCCTGGATCATTCACTGATACAGATAAAGGTAAACTACACACTGAACAAATGATTGAACAAGCTAACTGTGACGTTATTTGGCAAGTTGCTGGTGGTTTAGGTAATGGTGTTATCGCTGCTTGTGCAGAGAACCCTGATGTATGGTGCGTTGGTGTTGACCAAGACCAATACGCTCAATTCAAAGAATCAAATCCTGATTGGGCTAACACAATCATCACTTCAGCTCTAAAGAACTCTGATGTTGCTATTGAATACGCTGTTCATCAATTAATCGATGGCAAATTAGATGCTAAACTTGGAACTACTGAAGCATTAGGTATCGCAGTAAACGGTGTAGGTATTGCTGAAAATGATTACTACAACGCTAACGTTTCTGCTGAAATCAAAACTGAAATCGCTGATACTCTAGCAAAAGTTACTGCTGGTGAAATCGAAGTTTACGATAGCTTAGCAGATGCTGATTACGAAGCTAATTGGCCAGCTATTAGAGACGCTAATATCGTTTCTGTAACAGTTACTGATTAATTTATTCAATATATAGGTTATGCTCTTTTTAGAGCATAACCTATTTTTTTAAGAAAGAGAGAATGTATGTCTGAATCCATTTTAAAATTGACGGATATCACAAAAGTTTATCCTAATGGTACTGTCGCAAATCGTGACATTAACATGGAATTCGAAAAGGGTGAGATCCATTCCATCGTAGGTGAAAATGGTGCTGGAAAGTCTACTTTGATGAAGATGATTTTTGGCATTGAAAAACCATCAAGTGGAACCATCGAATACAAGGGTAGTGAAGTACATTTCCAAAGCTCACTCGATGCTATTGCTGTGGGTATTGGTATGGTTCACCAACACTTTATGCTTATCCCATCTTATAGTATTGTTGATAATATTATTTTAGGTGACGAACCTAATAAACTATGTTTCTTAGATCGCAAGTCTGCGATTAAGAAAACACAAGAGTTGTCTGATAGATATAATTTCGAATTGGATGTTACTGCCAAGGTTTCAACTTTGTCTGTTGCTAAACGTCAAAAAGTCGAAATTTTAAAAACTTTGTATCGTGATGCCGAATTAATTATTTTGGATGAACCTACATCTGTTTTAACTCCTCAAGAAACTGATAAACTATTTGACCAATTAAAGTCATTTAAGGAGCAAGGAAAGACTATTATCTTTATTTCTCATAAACTTGATGAAGTTAAAAAGATTTCTGACAAGATTTCTGTAATCAGAAATGGTGTTAGTAAGGGTACATATCTTAACCAAGAACTAACAATGGATCAATTAACTAATTTGATTATTGGTAGAAACTTAGATAATGATATGGATGAATATAAAACACACGAAGATTTCCACAACGCTCATGCCTTAGAAGTAAAAGATGTCTTCTTAGGAAATCCTGAAAAACCACAACTTAATCATATATCGTTTGCTGTAAAGAACGGTGAAATATTAGGTGTTGCTGGTGTTGAAGGTAATGGACAAGTTGACTTGGTTCATTGCATTGTTGGTAGTCAAAAAGCTAAATACACTGGTTCAATTGAAGTCTTAGGTCAAGATGTAACTAAGATGAATGTTAAACAAAGAAGAAATATTGGTATGGCTTATATACCTGAAGATAGAATTGGCGATGGTATTGCCGGAAGCTTGCCTATTTCTGATAATCTAATTTCTTCTTATTATGATCGTTCTGATATCAATTCTGGATTATTCATGAATCAAAAGAAGATTAATGAAATGTCTGATGAATTGATTAAGAATTTCGCAGTTAAGACTGAAAGCCGTGAAATTACTGTTGAAAGCTTATCTGGTGGTAATGTTCAAAAAGTTGTTGTAGCTAGAGAATACAATACTAATGCTAAGATGATGATAGCTGAACAGCCAACTCATGGTATTGATATCGGTAGTGCTGAAACAGTCCACCATAAATTAATTGAAATGCGTAATGCTGGCGCAGGTATCTTGCTTGTTTCTGCTGATTTAGATGAAGTAATCAATTTATCTGACCGTATTATCGTTATGTATAATGGTGAAATATCTGGTTATTTCCCTGACGTTAAGAAAGTTAATGCTCAAGAGCTAGGCTTATATATGCTAGGTGTTAAGCATCAAACTCCTGAAGAGATAGGAGGTGCAATGAATGACTAGTAAAGTTGAAAATAAAAAGAAGATCAATTTGTCTATTACAAATCCAAAAGTCTTTGATGCAATCAAACTTGTTATTGCTGTTTTAATTGCTTTAGCTATTACCTTCGTTTTATTACTTCTTATTTCTAACGATGCTGTATACGGTATTAAGACTATACTAACAGGTCCATTACAAAAGAGCCGTTATTTTGGTGAAGTATTAACACGTACTATTCCTTATGCATTTGCAGGTTTAGGCTGTGCTTTAATATTTAAATCTGGTGCATTTAACCTAGGTGCTGAAGGTATCTTTACAATTTGTGGTGTAGCAATTGCTGCTGTAGCTACTACTGATTTATCAAGTATGGCTGGTTTACATCCTTATCTATGTGTTTTAGCTGGTATGGTTGTTGGCGCTATTCTTGCTACAATTCCTGCAATTCTAAGAGCAATACTTGGTGTTAATGAAATGGTTTCTTCATTAATGCTGAACTCTGTATATTCATGTGTTTCTTTATATATAATTCGTAATTTTATGTTGACTGATACTACTTCAACAATTGGTTCTAAAGATTATCTTGAATCTGCTATATTCGGTTATATATATGAACCATTGAAGATTACTCCATGCCTAATTATCTTATTAGCTTGTATGGTAATCGTATACTTGATTATGTATAAGACTAAACTGGGTTATCAAATTAGATTGTCTGGAACTAACGCTCAATTTGCTGAGTATTCTGGCATCAATTCTGTTAAATTAAGTATTAAAACTTCTATGCTTGCTGGTGCTTTATTCGGTATTGGTAGTGCATGTCAATTATTAACACAAACTACTTTCTTCCAACCTGATAAATCTGTTGCTGGTATTGGTTTCTCTGGAAACTTACTTGCAATGTTAGGTAAGAATAATCCTATTGGTGTAGTTATTTCAAGTTTCTTCATTCAATATTTGGAAAAGGGTACTAATGTTCTTTATTTCAAAGATCAATCAGTTCCTTCTGAAATCGTTGCTATTGTTGAAGGCGTAGTTATTCTACTAATTTCTTCACAATACTTCTTAAGAAGATTCAGAGAAAAGAAATTATTAAAGGATGGTTTAGGGAAATGATAGCTAGTGTATTCAAAATGTTTGGCTCAGCTAGTTTCTGGGCATTGCTACTTCGTTTAGCTACTCCAATTCTATTTGCTGCTATGGGTGCATTTGTTTCATCTGCTAGTGGTATTTCTAATATTGCTATTGAAGCTATCATGACTTTATCAGCTATCGGTGGTGTATTAGGTTCTTACTTTACACAAAGCGCTGTTATGGGTTGCATAATTGGTTTAGCTGTTGGTGTTCTTTTCGCTTTGTTAATTGCTTTATTCTCTATGGAATTAGGCGCTAGTCCAATCCTTGTAGGTATTGCGTTAAATACATTTGCTGATTCTCTAGCAATATTTATTCTTTATACAATTACTGGTCAAAAGGGCACTAGTGCTTCGTTAAAGACGCCGACATTAGGTTCTGTAGATATTCCTGTTATAAAAGATATTCCATTTATTGGCCAAATCTTTTCAGGACATTATGTAACTACTTATATCTGTTGGATTGTTATTATCTTAACAGCTATTATGATTTATAAGACTCCACTTGGTTTAAGAATTAGATCTTGTGGATTAAATGACCAAGCTGCTGAGACTGCTGGTATCAACGTAAATAAGATGAGAGTTTTAGCTCTTGCATTATCTGGAATTTATGCTGGCTTTGGTGGTTTGTTCTTATCTCTAAACTCAATCGGTTTGTTCTCAAAGAACATGGTATCTGGTTTAGGATGGATGGGTATTGCTGCTAATGGTATTGCCTCATCTAATTTCTTAGTATTAATTTTATCTTCATTAGTCTTTGCAGTATTCCGTGCTGTTTCTGCAATCTTCTCTACAAATCAAGCATTCCCAACTGACCTTGTTAATGCTTTGCCATACTTCGCCGTAATAGTTATCTTAATTGTTACTGGTGTAGCTAAACGTATTGGTCAAAGAAAAGGCAGCAATGATGTTGTCTTAGGAGAAGTTCGTGATAAACATCGTCATTGATACTGACCCAGGACACGATGATATAATAGCTTCTTTAGTTGCTTTTGCACATAAAGAAGCTTTTAATATATTAGGGTTTACTACTGTTTGTGGCAATCAAACAATAGAAAAGGTTACGAATAATATATTAAATGTTTTGAATTATCTTAATTTAGATATTCCTGTTGCTGTTGGTGCTGGTAAACCATTATGTAGATTACCAGAACCACAACCATTAGCTCATGGAGAATCGGGATTAGATGGTCCTATATTTGGCCATTGTGATAAAAAAACTCTTGATATATCTGCAGTAGAATTTTTGTACAGCAAATTAAAAGAGACTAAACTTACTATAGTAGCTTTAGCTCCTTTAACAAATATTGCAGAATTATTAGAAAAACATCCAGACTGTAAAGACAATATTGAACGTATAGTTCTTATGGGCGGATCAGTATATTCTGGAAATATACAAGTTAAATCAGAGTTCAATATATACCATGATCCAGAAGCCGCAAAAATAGTTTTCAATTCTAAAGTTCCTATTGTTATGGCTCCTTTAGAAGTTTGCTATGCTGGCGGTATTGACCTTTCTTTAATAGAAAGATTTAACAAAAATGGCAAAGTATCTAAATTAGTTTATGATATGTTGAGTTTCTACAGTTTATATTCACTTAATCATAATCTTAAGGATACTATCATCTTTGATATGACGATTATTATCTATTTGCTTAATCCTGAAATTTTCACAATTAAGAAATATAATGTGGATATAGAACTTAATGGTGAATATACTAGGGGAATGACAGTATGTGAAGATATTAAAGAAGATAGCATCATTCATAATCCTGTTGATGTTCTAATGGACGTTGATAATGAAAAATTAACTAATATATTCTTAGAATCAATTGATTATCTTGATAAACAATACGAGGAGGGATTAAATCAATGAAAATAGGTGTTGTATATTTTGAATCTGACAATGTTGAAGGAGCTAGTATTAATCAAAAAAATCGTGAACTAGTTGCTAAACTCGCTCAACAAGCAAATGTTGATATGGATTTTATCGATGTCAATGAAGTTGATACTTGTGATTTAGTATTTAGTTTTATCGGTGGCGGTGGTACCGAGGGTAATTTCTCTCAAGTCTATAAGAAACTTCCTGAACCTATGTTTTTATTGACAACAGGTGCTAATAATTCTTTAGCTGCTTCTATGGAAATTCTTTCATTCTTAAGACAACAAGATATTGAAGGTGAGATTATCCATGGTTCTGAAGAATACATGGTTAATCGTATTTCTACTATTGTTAAATGTTTTACTGCTATCAATAAATTAAGCAATTATCGCATTGGTAGAGTTGGTAAGCCTTCTGATTGGTTGATTTCATCTAATGTTGATGCTAAAGAATCAAAAGAAACAAATGGCATTGAAATCGTTGATATTGATATGCAAGAGTTCTTTGATGAAATTGCTAAAAAAGAATACGTTGAAAATGAATTCACAAAAGCTTTCTTAGAAAATCGATTTGATGAAGCTGAAAAACAAAAAGCTCTAGAAATCTATGGAGCTTTAAGAAGAATAGTTGATAAATATCAATTAAATGGTGTTACTGTTAGATGTTTTGATTTGTTAAAACCAGTTAAGGGTACTGGCTGTGTTGCTTTAGCTATCTTAAATGCTGAAGGTATTTATGCATCATGTGAAGGTGATACACCATCTCTAATTTCAATGGCTATCTTAGGCGAATTAACTGGTGAACCTTGCTTCCAAGCAAATCCTTCAAGAATCTTAACTGATTCAAATGAAATTGTTTTCGCTCATTGCACTTTACCAGTAAATATGTATGATTCATGTGAACTTATGACACACTTTGAATCTGGCTTAGGTGTTGCATTTAGAGGAAAGATTAAAGAAGGTCCTATTACAGTATTTAAAACTGATGGTTTAGCACAAAGATACTTTGTATCTTCTGGTACATTAGCAAAGAATTTATCTGAACGTAATTTATGTAGAACTCAAGTTCTTCTTAAACTTGATGAAGATGTAAATTACTTCTTAACTGAATCTATTGGCAACCATCACATCATTATTAAGGGTGATTATGTTGATTTGATTCATGAATTCTTTAGGTGGTTTTAATATATGAATAAGATTTGGTTTGATACTGATATTGGCGTTGATGATGCCGTTGCGCTATTATGCGCATATCAATTAGATAATATTGAAGTTGTTGGTATTTCTGCTATTGCTGGAAATTGTGATATTGACAATGTATTCAACAATGCACGTAATGTCACATATTTAGCAAAAAAAGATGTAAAAGTATATAAAGGTGCTAGTAAGCCACTTTATAAAGAATTAAAACCTGCAACTATAGTTCATGGCAATAATGGTCTTGGTGATGTTGTTATTCCAACTTCTCCAGCACCAATCGAAGAAAAATGTGCTATTGACGCACTATATGAAAAAGCGAAAGAACTTAATGGTGAACTAAAAGTTGTTGCCGTTGGTCCTTTAACTAATATCGCATTAACTATAAGAAAGTATCCTGATTTTAAAGATTATTGTAAAGAAATCTATATTATGGGTGGAGCCGGCATTGGTGGTAATGCTTCTCCTTGTGCAGAATTTAATATCTATTCTGATCCACAAGCTGCTTCAGAAGTGTTTGAATCTGGCATCTTTATTCATGTATTTGGTTTAGATGTTACTCTTCAAGCAAATGCATACTCTTCAGAAATTAACGAAATAGGCTCATATGGAAATCCTGCTTCTGATTTATTAAGAGACTCATTAAAGTTAGCTGTTAATCTATACAAGTTTTTAGGAATTGATGGCACATGTCTTCATGATGCTTGCCCAATTCTATATCTAGCTCATCCTGAATGGTTTAAAGGTGAACAATGCGGTATCTTCGTTGAACCTGAGGGTAAATATACTACTGGCGAAACAGTATGCGATTTATACTCTAATGCTAAGTACGAAGATCGCCATTGCAAGCTATATACATTCGTTGATCGCGAGGCTTTCGTCAATTGCGTTAAGGAATGTTATAAGAAGTATTAGTTTAGATTATTTGTAAAATATAAAAACATCTATTCAATTGGCGATTTGAATAAACATGGGGTTTTTAAGGAATAACACCTTTGAATAAACATGGGGATTTAATCGCAAAAGACAAATTTAGACCAGATGGAGGTCAC
>JAGHUL010000079.1 GCA_018064825.1 Candidatus Colivicinus equi
GCCAAACACAAAATACTCTTCTAACATTTTGTTTACCATCTTCATCTACATAACCAATCGTTGCGAATAAGCTACGATTAATAAGATTCATTATTTCGTTTCTGGTCATTAGTTAGTTACCTCTAATAATTCTAATCTATCTCTCGGTTCTTAATACTGAATATCTTGCACAATCGACAATTCCTTGGTTGTTCTTATTGCAATGACGAATTATTCCTTCAAATTTCATACCCAACTTTTGCATAGCTCTTCCTGACTTTGAATTATTCACATCATGTCTAGCAAAGATACATTCTGCACCAACCTCATTAAACATAATATCAATGATTTTATTTCCTGCTTCAGGAGCATAACCATTACCCCAATATTTACTTCCTATATCCCATCCTAGTTCCATGCTATTAGTATCTTCCAATACTTCAACAATAGAAATATTTCCTATTAGTTCATGAGTATCCTTTAATTCGATTGCCCAGTTATAAAAAGATAAATCATTATAGTTATCAAGACACATATTAATAAACCATTTACTATCTTCAATACTCTTATGAGTTGGCCATGTTAAAAACTTAGTTACTTCCTCATCTGATGCCCAATTATTAAACATAGATTCCGCATCTTCGATAGTAAATCTTCTAAGTATTAGTCTTTCTGTTTCTAATGTTGTTGTTCCTATATGTTTCATATTTAAACTCCTACAAATTCTTATTGGTACCTCTATTACCATATAAATGGAAATAGATGATACTTTACTTTTTGTTCATATTCTTTGTATCCTGGTAGACCATCTTCTAATATCTTCTCTTCATCTTTAATTCTACTGATTAATAGAAGAGGAAAAGGAAGCATTATGATAAAAGAATAAAATGATCCTATTACTAATGGCATTGACCAAAATAACAATACAACTGCAAAATACATTGGATGCCTTACAATTCCATATAATCCTGTAGATACTACTTTTTGATTTTCTTGAACTTCTACCGTTCTTGATAGATATTCATTTTCTCTTGTGACTTCAACATATAATCCATAACTAATAACAAAAATAATGCAAGCTGTCATTATTATCCATGAAGGTAATTCAGACCAACCAAATCTATAATCAAATCCAGCTACAATAAAACAAACGATAAACTCTAATCCAGATAATAGAATTACTTTTTTCTGAACATTAGATGTTTCTTTGTTATTTAATCTTTTTTCTAATAAAGCAGGTGATTTAAAGAATAGAACTATTCCGAATATAAACATTGGAATAAATAATAAGGCAATAAGTCTCCACGCGCCAAGAAAAGCAATTGTTCCAGCGGGCAAAAACAACAAAAGTGATAAAATTACTAATCCACTTAAAAATTTAACTAAAGCATTAATCAACAATATTGTTTTCATCCATTACCTCTATAAATTCTGATTCATTTATCTTTTTCTTCATATGGCTTGTTCCAAGACCCAATCTCAATTAAGTTTCCTTCTGGATCGGCAATATAACATGTTCTTTGCCCCCAAGGTTCAAGTTCTGGTTCTAAGATAGGTGTTGCGCCATGTTCTATAGCTTTTTTAAATGTGATATCTACTTCTTCAAATGTATCAACATAAAGCGCTATTTCACTATGACCATTTAATCCTTTTATATATTCGTATCGTCTATGCGTCATATTTTCAAAATCATTTCTTCCATATAATAAAAACAATGTTCCATCCTTAACAAGATAGACATTTGATGTATCTTCAGTTTCTTTGATTTCAAAGCCAAGAACATCTCTATAAAACCTAATCATTCTTGGCATATCTTCAACAAATAGTCCAAATCCATCTAATCGCATACTTCACCTCTACAAATTCTATTTTAATCTCACTCTTGATTGAACAACTAGATTAAACTAATTTATATATTATGATTCTCTAAAATCCTGACCTTATCAGTCCTTCCCATTAGAGAATAGTACTTTTTCCAGCATTTGAGACTCTGAAGATATATAGTTTCATTATTGACTAATATCTTCTTTTCTATCTGGTCTTCTGTGAACGAACAATCATAATCCATGCCATCTTTCACAATAATAAAACCACCTATCAAATCGATTTCAACCCCTTCAGCACAATATTCAAAAAAGTATTTAGTTTTGAAGTTGCAGTTTTCTTTCTGAGGGTAAAGAATACCTAGCGTTTGTATGAGTTCCTTAGCTTTTAAAGAATCTTCGTCACTAACCATGATGTCAATATCATGAAAGTCATTAATAAAACCTTCAAAATATATAGCTAAAGAAGCTCCAACCGCCCAAACAATATCGTTCGCGTTTAAAAGATGTGCTATCTTACACAAAACATCAATCTTGTGGTTATCATTTATAACATAGCTTTTCATAGGCTTGATATAATCGCTCCTTCCTTACAAATTTGGATTTTTATCCTTCACTATTCGCTTGCATGTAAAATCATTTTAGCAACTTCTCTATGGCAATTAACTTCTTTTGGTTGTGGTGGTATTTCTTTGCGGTTTTCACGCTTAATATAATCATTCACCATATTACGTATATCCTCAGTTGATTTTTCTGCAAGTACATTAAGCGTTACGCCACTGTTATAGTATAATTCTGCACGAAGTAATCGTACACCAGGAAGCCTCAGTAGGCCAGCAAGGCTATCATATTCTTTTGTTCCGACATAGTCCTTGATATCTTTAAGTTTTGATTTGTTGAAATCGTAAATATGTATAAAACGAGAAAAGGTGCTCGAAATATCTTTACCAAGTACCATGCTTATTTCTTTTATTACATTCTCGGAAATCTCATTTTTTCTAACTACTCCAGCTTTATTTAGAATAATTGTTATTACACCTTTGTAATCTATCAAAGGATAATATCGTTCCATAACAACGTCCATTCTTAGTGAATTAATTAGATCGCTCACAAGATAGTTATCATTCATTATTATTTATTACTCCAGAAGATCTTATTTTTCTTTTCGTTTTATTATACTCATTTCTAAGGTTGCTCATATGTTCAATAATATTTGGGTTCCAAGAAACAATTTGTGGTAGTCGCTCACACGGGAACTCCTTGCACAAACCACAAAGCTGTACCCCATGCTCTCTTGTACACGCGTGAATCTTGCATCTTCCAGACTGTGCCCATTCTTGAACATAGCCATCTAATTCAATGCAACCCGAACATATTCCTTTACCTTTTTTCTCACAACTAGCGCAACATTCACCGCATGCTGTTATATTTGAAAAATCTATCATATTTAATCATCTCCACAAATGCTATTCGATATATTGTTATTATACAAAAAATGTTTTATATTCTTTAGTTAATGATTTTTACATATTATTTAGTCGGCACAATGTTGATTATATAATCTATTTTTGATAAAATGATTAGGCACCTGGCGGTTGTGGAGAAGCGGTTAACTCGGTAGATTGTGGCTCTATTATGCGTGGGTTCGAATCCCATCAATCGCCCCATATTAGAAAAAACGTCTTAACGACGTTTTTATTTTATGCAATAATCTGGCGATGATGGGACTATACGTTCTTATTGTATTTAATAGCCAACAAAGTCATATCGTCGAATTGTGGAGCATCACCTACGAATTCATTGACATTTTCAATCGTTCCATCAATAAGTTCTTGAATTGATGAATCTTTATGTTTATTCAAGAAAGATTGTAATCTTTCTTCGCCATATAGTTTAGTCTTTTCATTAGTAGCTTCAACAATACCATCTGTATATAGATACAATACATCGCCATCTTCTAGTGTAAATTCGTTCTCTTTATATTCCACACCATTAATAAAACCGATAGCAGGATTACGACGATAATCAATATATTCAAAATTAGAACCATTTTTCTTTAATAGTGGTTTATTATGCCCTGCATTAACGAATGTAACTTTACCAGTAGATAATTCGATAACACCTACCCACATTGTTACAAAATGCGAAGCAACGTTTTCTTCACATAGATCATCGTTTGCCCTAGCTACTGCTTCAGCTAATGAATTACACGTCCTAATAGAATTACGCATTTCGTTTATTTCCATCGACATCAACATTGAAGCAGGTGTGCCTTTACCAGAAACATCCGCTATCAAGAAACCAAAATGATCTTTATCATATTTAACATAGTCATAAAAATCACCACCGATATTACGGGCTGGTTTAATATATGTCGCAACATCTAAACGCTTATCACCTGATTCTCCTGTAGGCAATAGACACATTTGTATTCTTGCGGCTAATTTAAGTTCCGCATCCATTGTTTGTTTTTCTTTTAGTTCATCTACCATTGCATTGACAGTATTACTCATCTGTCCGAGTTCATCCTTACTATGAATCTTTAATCTTTCTAGTGGTAATGATGTCTTACTTATTCCCTTTAGATAATCATTGATTTTTAGGATATTATTCGCAATAGCATTCACAAATCCTCTACTAGCTATCATGGCAAGCGCTCCACATACCACTACTAATCCAATGACAAAATTACTTGCTTCATATAAAATAGTCATTATTCTAGAGATATTAAAAATAAAACTGATTGCACGATTATTTCCATTAGAATCTGTACCAGCTAAATATATGCAATTATAATCGTAGTCTCCTAGTACTACGTCAATATATCCTTCTTCTAATAGTGCTTGTTCAACATGTTCTGGTATTGCGTTATCAACGCCAACATTCTTACTTGAATATATGATTTCATAATTATTGGTTTTATCATCATATTCATAGCAATTAACAGCATAATTTCTCTTAGCTAGTGATTTAACTAATTTTTCATCTTCTAAGAAATCAAAATCCAAAAATGATTCATCAGTAAAATACACATCACTTGTTGTCATATCAACATCAATAGCACCATAAGAGAAATCTGAAAGAATAACGCGATATGTGAAGTTAGAAACATGCTCCATTACGTTATCGAAATTGAACATAAGAGCAAATATAGAAACCAACAAAAAAACGACTGCTAATAAAGCAAGAATAATAGTAAATTTTGTTTTTATGCTATATATGTTCTTGTTTTTATTGTTCATATCTCTCAATATTCATGAAGTC
>JAGHUL010000100.1 GCA_018064825.1 Candidatus Colivicinus equi
CGTGTTAATTCGTAAATAATCCTTTTACACCTAGCGATATCTTCTTCTAACAAAGCCCTCTCTTTAGGATCATCTTCAATTAATAACTGTCTTTCTAAACGCTCTATTCTTTCTTTAATTATTTTAATTTCTTCTTCTATACTAAGACCACTTGCTACTTTTTCAATTTCTTCTTCTTTTAATTCTTTAACATCACTCATAATTATTACTCACTTTCTTACAAACACATTATAATATAATTCTTTGCCCTATTTACCTATTTTTCCGTATGTTTCACCAACAAGAATATGGTTATAATTACCCTTTATATAATCTATTTATTCAAGCAAATCAAAACAATTTATAAAACAATATCACTCTACTTTTATGTTTGCCAAAATAAAAGGCAACCAATGATATGGTTGCCATTCCTCGTACATAATTAACTACTATTATTTATGATTGTGCATCAAATCATAAAGAATCTTTTTATACATTTCAATTTCTTCTTTTATCTTAGCTATTTCTTCTGGATCGTCTTCAACTAATAACAATTCTTCTAAACGCTCTATTTTTGATTTTAGAAATTTAATTTGTTCGTTTCGACTAGTACCACTTGCTATTTTTTCAATTTCTTCATCTTTTAATTCTTTAACATCTATCATAATTATTACTCACTTTCTTATAAGCATATTATAATATAATTCTTTGTCCTATTTACTTACTTTCCCATATGTCTCGCCAACAAGAATATGGTTATAATTACCCTTTTCATCTACAGATGATGTAAGTTCAAAGTTAGCTTCTTTTTCAAAAAGCATAATAATGTCACTGCCACCAAACAAGAAGCAACCCATCATATCACCTTTTTTAACAGTATTCCCAACTTTAACATTCTCTTCAAAACAAACAGAAGATATTTGTGACATACCTACAGGAATAATAGCTACATAGCCATAATCTTTTGTATCCACAACTACATATCCTCTTGTTTCTATCATTTGCCATCCTGGTTCACTACATTCAAGCAAGTATCTATTAATATCATCATCCCAAACAACTCTTCCACCAAGAGCATCATCTTGACCAATAATGCCTACATCAACAATCTCTCCACCAACTGGAAAATGGAAACGATGATAATCATTAACATCTAAAAATGTATGTGTAAAACTACCTTCCGCAAAATTATCTTTATAAGCACTATCGCCTAATAACACATCAATTTGAGAAAAAATACCTGATTTTACAGTAACCTTTTCATTAGAAAGTAATTTACTATTTTCGTCAATCCTCCAAACGCCTTGAGGTTTAGAATCAGCAGGTGATACAACAACACTATTATCATCAGGACTAGAAATAGGTCTTTTATCTAGTGAAGATAAATATCTAGCAAAGAATTGATTAAATGTATGCCAATTACTTTTATCTTCATATGTATCACTATCTAAATCAAAAATGCCTGATTCGCGACATGTCTCATAATATATGTCGTTCCATGACTCAGTAGTATTTAAAAATTTACCATAGTCTTCAATAAAACTAATCATCCAAGAACGATAAGGTTCGTGATATTGAATTGAATTATTATAATATCCAAGCCCTTCTAATTCTTCTAAAGGTTGATCATTTAAGAAATAGAAATAATTAAGACTTTCATCAATTCGATCGTATAATGTAGGATAAATATCACTTGCCCTTGGAGTTATCATCCAAGGCATAATCTGACAAGCAATATCAAGATATATATAATAATCTTCAAGGGTAATTACTGGATTATAACTTGGATCTGGGTTCACAATTTGAGCCTTCGCAATAGATTCTTCCATCATATGTTTTAATTCAGGATTATGTTCAAACATACTAATTAATTCCATTGTTTTTGGCATGTGTTCATCTTTTAAACTAACATCACTTGATATGCCTGAATATGGTGGTGCAGTATCAACACTTCGAGTAGGCATCAAGTATGTTCCAACAAGCAACATTACTACTAATGCAATAATTATTCCTACGATCTTTTTATTCATAATGAAAATCCTTTCTAACATCTATTATTTCAATAATTTTATCACAACATTATTACGATTTTATGAGTATCCACAATTTAATTATTAATGAGTTAACATAATAGTTAAATATCTTTTACTTAGTAAATGTTTCATTTAGTTTTGATTAAGCAAATAGTATAATTGATACCATGAAAAAAGAAATATCAAAAGAAGAATTACTGGAATTTCATAATATAGAGACAAAAAATGATACTATTCAATTAATTCCGCATCAGTTTATTCCAAAAGATGAAATATTAAATAATATTTTTAGGTATGTAAACAAAGATGAAATATTATTTGTTTGCCTATGTGGATCTAGAAGTATTAAATGTAATGGTCCATATAGTGATGTTGATGTTTTGATATTTACAAACAGTATTGAATACACAAAAGAAGAATATTTTATTAATGGCACAAGATATGCGTTAACTATCACAAATAACGAATATATCATACCTAATGGAAATGCTACATGTTATAGATATTTTTTGTTTGCTAAACCAATATACGATCCATTCAATAAAGCAGATGACTTTGTCAAAAAGATATACAAAGAACTTGATGAATGGAATTCAACTATCAAAAAGCATGATGAAAAATATAAAGGTATTATTCTAGAACAATTAGAATTCATTAAGGGTGGTAACACAATTAACCTTTTGACAAAAGATGACTTATTGTATAGTTTTCCAAATCATATTAATTATTACAACGGTTTATTAAGCATCGGCGAAAAAAGGACTGTCGACATCCTTCTAAGAAATAATCCAAAAATAGCTGAAAAATACGCTATTGCCCTATGTCCTAATTCTTCATATGAATCATTGTATGATCTATATAATTCTGCATTTGAAAATCCAATTAACTTTGATTATCAAAACGAAGACTTTTCAAACAGCATTAAATCATTTGAATACATAGTAAGAGATGACAATGGTAACTCATATACACTTCATGATTTGATTGAAAGAAAGAAGAAGCATAGAAAGTACTTTCTTGATTTATGCGCTTATTTTGATGTGCCAATAATAAAAGAGGATATATTTCTTGATGGTTGTAAGAAAATAGCTCCTCTAATATATGATTATTTAATGGATTTAATTTTTTAAACTGGATGTGTTTTTTGATTCTGAATATTAACTATTTTCGATGAATCTGATTTGGCAGTTATCACATGCCCACCAGCCTGAACATCCTTTCATTTTAACTACAGGGTTATGGCATACAGGGCAATCATGATTATATTTGGTAAAACAATCTGCACTGCGTGTCTTATAGTTCATTCTACGCATGAATAAATCATACTCGTCATCACCACCAACTGCATCAACTGTCTCATCTGTCAATAGTATTTTTTTATCAGTCATAATCGTTTCTCCTTCTCTATATTATTTTACGATTGTTGATAAGCAAAGTATAACGATTCTATTCAAATATTTGAATGATTTATTCAAAGATCGTTCGAGTTAATGCTAAATTTGCCCTTTTTAGATTGACTTATATGTGAACAAAACATTATATAATTGATGTAAAGAAAGGTAACAAACACGCCAGAAGAAAACTGTAGTGTTACCAATAATTAAGACCTAACTTCTGGAATCGCTACGATAATTTGTTTTCTGATTTTTGAAGAATATAGTCTTTTTAGCCCAAATTTGTGTATCGTAATATAACTGTCGAATACGTTTAACTCATCTAGCGTTATGCCACAAAATTAAAACAGAACGCAAATACATATCATATTTGTGAAGGCGACAGAAAGGTGTCTTAATGGTGAAAAATATGAAGAATAGATTAAGAAGTAAATTACTATATGTACCTATTATATGCATTTGTTTAATGCTGTTCTCTTCATGCTGTAAAGTAGTAAGAAAAGATTACAACATTGAAAGAGATAATAATTTTGGTGCAGTTAAACTATTAACATCTATTGATGATTTCAATTTAGATGGATTTACATTTGGAGATTCAATTGACATTAGGTTTTCTAATGGACAAGAAGTATTAGATATTCCGTACTTCAATGGTTATTACACAAAAACAGGTGAATTAGAAGCGTGTGGTTATCCTGGATACACAAGTGTTTATGTGTCTTATACAAATAGCGGATCTTTGTATGACGAATTAAAACTTAATGATAAAGATATAGCTTCAGTTACACTTAATGAAAAAGGGAAATATCTTAATATTCAAGAAGCATTTAATATTAAATATTCTGATTCTAGAGACAACTATAATAGCGATGAAAGGTTTTCTAATTTTAGAAGTTTAAGTGGTGGAAATTTAAAAGAAAATACTTTCTATAGAGGAGCCTCACCAATTGATAATGAACATAATAGACCTAGTATTGTGAATAAATTAATTCAAGAAGTTGGCATTAATTTCATATTAGACTTGGCAGATAGTCAAAGTGAAATAGATAGTTATATTATTAATAATCCAGAGGAAAAAGATTATTATTTCATGAAATTATTAGAAAACGACAATGTAGCATTACTTAATTTGGATGCTGCATATAGAAGTGAAGATTATTGCACAAATTTAATAAACGGTTTAAGAGTAATGATGAATAAACAAGGTCCATATTATATTCATTGTTTGGAAGGAAAAGATCGTACAGGATTTGTATGTATACTACTTGAATCATTAGCTAACGCTACATATGAAGAACTAGAAAATGATTATATGATTACTTATTATAATTACTATGGTATAGATGAAAATAGTACGCCTGATAAGTATCATGCATATCTAGAATTAAAATTTGATGACATTATTGATTATTTAAGAAGAGACAATAATTCTATATTTGATGGAGCTGTTAGATATCTACAAGATGGTGGTATGAGTGAAGTAGAAATTGATGAATTACTTAAATTATTAATTGATGAATCAAAATAGAATAGATGTGATATTAGCAAAGATGATATCGATGGATGGGAAGGATACTGTGTCTGGAAATAATATCCATAATATGAATGTGACCTACTCTCACTGCCTAACTAGCAACAACTAGTTAAGTGGTGGGAGTAGGTCACTTTAGTTAAAAAATCGGTTAAAATACATATAAAAACAATAATTGATTATAATATTATTAAATTTAAAGCTCAATTTAAATTGATAGAATTTAGTTCTATCTAGTGAGATGTTATTTAGAAAGGAATATGGAGAAAGAAGAATTGAACAACAAAACACACGAACTTAGCGACAATGGGTTAGAAACAACTAATGGTGGATGTGGAAATTACGATGGAAAACCAGGCACACATTTTATTGATGATTATGGAACTTGCCATTCTTGTGTTCATGATCATAATGGCAAGTGCGATTTGGAACAATAAACCATCTTTACACACAACTTTTAAAGAATCTTTTGACCTTTTTAGATAGACAAAAGAATTAGAGTATTTTATATCAACTCAGGCAGAAAAACGCATTGACTTTAGTTTAGTGGTGTGTTCACAACTGTATGCTATATAGCATTTTAGGAGAAAATCATGACAGAGAAAAAAGTTTTACATGAAGAAGATTTAACAAGCGTAGTAGGTGGAAATAGTTATGTAATTTGTGGATTATTTCAGCTTGTTCAAAATTTAGGTGAATGTGTTGTAGGAGAAACTATTAGACCGGGTTATTGTAAATATTGTAAAAACTGGAAAGACGTAATATTCAATGGAACTGGCACAGGATGGGGAAATGTTCATCCAGAAAAATGTGCAATTTGGAAATGCGTTGACTGCGAAAATGACAATTATTTTGTAATACCACACGGAAATTTAATTTAGAACGTATTAATAAAATACACTATTGAAAAGTGGGCAAGTTAAACTAATGCCCACTTTTTGTATGTTGTAAGAAATATTTAAATATTAAGGTTTTGGAGGTACATAACCTAATTCTTTGTAGAATTCTTCTAAATCATTTTCCTCAGGTTCTAAGCCTTGGTTACAAAGTATGTTACGATGATGATTATGACACGTTAGACATTCTAAATCTTTTGCCCAAACAATTACAAGATGCTTTTGTGCTTTCCAACAAAATGGACAGTATGTATAAAATGTCTCTCCTGGATCCCATCCTCCTGCTATTTCATTTAATGTTTCTTCTTTTATTTCTATTCGTTTTTCTGTCATGAATATTAGCTCCTCTTTTATTATAATTGTACTAAACTTTGCTTATATATTAATTTTGTTATAGTGCTTTTAGAATCTCTTCAATAAGCTGCCATATCGGAAAGTAGTTTTGAATCTGTCACACATAGTACACTTTCCAAATAATCCGTTTCTGAGACTTCATAGTTCATGTTCGAATCTGTTTCTTTGAATTCTTCCTTCTGTCAGAAACGGCAATAACGACTTCGGCCCAAGATGGAATTGCATTATTTGCTGTTCCTCCATCAAAAGAAGCCATTTCAAAAGTAATTCCTTTTTCCGACAAATTTGCCAATATTTCGTCCTATACAGTATTCTCTTTATTTATATATTGTTATTGACCGTAATAAGCATTCTTTCCGTGTTTTCTAAAGTAATGTTTATCGAGTAATTCTTGTTGCATTGTCTTACATTTATCAATATTAGTTGAAATAAAATCCATTTTGCTTATTTCTTCTAACATTACAGAATTTTCTACTGCTTCAATAGAGTCTTTACCCCAAGTAAATGGACCATGAGATGCAACAATTACACCTGGTATTTGAATAGGGTCTATATTTCTTTTATCAAAAGTTTCGACTATTACTTTACCTGTATTTAATTCATAGTCATTTTCTATTTCGGCTTTATTCATTAATCTTGTACAAGGAACATCTCCATAAAAGGTATCCGCATGTGTTGTTCCTAATGCAGGAATATCTTTTAACGCTTGAGCCCATGATGTCGCAAATGTTGAATGTGTATGGCATATGCCTTTTACATCAATAAAGTTTCTGTATATCTCTAAGTGAGTTAACAAATCACTAGATGGTTTCATTTTTCCATCAACTACATTGCCGTCTATATCAACTACTACCATATCTTCAACTTTCATATTTTCATATGGTATTCCACTTGGCTTAATCACTACATATTTTCTATCTTCTGTAATTTCTGATACGTTGCCCCAAGAAAAAGATACAAGATGATATTTTGGTAATAATAAATTTGCTTCAAATACTTTTTGTTTTAATTGTTCTAACATTTTAATCACCTAATAGTTTTCTATTGCGCATTCTTGCACTGCTAAAGCTTTTTTATATGTATCTAAATACTTATTGAATCCTTCTACATCCTCTTTTGTTGCAGTTAATGTAATAGATTCACAATTTTTAAATACCTTGTTATCTAAATAATCTTCTAATGATTCATTATCATCTCTCCACATACTATATGCACAAAGTAGTGCCATGCCATATGGGCCACCTTCGCCAGCAGTTTTCATTACCGATACAGGCGAATTACATGCTGCAGATAAAATAGTTTGACCCACAGTTGGTGTTTTAAAATATCCTCCATGACCATATAGTTTATCAATCTTGACTCCTTCTTCATTTATCAAGATGTCTAAACCGATTTTTAGCGTAGCAAGTGCACTCATTAAATTGTTTCTCATAAGGTTCGCAAGATTAAACTTGTTATCAGCTTTTCTTAATTGAACGATTCTACCTTCATCAAAATTAGTAACGCCTTCTCCTGAATAGTAGTTGAAAGATATCATTCCACCAGCATCTTTATCAGCTTCTAGTGCTTTATTAAATAACGTGGTAAATAAAGTGCTTGTGTCTACGCTATATCCAAATGCCTCTAATAATTCTTTGACAATATTAGCCCAAGCATTTATATCGCTTGTGCAGTTGTTACAATGTACCATTGCGACAGGTTTGCCGCTTGGGGTTGTAACCATATCTATTTCTCTATGAACTTTTGGAAGCTCGTCTACAACAACCATCGCAAAATCAGATGTGCCAGCACTAACGTTCCCAATTCCAGCTCTTACAGAATTTGTAGCAACCATGCCAGTGCCTGCATCACCTTCACATGGCACAACTTTTATTCCTTCTTCAAATTCGCCACTAGGATCTAAAAATAACGCACCTTGTTTAGTTAATGTTCCAGCATCTTCGCCAGCAACTAGTACTTTTGGTAATAAGTTATTTAAATCAAAATTATATGCTTTAACTTCTTCTAATTCATTAAACTTTTTTAACATGTCTTCATCATAATTCAATGACTTAGAATCAATTGGAAACATGCCACTTGCTTCACCAATGCCCATTACTTTATTACCGGTTAATAAATAATGAAC
>JAGHUL010000043.1 GCA_018064825.1 Candidatus Colivicinus equi
TATGCATATTCTGATGAAGAACTTGATAAGATTTTACGTGAAGTTGGAAGAGATAATAATAATAAAATTCAGCGTTACAAAGGTTTAGGAGAAATGGATGCTGAACAGTTGTGGGAAACAACAATGGATCCTGCAAACAGAATTTTATTAAAAGTATGCATGGATGAAGAAACTGAGTCAGAAGTAGACCTTACATTTACAACATTAATGGGTGATAAGGTTGAGCCAAGACGTGAATTCATCGAAGAAAATGCAAAATTTGTTAAAAATCTTGATATAAGCTAAAAGCATATTAAAGGAAAAATAGAATGGACGATCAGATTTTTGATCTTCCTGAAATTGATAAAATTCAGGAAGTTGATCTTAAAGAAAGAATGGAGACCTTTTACATTGATTATGCCATGAGCGTTATTGCGTCACGTGCATTACCCGATGTAAGAGATGGTTTAAAGCCAGTACAAAGACGTATTCTTTATTCAATGATTGAATTGAATAATGGTCCTGACAAGCCTCACAGAAAGAGTGCCCGTATCGTCGGTGATACAATGGGTAAATATCATCCACATGGTGATAGTTCTATCTATGGCTCATTAGTAAACATGGCTCAGGATTGGTCAATGAGATATCCACTTATTGACGGTCATGGAAACTTTGGTTCAGTGGATGGTGATGGCGCTGCTGCAATGCGTTATACTGAAGCGCGTCTTTCAAAAATTTCCATGGAATTATTAGCTGATCTTAATAAAGATACAGTTGATTTTGTACCAAACTTTGATGACACAGAAAAAGAACCTGTAGTTCTTCCTTCAAGATATCCAAATCTTTTAGTAAATGGTACGACAGGTATTGCAGTTGGTATGGCAACAAACATACCACCTCATAACCTTCGTGAAATTACTAAGGCTGTTGTTAAATTAATTGATAATAAAATTGAAGAAGACAGAGACACAGATATTGAAGAAATACTTCCAATTGTAAAAGCTCCTGATTTTCCTACAGGTGGTATTATATTAGGAACACGTGGTGCTGAAGAAGCATACAGAACCGGACGTGGAAAAGTATATGTTCGTGCCGTAACTAATATTGAAACAATGGCAAACGGTAAGAATAGAATTATTGTTACCGAACTTCCATATCTTGTTAATAAAGCTAAATTAATTCAAAAAATAGCTGAACTTGTTAAAGATAAGAAAATTGATGGTATTACAGATCTTCGTGATGAATCCAGCCGTGAAGGTATGAGAGTAGTCATTGAACTTAGAAGAGATGTTAATCCTAATATTGTACTTAACAAATTATATAAGCATACACAGTTACAGGATACCTTCGGTATCATCATGTTAGCCTTAGTTAACAATGAACCAAAGGTTATGAGCCTTCTTGATATGTTAAAGTATTATCTTAAACATCAGGAAGAAGTAGTAACTCGTAGAACTAAATTTGAACTAAATAAAGCCGAGGAAAGAGATCACATCTTACAGGGCTTATTGATTGCTCTTGATAATATCGATGAAGTAATTAGTATTATCAGACATAGTGCTAATACTCAGGAGGCCAAAGAAAAATTAATCGAAAGATTTAAGCTTTCTGAAGTACAGGCACAAGCAATTGTTGATATGAGACTTCGTGCGTTAACAGGTTTGGAACGTGAAAAACTCCAAAATGAACACGAAGAATTAGTAAAGCTTATATCAAGATTAAAAGCTATATTAGCTGATGAAAAGCTATTGCTTGGTGTTATCAAAGATGAGATTACAATTATTTCTGATAAATATGGTGATGATAGAAAGAGTGTAATAGGATTTGACGAGTTTGATATTACAAACGAAGATATGATTCCTAATGAAAACACTGTTATTGCCATGACAAATGTTGGTTACATTAAGAGAATGACCGTTGACAACTTTAAGGCTCAAAATAGAGGTGGAAAGGGAATCAAGGGAATTAATACAATACAGGATGATTATATTGAAGATCTTTTAATGACAACTACTCATCACTATTTAATGTTCTTTACAAGCTTTGGTAGAGTATATAGATTAAAAGCATATGAAATACCTGAAGCAAGCAGAACTGCAAGAGGAACAGCAATAGTAAATCTATTACAGTTAAATCCAGGTGAAAAGATTAGTGCTATTATTCCTATAAAAGAATATGAAGAGCACAAGAATCTATTTATGGTTACCAAGAAGGGTATTGTAAAGAAGACTCCCGTAATCGAGTTTTCTCATGTAAGAAAGAATGGACTTGCTGCAATTAATTTAAGAGATGATGATGAATTAATTGAAGTAAAGTTAACAGATTCTAATTCACATATTTTCTTAGTAACTAAATATGGTATGTGTATAAGATTTGAGGAAACAGATGTAAGAAATACTGGCCGTACCTCCATGGGTGTTATTGGTATGAATCTTGATGATCAGGATGAAATTGTAGGAATGCAGTTAGATCACCAAGGAGATTCATTACTGATAGTAGCCGAAAAAGGTATAGGAAAGCGTACATATCTTGAAGAATTTAAGGTACAAAAACGTGGCGGTAAGGGTGTTAAGTGCTATAAGATTACCGAAAAAACAGGCGATGTAGTAGGTGTTAAAGCTGTCACAGATGATAATGAAATAATGATGATTACTTCTACTGGAATAATTATTCAGATTAGAATGTCAGAAATATCATCGATAGGACGTATAACTTCTGGAGTTAAGCTAATTGACTTAAAAGAAGGAGTTACAGTTGCAAAGATTGCCAAGGTAAGAGAAAAAGTTTCAGATGGAAGTCAGGAATATGACAACATTGATGAAGCACTAGAAGATATTCCTGAACAGGATAGTTATTTTGATGATGAAGTAACATTACCTGTTGAAGAAGAGGAAGAATAAATTTAAACTCCGGAAACAACGTTTCCGGAGTCTTTTATTGTAAAATCATAATTACAAAATAATAATAAAGAATATTATACTTAATACAAGAGGAATATAAAGTGGCACATAAAATAGATTATTACTATGTAAGTAATATAGGACTAAGAAGAAAAAAGAATCAGGATAACTTAATAGTTAATAGTGAAATTCTGCCACAAATTCATGAAAATATAGAAATAAAAAAAGGGAGTACATATACAGAAGATAAACAGATTTTTGGAGTATTTGATGGTTTAGGTGGTGAAAAGGAAGGAGAAGTAGCTTCTTATATTGCTGCAAAAACCTTTAAAGATAACAAAAAAACTTTAGAAGAAAATTGTATGCTTGCTAATAAAAATATATGTGACTATATGGATAAAAATGAAATAGACTATATGGGAACGACAGCTGCAATTCTTTCTTTTGAAGAAAATATAATTAACCTGCTTAATCTTGGTGATAGTAAAATATATAGATTTAGCGAGAATATAATATCTCAAATATCTGTTGATCATGTTGATATAGCGTATGGAAAAGCTAAGCCGGCTTTATATCAGCATATAGGTATAAGACCTGATGAATTAATAATAGAACCTGAAATAAAAAGTATAAAGTACAAATCAAAAGATAAATACCTGATATGTTCTGATGGATTATCAGATATGCTATCAGAAAAAGAAATAGAAAAAATTGTATCTAAAAATAATGAGAAGGTAGCACATGTTCTTTTGCAAGAAGCATTAAATAAAGGTGCAAAAGATAATATAACATTCATTTTCATAGCATTGGAATAAGGTGAGGAAACTATGATCGAGCTTAATAATATTTGGCCAGAATGGAAAATTGAAAAAAGAATAGGCAGAGGAGCTTATGGAGAAGTCTATAAAGCTGTAAGAAATGATTATGGAATCGAAACATATTCTGCTATAAAAATAATATCTATACCAGCTGATAATTGTGAAGTTGATGAATTATTCTATGAAGGATTAACCTTAGACGACGCAAGAGTGTACTTAAAAAGTGTTGTAGATGAGTGTGTTTCTGAAATTAGATTAATGGAATCACTTAAAGACAACTTAAATGTTGTAAATATAGAGGATTATAAAGTAATTCCTAAAGAAGAAGGTTTAGGATGGGACATTTTCATCAGAATGGAATTACTCACTCCACTTAATGAATTCTTATGTGATAAGGAGTTAACCGAAAAGGAAGTAATTAAGCTTGGAATTGATATATGTAATGTTTTAGATACATGTCAGAAGAAAAATATTATTCATAGAGATATTAAGCCTGAAAATATCATGGTTAATTCCTTTGGTGACTTTAAATTAGGAGATTTTGGTATCGCAAGAAATCTTGAAAATATGACAATGAGTCTTTCAAGAAAAGGTACCATGAACTATATGTCTCCAGAAGTTGCAAATGGATCAGCAGATTATGATATAAGAGTAGATATATACTCTCTTGGTCTGGTGCTTTATAAATTAATGAATGGAAACAAAATGCCATTCCTTGAAAGCGATAAGCAGTTACTTAGTCCAGGCGAAAGAAAGCTTGCAACAGAAAGAAGATTAAAGGGAGAACAGCTACCAAAGCCATGTAATGCTTCTGAAAAGGTTGCAAAAGTAATTTTAAAAGCCTGTGATGCTAATCCTAATAACAGATATAGAAAGCCATCTGAAATGAAGGCTGAGCTGATGAAAATTATGACTCATCGAGACGAGCCTAAAGAAGAGAATGTTATTATAGAAGTTCCACAGGAAAAGCCTAAAAAAGTAAAAAATAAAAGAAAAGACAATATTATTATCTTTATTGCAATAATTCTATTGATTGCAATAGAAACTGTTTTCTATTTTTTAAATAAGAACGATAATAACACTGCTGATATCGAGCCATCTTTTGAAGCAGTAGAAGAAATCGAAGAGGTAGAATATGAAATTGATCTTTACAAAGAAAATCAGACAATTGATTATGAAATAAACAGAAAGATTGTTGCAGATGCCAAAAAAAAGTATAGTGAACTAACAGGAGGCAACCCTAATTACTATAAAGATATTACTTATTATGACGTTATAAAGGGCGATTATTCAGAATATGAATTATATCTTATTGCAATAGATATGATAAATCATGGTGAATATGAAAAGGCAGGTAAGTTTATTGCCCACGTATTAAAAAATGAGGAATTTGTAGACACCTTTTTAAATCCAGGCGAAAGGGGAACTGATTCAACTGCCTGGGATTATAGAACAGGTGAATTCTATGATTTTATTAATGTTACATTTTCGGGAACAAATACTACCAGAATGTTCTATAAAGAATTTAATGATAAATGGACATTAGTTGAAGTAACAATAACTGGTACTCGTTATAAGGGTGAACTTGCATATTATGAAATCAGATATGATAGAGAAGGTAATTTAGTACATCATAGAATCGCAACGCACATGAATGGTGAGAATTATTACGATGTATCTGAGTATGATGGATTAATAGGTAATGATAAAATAATAAGAGAAGCAGCACAATTAATGGAAGCTGATGAATATAAAGAGGCCAAAGAAAAACTTTCAAAAATTAGTAAAAACAGCTATGCAGCAGATTTAATTAATGTCTGTGACTTTGAAATAATGTATAAAGATAGATCAGAATGTTCTTTTGAAAAGCTGGAAAAATTAATGAGCGATTCTGTATTTGTAGATAATTATTTTGGAGAAATAGTTTTTGAAAATGATTATAATGGGAAAAACGAAATAAGCTATGAAAGAGTCACTACTATGATTGATGAATATAGGTTAGTAAGAATGGTATATGATAAGTATACTAATGAATTAATGGAAATTATATTAGATGGCGATGATTATTATTTGAATAACAAATAGAAAGTGGATATGTAATGGATTATTTGGAAAACGATAAACTGGATTATACAAATATGGCATGGGAATCATTGTATGAGACAGTTGATGATATCATGTTTAAAAACATGGATGCTAAGCTTATATATAATTCTTTAGAAAAAAAGCTTAAATTTATTTCATTTGGTGATTATTTAAAAAGATATATATATAGAAAAGCCGAACTTGATATTCCGTTTGAAGAGGTTACAGATCAGACTTATCAGCAGATAATAAGATATTCATTTTCTGATAATAGTACTCCTCAGTCCTTTGAAATAACTTCTGCTAAGTTAAGTGCGTTGTCTAAAAACTGGCTCAATCAAAAAACTGTAAAAAGAAAAGTCGTATTTATTCTTGGGTTTGGACTTAATATGAGTGTTGATGATGTAAATATGTTTTTGACAAAAGCATTAAGAGAACCTGGAATTAATCCAAAGGATCCATTTGAAGTAATATGCTGGTATTGTTATAAAAACGGATATGGATTTCACAAATATGAAAAACTATGGGATATATATTGTAATAACAATATAGAAGATATGACTATTAATGTTGCTTACAGTGACTATACTATAGGCCTTAGAAGCAGTATGCAGTCAATCAATGATGAATATGCATTAATGCTTTATCTTACAAGGCTTAAGGTAAATGGAAATACTTCTTTTATAAGCATGACTACAAAAGATTGCTTTATGAAGCTGTATGATGAATCACGTGAACTGATTGCTAAACTATATAACGAAACAGAGGATGATAATAAGACATATACAAAAGATGATATTACTGAGAGTGATTTCGAAAAAATAATCTGTGCAGCAATTCCAGTAGACAGACATGGAAATCTTACACCATCAAAAGCATCTTCATTAAATGAGCAGTTTCAAGGAAGAAGATTTAGCAGGCAGCATATAGGCGAAGTATTAACAGGAAAATCTGATATAAGCAGATTTGACTTAATTACTTTGAATTTCTTCATATTCTCACAAAGAGCTGAAGAGTATGATAATGCTAATAAAAGATTTACTGAGTTTTTAGAGTCTACGAACAATATATTATTAAAATGTTATATGGGAAAATTATACGTTCAAAATCCATATGAATGTTTTGTATTAATGTGCATACTGTCAGAAGATCCACTTGGTACATATGCTGATGTATGGGAGCTATCATATATTAAATAATAAAAAGGATTCCTGATGGAATCCTTTTACTATTTAAAATCAATGTAATTAGTGCTTCGTGAAGGCTTCTTTTGCTTCATTCTTTTTTTGTCTACAGTGTACTTTGATTTTCTACGTCTTCTTCTTTTGCTTGATCTTCTTGAAGAAACACCACCAAAGTGGAAATTAGATAATATTTTATGTAAAAATGTAATTACAATAAATAAAACCGCTATAGAAATAATGCCATATATTATGTGATTAATGTAGATAAATGTAGGTTCTTCTTCAGTTTCATCTGTTTCTATATAGTTTTCATCAAAGGTAAATACGTCATCATCATCAGTTACGAACAATAATGAAGCGGAGCCTAGATAAACATTATTGTAGCTATATTTTACTGTAGCTAATATATTATCCTGTGAGTTGCTGTAATCAACTTTTGAATCAAGGTCAGCAAAAGAAAGCGTACTCGGAACAATAATTTTAGAAACATCATCTAAGACTAAAAAGTCGTCTGAATTACCAAATACATCAGAATCGGAATGAAAAAAAGATTCTTTAGTAATGGTGTATCTGGTTTCATAATCACTTACCTTTAGTAAATCAAAATTACTAAATCCATAATTAAAAAGCGTAAGTGTATCATCATACTGATAGGGAGTTTCTTCACTCATTACTACACATATAAGCTTGAGTCCATTTCTTTGGCATGCTGTAACAAGGCACTGGCGGGACTCATCTGTGAAACCGGTTTTAGAACCAATTAATCCCTCACAGTATTTACGTCCCTTCATAAAGTAATTTGTAGAACCAAGGACTATATCATCTGGCTGATAATCTGTAGGATACCAGTGATATGTAGGAGTTCTAGAAATTCTAGAGAGTAGCTCATTGTCAAAAAACTCTTTTCCTATCATTGCAAGGTCATAAGCTGAAGTATAGTGATCAGGATCAGAATACCCGTGTGGGTTGTTAAAATGTGAATCAACACATCCTAATTCCTGAGCCCGCTTATTCATAAGTTCAACAAAAGAATCGATGTCACCACTTACGTATTCGGCAATTGCATTAGCAACTTCATTAGCTGAGACAACTAAAACGCCATATAAGCATTCTTCCAA
>JAGHUL010000045.1 GCA_018064825.1 Candidatus Colivicinus equi
TCAACTTTACAAATGTTACGAACTAAATCATCATAATAGATTTCACGATGTACACGATATTTATTAAAGTCTAAATGTTTTGAAATATTATTGAAGCATCTAAAACTTTCCATATATTCATCTTCGACTTCTTCGCTACTACATGAAGCTAAAACTTGCAGAATAAAACAAACTAACCCTGTGCGGTCTCTTCCTTCATAGCAATGGACAACGAAGTTTGGCTCATCTAGTGCAATTATCTTTCTAAATAATTTAGCTACTAATCTTCCATATTCCTTTGTTCTGTAATTTGCTTTAAGTCTATTAATACATACTTTGTTATTTTGATATAATTTACGCCAATATTCTGAAATAAGTTCCTTATTGTTATAAATTTTATCAACTATCTCTTCACTATCAGTTAAATTTATTGCATAGGCAATATTATGCTTTTCATACATCTTAGAAACGTAATCACTTCTAATAAATAACTTGCCACAAGGAGAAGCCGATCTATAAATATAATTCTTCTTTAATCTTCCACCATTTAAAAGCCTAAAATTTGTATAGTCCTCAATACATTTATAATCATTAGGATTAGTTGAATAAGTCACATCAATAGAGTCAACTACATTCTTATATTTGCCCTTTTCTCTTAAAGTAATACGACATTTATCGCCTTGTTTTAAACCAAGACAATCATAAAGAACCGGTCCATAGTTATAGGCAATCAAGACGTCAGTATATGAAGTGGTCAAAGTTAATACTAGTGGAGCATCAATTTTCACATAATAACCATCATAAATTGGTACATCTTCTATCTTGTAGCCTGTTGAAAACTCGACATCAACACTATCTCCTAAGGCAAAGCCAGATTTAAAGAAATCTTCTATTGATACTTTACAAAAAACCGACCCAAATTCTTCATTACGGTATACATCATATTCAAAACTTAGCATACAGTAATTATCTCATGAACTATTAATCTTTGAACCATAATAAGTTATAATTTATAAGGATGATAGATTTACACATGCACTCAGTATATAGCGACGGAACATATACTGTTGAACAAATAATTGCCGAAGCAAAAGCCCTAGGTTTAAAACAAATCGCCATAACTGATCACAACATTTTAAAGGGATCGGTAATAGGAAGTCAGATTTCTGACATTGATTTTGTTGTAGGCATTGAACTTTCTGTTGACTATAAAGGATCTGAAGTTCATCTATTAGGCTATTTCCCTAATGGTTCTGATTACAGCAATGTAAATTTCATCATCAAAGAAAAAAATGCCTACAAGAAAATGGCTATCATGGAAATGATAGAAAATCTTAACGATATGGGCGTTGATTTAGATTTATTAGACTTAAGTAAATTTGCGAAAGGCACTATCAATCGTGTTCATATATGCATGGCATTAAAAGAAAAAGGCATCATTAAATCAATTCAAGAAGGATTTGAGAATTATGTTGGTGAACATTGTAAAGCATACGTTGAAACTAAGACTATCTCTTTAGCTGAAGCATGTGATGCAATTCATGAAGACGGTGGTATTGCCGTAATAGCCCATCCATATGAGTATGAAGATGTTGGTCCAATTGATGATTTCCTAAATGAAGTAGTTAAACTTGTCGATGGCATTGAATGTTATCACCCAAGCGCAACATTAGAAAATTCTCTTCACCTAGTAGATGTCGCAACAGCCAACAACAAAATCATCACTGGCGGAAGTGATTTCCATGGTGATAATAAACCAAACATCACTATCGACATGATGAAAGTTGATGAAAAATATATGATTAAAAGAAAATAGCCCACGGGCTATTTTTTAAATATTTAATCCTAAAGAAGACAAGAAGTTATAACTATCAATCAATGCTTTATCAACTTCTTTAACATCTTTAACTCCCTCAGGAGTAAATTCAATTTCAACAGTTAAAGTGGAACTGTTGTTTTTGTTTCTAAGATATTCAAAGATTTCTTTGAAAGGAATATAGCCACTACCTAATGCTGGGAAATTCCATTCATCAATCTTTCCAAGTTTATCTTTTAGATGCATGAAGGAAACATAATCGACACTTTCTTTAAAATCATTGACCATTTCTTCAACGGATAGTTTGCCCCAATATAAAGCGTTGCCTGTATCAAAATTGATATGAACATGCTTGTTATTAACTTTATCTAATATTGGTCTAAGTATTTTACCTGAAGCATAGTTCCCATGAAGTTCAATAACTAAATCCAAATCATTTTCTTCTAGATATGGAATATAGAAATTAATGTGACTGATAACATCTTCTTCTTTAAACGAAACACCATTTTCCGCATGGGCATTAAACATTGTTGTATCAATATATTTGCAACCAAAATATTTTGCTAATTTGATATTTGCTAAAATCTTTGAAGTATCATCATCTAGTAAATAACTATTGCCACCAATAGCGATAGCTCTTAATCCTCTTATCGTTAAATCATTTTTTAGTTTCTCTAATTCTTCTGTCGATGAATCTTGTCTAAGATTTAAAGAGTTGCCTTTTGATGTTGAAAGCTCAACATATTTAAATCCCGCATTCTTAACTCCATCCAATGTTTCATCATAAGAAAAGCCTTTATAGCAATTAATCTTTACACATACTTTATTATTCATACTTAATGCCACCCCTTAATTAAATTATAATAGAATTAAGGACATCATATTAATCAATATCAAAGGAGTTAGAAATGAAAAATACAAGAAAAATATTATGCTTATTTATTAATGCTTTATTATTAATCACAGCAATTTCGACAAAACCAATTGTTGCTGAAAATAATGAAATAAATATAGGTGAATATGTTGAACATGAAGCAATCATTATTACTCGTGATATTGATTTAGTAATTAAAAATAATCAAACATATGAATTATTAGGTGAATTAGAAGATGGCAATATTTACTTAATTAGAGATGAAGAATTATCTAGCGAAGAATTAATCTTGTTACTAAAAGAAAACGAACTAGTTAGTGATGTAGAGCCTAACTGGATTAAAGGAGAAGAAACTCCTGAAATTGAAGAAGAAATAGACGATACAGTTGCGCTACTTGTTGAAAATATATCTAAAGAAGAAGAAATTGCAGATGCAACAAGATATCAATGGAGCATGAACAATGATGGCCGAATGCTGGGAACTGGCAAAGGTATCGATATGGGTTATAGCGACTGGAATAAAACTGATACTAACTTACAAGAGGTTGTTGTAGCCGTAATAGATTGCGGCGTTGATTATACTCAAGAAGATTTGAACATATGGCAAGACCCAGGAGATATAGGTTTATGGCATACTTATCCAAATGCTGACAAATTTGGATTCAATAATTGTGGTGGAGGGGACGAAGAAACCTTCTATTTAGAAAGAAATCACGGAACTCACTGTGCAGGTATTATTGGCGCTTTATGGAATGATAAAGGAATATCTGGCGTTGCACCAAATGCAAAGATAATGTCTGTTCGTCACGATGATTGTTTTTCTTCGTTTGTGGCATGCTTTGAATATGTAATTGCAGCATGCAAGGCAGGTGTCCCAGTAAAAGTAACATCCAACTCTTGGGGAACTGGTTCAATTAGTTCAAATATTTTAAATAAACTTGTGTACGAATTAGGCGAAAAATATAATGTTGTTTCTGTTTTCTCTGCAGGTAATTCATACAATGACGATGATAAAACAGCAGAAAACGCATCAGCTTTAGCTGACAATCCATACGCTATCATTGTTGGAGCCATAAATCCTGATGGTACAATTTCAGAATTTTCTTGTTATGGACAAAATCATGTCGACATATATGCACCAGGTACAATGATTATTTCTACTGATGTCAAAGAATTTCCTTACACTGAGAACGAATTAAATTACTACCCTGAATTTGATAAAGATCCGGTTATCTTACAAACGTTTGATAAAGAAAAAGAGTATCTAACTTTTAATGGTCTAATTTCTAGTGGCGCAATAGAAAAACATAATATGGGATATGATGATAGAAATTGTTTGTGTATTCCTTCAGAATTAATTAAAAAATTGCCAACGGAATCTACGGCTTCTTCTTCATTGCTGCTTTCTTCAGATTATGTTGATTTATCTTCATTAGAAGAAAAGCCACAATATTTGGCCTTCAAATTCTTGCCACTTAAAAATGGCAGAATGGATTTCTTCTTGACATCGTATCATATCCCTCTAGTTGCTGATGATGGTACAGAATATAGATATAATGGATCGTTTAGTATATATCAAGGATCTTCAGCAACAGGATGGGGAAGTACTTATATCGACTTAACCGATTTCACTGGAGATTGGGATATTGACCAAGAAAAGAACTGGCACGTGGATTGGGAAAATTTCTATCTGCAAATTTCTTTCGATTTACAAAACGATGCATATGAAAGTGTGAAAGATTATGATTTATATTTAGACATGTTTGCAATGGGTAATGGCTTAGTACCGTATGTATTTATGTCTGGCACATCAATGGCTTGCCCTGCTGTTGCAGGAGAAGCTGCGGTTATATTTGGAACATACCCAAATATGAAAGCAGATGAGGTTGTAGAACGTATTTTAGCTAGCGTTCAAAAACTGCCAACTTGTGAAGGAAAATGCAATTCTGGTGGTATCGCTAATGTTGATAGGGCGTTAGGCAAAAAGCTTACTCCATACATCGAAGAAATAAAAATATTATCAAATAATAAAATACAAATTTCTGGTAGTTTCTTTAGAAAAATATTAGATGTTGAATACAAACCAGAAGATGATAATAGTTTTACAAAAATACAATATAAGCAAAGAGATGATGGTTCTGTTATTGCTTATCTTCCTAAAGATTTTGTTGGCGGAAACGCAATAATTAAAATAGCTAATGAATACGGATATTCTCCTACAAAGAATTTTAAATTAGGAAATAATAGCAATTATGAATATTTTGATACTAACGAAGTTAAAATACCAGAAGAAATAAAAGAAGTGTTAGGTACATATGATGGTTGTAGCTTAACGGCATATAATAATCATATTTATTTTCTTCAACAAGTATCTGATGTACCTGCAAAATATCAAGGTGAACTTGACTCTATTCCTGATAAGATGGTTCGTTATGGAATAAACGATGGCAAATGGGAGGTGATTAAGCTTCCTATAGATCTGATTAATAAAGCAGGTATAAAAAATATACGTTATTATTCCGCAACTGCATACAAAGAAAAACTATATGTCTTGATTGCAAGCTCATCTGTTGAAGAACATCTTGGTTGTATGCTTACTTTGGATGAACATGATAAATGGAAAATAGATAAGAAATATAATGTTGAAATCCCTGCCGACAATTTTACTTTAGCCAATATCAATGATGAATTATATCTAGTTGGAGCAACCAACAGTAAAATCTTGAAATGGGATGAAGAAAGTAAATCGTTCATCACTTATGGTGGAACCGAAAGAATGTCACCAAATGTTGCGGTATACGGCAAAGACATATGGGTATCAGGTGGTACAGTTCCAGGATTAGCTGGAGAAACCGTATCAAGTGTTGAAAGACTAGTTTGTACAATTGAAGATGAAGAATTTGGTCCTAGATACTCATCAAAAGAAGAATACAAATTTGAAGAATTCGTTGAACAAATGAAAGATATGTATTATGGAATTGCAGCCGTACAAGGTGGCATCATCGTAGTAGGACCAACAAGCAAAGATAATAAATCTGATACTTATTTCATTCCAATAGATGAAAACGGAAATCCTCAAGAAGCTATTTCTTTAAATATTCGTGCAAGTAATAGCCCTTTATTAAGGCCTGCTGCTATTGGCTACAAAGATAAATTATATGTATACTCTTACACATCAAGTAATGATATGACTATGAGTGCTACTTATATTGAAACAAACGAATTCCCTGGTGATGTCATTCATCATGAACATCATGAGAAAGATTATAGACCAGTAGCTACTTCTGTAGAATAACAAAAGAGCTTGTCACATTAGACAAGCTCTATTTTAATTTGGTTTTATTAATGAAGATTACGCTCTTCCAGCGTATTTTCCATCAGCAGTTGAAAGAATAATAGTATCAGTTTCATTGATAAACATTGGAACTTTAACTTGTAAACCAGTTTCTGTAACGGCATTCTTTAAAGCGTTTGTTGCAGTATCGCCTTTTACAGCTTGTTCACATTCAACTAATTTTTCTTCAACTTTATCTGGTAATGAAATATCTAATACATTTCCTTCAAAGAAGACCATCATAATTTCCATACCATCTAAAATGAAATACTTTTTAAAACCAATTTGATCCTCATTTAATTCATAAGTGTCATATGTTTCTTGATCCATAAAATAGTAAGTACCATCAGATGAATATGAGAAAGTAGCTTTCTTCTTTTCGATTGTTGCGCCTTCAAATTTTGTTGAGGCATTGTAGTTTCTTTCCAATGTTACGCCAGATTTAAGATTTCTCATCTTTGTTCTTAAAATAGCAGCGCCTTTACCTGGTTTTACATGTTGGAAATCTAGGACAACCCATGGGTCACCGTCTATTAATAATGTTAATCCTGTTTTAAAATCGCCTGCTTCAATAGCCATAATATTTACCTCTTTTTCTACTCTACCATTATATCAATTAGTCAACTAAAATCTTAACGATTTCACCATAATATTGACTATGAACACCTTCTAGTTGATACCAATTCTTAACACCTTCATCAACATGATTGATATCAAAATCAGATTGGCCCATAATTCGACATATCACAACTGCTCTAGCATCTTTAAAATACGGAGCTAAATCGTAGACTACTTCTAAGCCACAATTTTTGATTTTGTCTTCATCTTTGCCTGATACTGTTCCGAAATACTTAACAACATCTTTATGTTCAGGCTTCATATAACAAATTGCATAATATTTAGCGTTATCAAAAATGTGTTTTGAATATCTAAGTTTGTGAATATAAACAGTAGCCATTAGTTTTTTCCATAGTACACCAAATCCTGCCCAACCTATTGTCATACCGTTAGTTTCGTTCTCGTCCGATACCATAACAATAGCAGGATCATGTTCTGTAGCTAATGGATCAACATACTTGTTTAAATCTTTAATATCAATCTCTTTCATTCGGATTCTCCCTTATATCTTTTTTCTTGCCAAAATATTATCCATACAATGATAGTGTTTTATACCACCACCGTTATCTTCAAATGTAACTTCATCAATTTTGCAGATCTCCCAATCTTTAAAATGAGTGAACAAATCACCTGTCTTCCACATCTTCTCTTCTTTATCCCAATCTGGTGGAAGCGGTAAATATGGTTTATCAACAAATACATTGAAATAGACGATGCCACCAATGTTTGTGATATTATTTATCTTTTCAAAGAAAGAATTAATATTTTCAGGAAACAAATATTGAATTGTGCCAGTCGAATAGATGATGTCGAATTTTTCGTTAGTTTTAAATGTATTGATGTCATCCACATATGCATTAATTTCAACACCGTTTTTCTCTGCTAATAACTTTGTTTTTCTAACACCAGATTCTGTAATATCAAAGCCTGTAACTTGGCAACCTTGCTTTGCCATATATACAGCATCTTTGCCTTCGCCACAGCCGATATCTAATACTTTTATATCTTTTGGTTCTTTATCAACAACTTCTAATAGTGATGATAAAAAATCAGCTGGTTCTAATCCCCAATAATATTGATCTGAATCATACAATTTTTCATATTGTGTTCTAAAATGGTCCATAATAATCTCCCTTTCATCTTTCTAAATATTTTGTAACAGTATCAGAAATCTTTTTTATTCTATCTTTATCTACTTTTAAGATTTTTCGATCAAAACCGTATAAGCCATTTATCTCTCCTTCAACATCAGATATTTGCGTAAAGATAACACCACATAATCCATCTTCAATACTAGGAATTACCATTTTCTCATACATCTTAATTATCTTATCTGTGAGTTCTTGTTTTGATTTACATATCGCATAGCCCCATTTAGCTTTTGCGTTATCTACAGAATAAACATAGCCACCACATTCTGATAACAATAATGGTCTAGTCTTTGGTGTAAGATGCTTGTTTCTAAAGTAGATATGTAATGAATCAAAATCACTCTTGCTTTGTTTAAACCAACCTGATGTTGCATCATATAATCTACTATTATCTATTGATTTGCATATCTCATACATCTTGTCGGCATTAAATTGTCCCCATCCTTCATTGAAAATTGTATATGCAATAATGCATGGATGATTGTATAAATTATTTATTGTTTCTTTGCTGTGTTCAATAAAGAAATTCATTCTTGAATCTAATTCTGTCACATTGTCTTTGATATTGATTCCAATGGTAGGAAGAACTGTATCTCTAAAGAATTTATATTCACCATTCTCTACCATGTCTTGCATTACCAACATTCCAAGACGGTCACAATCATAATAGAATTGTTCTGTTTCAATCTTGATATGTTTTCTTAATAAATTGAAACCTAATTCTTTTGCGTTGATAATATCAATTTCATATCCATTATCAGCGTTTGGAATAAACAATGTATCTTTCCAATAACCTTGATCTAATAATCCATTTAATATTATTGGTTTGTTGTTTAAACACACTCTATTTATTCCGTTTATATTTTGAATATTGATGGTACGTAAACCATAATATATCTCAACTTCATCTTCTGATTCTTTTATTTTTTCATAGTATAAATGAGGATTGTCATTTGTCCATAAGATAGGATTATCAATATCTTTTCTTATGTGCTTGTTTTCAATCTTGCCTAAATCATCAATTGTTATGTCTAAATCTACACCTCTTAAATCAGGGCTTATCTTTATATCCTTGATATATCTATTAGGTACTTCTTCATACCACATATCAGACCAAATACCTGTAACTGGTGTATACCACATACCACTAGGATCTAATGTTTGTTTGCCATAAGGATATGTTTTGTCTAGTTCATCTATTACATCAACTACTAAATAATTATCACCAATATTAATGATGTCAGTTACTTCAAATTCAAAAGGTAGATAACCACCAATATGTTCTCCCAAATAATGATTATTTAAATAAACTTTAGCGATTTGATCAACCTTAGAAAAATGAAGAATTACTCTATCGTTATTCTTTTGATATTTAAAATGTTTTTCATAATGTAGCTTCTTTTCTTGACGGCATGATGGAACTTCTATTTCTATTCCATTCATAAGCCAAGTGCCATTTAATGAAAAATAACTGTTTCTTTTTAGTTGTGGACGAGGATATTTATTGTTCATAATTTAGTCCTTGTGTGGAGCCCCGAATTTTGCCCCTAGCAGCGAATTAGCTTCATCATAAGATATTTCACCATTATTATATTTAGCCATAATTTGGACGTCATTTACGCGTAGTTTATAGAATAAAACAAGAATAATAATACCAACAATATAACCAACAGCAGGAACGATAATAAAGACATTCCATATCTTTGTCATCGTTTCACTAAGTTGAGTTTCTAAACTAGCGTTATATCCAGTAAAAGATATACAGAATAACATAAATGAATTCACAAATGCGCTATTTAATTTTGAAATAAATGTTTGTAAAGAGAAAGTTATACCTGTAGCTCTTATACCTGATTTATATGTTCCATACTCTGTTGTATCTGCTACAAGCATGTATATGATAACTTGCCAACAAGCTAGACCAACGCACTTTAATCCAATCAAGATAATTGAAACAATAAAACTACTATAACCTACAAATATTGAAATAATAGATACGATAGCTGAGAATATTAAGCCAATAATCAACAGATAGAATTTATCATATTTCTTAGTAAGCTTTGGAAGAATTGATGAAACTAATATAACTGGTAATGCAGCACATGCAGCAATATATAATTGATTACTTTCGCCACCAAAACAAACTTTGGCAACATATAGTGACATAGGTTGTTCAAAAGCCGTCATACCAAACAAGAAGAAAGCAATCAAACAAATAAATAAATATTTATTAGTTTTCATATAAACAAACATCTGTTTAAAAGTGAACTTCTCTTCCTTTTCTTGTTCAGTTTGTTTCCTTCTTTCTTGACCCTTGAATAGATAAGGAACCATCAATAGATTTCCTACACCACAGAAAATGATAGCTGAAATTGACCAACCGAAATTTTCAGTGAAAACACCAACTGCAACTGTCGCAATAACGCCACCTAACATTGCGAATAATTTATTTCCTGAAATGAAAGCAGTTCTTTCTTGAATATCATCAGTCATCACAGTTGACATCGCAAATGCAGGAGCATCTAAGAACGTATATAAAGCATCAAAAATTACATAAGCCAAAACAAACCAGATGATCTTACCGATATCTGGCATTGACTTAGGAATCGCAAACAAAGCAATACCAACTATGCCAATTCCAAATGTGCCAATCTTAATCCATGGCATAAATTGTTGACCATTCTTAAATCTATATCTATCGACAACATAACCAAAGATGGTGTCGTTAACTGCATCCCAAATTCTTGGACCAAGCAGTACTGCAGCAGCTTTTATTGGATCTAGTCCTAACCCCATATTCAAATATGAAGCAAGATACGAAGAAACAAAGCCCCACATAATATTTTGACCAAGCCAGAAAATATTATATGTCACATGTTCCGCTTTTGTTGCCATAGGACCTTTATTACTCATTGTCGCTCTCCTTTAATTCCATAACATAAGATTGAATCTTAAAACCATATTTCTCATAGAATTTTACTGCATCGTTTCCATATACAACATGCAATTCTATGTCTTTAATATTCTTTTCATTGAACGTTTCTAAAGCTTTATCCATCAATGCTTTTCCATATCCTTTTCCTTGATACTCTTTTAATATTACAAAGTAATCAATGACACCTTTATCATCATTAAAATCTATTTTAATAACACCTACTATCAATTCACCTTCCAAACATACGTAGGCTTTTGAAGTTCCTTCGCTAATCTCTTTTTCAAACCTTGCAATTCTATCCTCGTCTTTGTGTAAAGGAAAACTACCTTTGAAATATGTTGATACATTGTTATGATGCATAGCCAAATATTCCATTAAAGGTTTTAACAATTTTACTTCTTCAGTTTTAAGTTCTTTTATCATATTGATTCTATATACTTTATATCTCTACCTCTATTGTAATATATGTTTAACACTATATAAAAAGACCTTGGTAACTTACCAAAGTCATTAATATAATGCAATGATATATAGTTTGTTATTCCCCAATAATAGATATCTCTGACAAAGCAAACTCTTTATTGCTATCGATAGTGATTTCGATTTCTTTTATTTTCTGATCTAATAATTCTACCGCAAATGATCCGCCAGGAATAATTACACCTTTTTCATTTGTATATCTATCTTTATCAAATACAATCTTTCCTGTTTTTATCGTTCCAGCTTCCGCATCAATTTTAATGTTTTCAACTTCATCTATCATTAAGTCTTTATAGAAACTGTTATATATTGCAATAGCTTCAACTTTTGTATAGTCTTCAAATTCAATTTTAATAGTAGTCTTGCCGCTATTGAACTTAGTCTCTTGTTCATAAGGAAAATCATGGAACAAGATAACATTATCGTTTAAGTACTTCAAATCAGTTTGATTATTATCTGAAGTAATTGTCGCTTTTGAAGAAATTACTTTCTTGCCTTCGGTTGTCTTTGGAAGCAAGGCATAGCTTGGACCATTCGCAACCATAATCTCCAAGCCATTCCCGTTATCAATCCAATTTAATTCGTCCATGGCTACAGCACGATTAAAGAACGGATTGAAGCGACATTGATGTGAGTGATAACAGATATAATCGTGTCCATCTTTACTTACAACGCTGCAATGACCTGTGCCACCCATCCACGTTGTCTTGCCATCCACAAACAATAATTCTCCACCTTCTTCGGGAAGTAATTTTGTGAATGGACCAGTTGGGCTATCACCAACCGCCATATGCACAGCATATGCTTTTAACATGTACGAACATACTGAATATAACAAATAATATTTATCGTTATGATATACACAGAATGCGCCTTCATTTACTTTGCCTTCACTTAAGGCTTCACTTTGTGTTTTATCGTCAACTCTTATTTTGTTTGGAACAGTTAATAAATGAACATCATCATATTTAGGCTTAAAATCATCATCTAAACCAATAACGTAAACCTTAGATGTTACAATCTGTTTTTCAGGATATAAATCTCTTGTGAAATAAGCATATTTTTTACCTGTCTTTGGATCAATGAAAGGAGAAAAATCAATTACCTTCATATAACCATCAGTTCTTGTTTCGTAAAGTGGATCATCTTCATCCATCTTACTGAAATCAAACATCGGTTCATAAAGATAGATATTCTTCTTTTCATTTATTAATACAGGCTCATTATTAAAGTATTTATTGTATGGAACAAATGGACCTTCAGGTTTATCACTAACTGCAATGTCACCATAGAAATAGTATTCAACATCTTTAGGAATATCATAACTATTGGCTGTATAGAACATATAATAAAGCTTAGTGTCTTTATCATATATTACTTCTGGTGCCCAGTATTCATTAATACCAAAACCAATATAAGTATTGCCATTATCATCTTTTTCTTTGAAACTAGTAAGAGCTGTGCCCATGCATTCCCAACTTACTAAGTCTTTTGAACGATAAGCTAAATAACCGCTAACTTCAATTGCATCAGAAGTTATGTACATATAGTAGTATCCTTCTTGATCTCCTTCACTTATATAAATTACCGAAGGATCAGCGCCAATAAGATCTAGATCATTTTGATAGAATATATCTTTGTTGTAATCAGTACTAGTTACAACTTTATAATTGTTATTTGAACTACAGCCAACTAAAGTATTCATAATTGAAATTATTAAAATATATATTAGTATTTTTTTCATTTTATTTTTCGAATTGTTTAGATAAATTTTTCATTGGAATTCTTACAGCCTTATATATCCAAGATGTAGATGATGCAAAATACATAAATAACCATACTGGCCAAGCAAAGACGAAAACAGCTGGCCACATCGCAAAAGCAATAAATGGTAAAGCAGTTAATACCATTATTAAAATACTTTGCGGAACAAATCTAATCATCAACAAAAAACCATTTTTAATTTGTTGAGAAAATGTGCAATAGAAATATGAAGACTGCAATAATAACCAAGGTATATATGTAAGCACAAAAAGAAACGGAATTATTAAACATACATAAATTATAGATGGAACGTTTGCGTTTACTTGATAAAGCATCATAAATTCAAAATATAGAATAAATAATATTCCAAGTGGTAATAAGAAACATTTCGTACTTTGTTTAAACTGTTCTTTAAAATAGGCAAAGTATCTTTTTGTTACATAGATATCTTGACCTTCCATTTCCTTGATTACAGAAAACATACTAGAATAAGAAACGCCGATAGTAAAAATAGGCAAACTAGTTACAATGAATAAAAAATTCAAAATAACCATATTAGAAAAAGCTGTCACCATCGCAACAACTGGAGTCTTATATATATTTCTTTTCTTAGTATCCTTCATATAAATAGTATAAATGAAAGCTCTCTATAACGAGAGCTTTCATACTTAGTTATTTAATTAAAACTTAACACCTAGCTTAACGCTTTCGTTTGGATTTTGTTCAATTGCCATATAAGCTTCAGCAGCTTCTTCAATTGAAACAACTGGATCTACGATATTATCGCATTTCAACATGCCTTTGCATAGCATTTCCCATGAAGCATCACATAGACGTTTGAAGTCCCAACGAGGATATTCTCTATTAGGTTCTGAACATGCACGTGAAACTAAGATATTAGGTTGATTGAAGTGAGCTTCTCTACCCAAATTTAAGCCACCATGGCATTCTTTATACCAACCAACTACAGCAATGTTACCGTTATATGCAACACCACGAATAGCTTGTTGTAAAGCGTTGTAATTAGCACTAGTTTCGATGATTACATCAGCGCCACGTTTATCAGTTAATTCCTTAATCTTAAGACCAATATCACCATCAAGAGAATCTAATGCAACATCAGCACCATTCTCTAAAGCGATTTGACGACGTTTTTCAATTGGGTCAACAACGATTACTTGTCTAGCACCAGCAATCTTAGCTAATTGAGCAGCAATCAAACCAATTGCACCCATACCGAATACTACAACGTTATCGCCAGGTCTAACATTACCATCTCTAACACCACCTAAAGCGAATTGACAAGGATCATAGCACATAATTGCTTTCCAGCTCATGCCTTCTGGTACTTGAAGTTCTTCGCCAGCTTTGAATGTATGAGTAGATTTGAATGGTCCGTATCCTGCAACTTTTTGACCGATTGTGTAACCTTCAACACCTTCGCCGATTTCGCAGATTTCACCAACCCACATATTACCTGGAGTCATAAAATAAGGTCTATCTTTAGCTGCTTGACTAGGACGGAATAATTGATATTCTTCATCAAAGTCATTCTCTAAGAATGGATCTTGGCCACGGAAATGTGTAAATTCTGTGCCATGTTTTGCGGCAGCGTATTGTACTTTTGCTCTAACGTAGCCTGGTTTTAATGGTGCATCTTCATATTCACGAAGAATACACTTTCTCATTTCTAGTGATACAACTTCTTTTAACATATATTTTCTCCCTCTTTTTTATAGTTAAAGTCTAACGACTTTACCATCATTTTCTGAAGATTCAACAACAGCTGCAACAAGCTTCAAATCTTCGAATCCTTCCTTAATAGTTGCGAATGGTTTGTTCTTACCTTTGATTGTATTGATGAAATAAACATCTTCCATCATAGATACATCATTAGTACCATTAATAATTTCTACACTTCCCTCATTTTTGTTTGTCCATGTAATTGTTGCATGGTTTTGGTCAACGAAATCAGCAGTTAAATTTTCACAAATGATTCTGAATTTCGCATTCCATTCATTTTTAACAGCACAGTTAGAACCTGTGATACATCCTAACGTTCCATTCGCAAACACAATATTTGCGATACTAGTGTCCTCAATTGTATATCCAGGAATTTGTTTGTGACCTAAGTTTGCTACTCTACCTGAACAGTCTTTTGCTTTGCCCATTAGGTATTGAGCCATATCGTATAGGTGAATAACTTGTTCAAATAACTGACCACCACATTTTTCTTTTACTCTCCACCAATCACTGTGTAAACTATTGCACTCATATGATGCAGAGAATAACATTGGTTGACCAGCTTCACCAGATTTTACTAAATCTAAGAAACGATTAACTGCATTACCAAAACGCATTTGGTAACCGACTTGTGAAATGACGCCTGCTTTTTCAATAGCTTTAACCATTGATTTGCCTCTTTCAAGAGTTAATGCAATTGGCTTTTCAATGAAAACATGAATACCTTTCTTAGCAGCCTTTTCAACTTGTCCATTATGACAGAAAGGAGGAAGACATATATAAATTGCGTCAATCGTTTCTTTTTCAAGCATTAAATCATAATCAGAATAAACATTACATGTTAAATTATGTTCTTCTTTGAATCTTTCAGCTGGTGTACCGAAATCATCATATAAAGCAACTAATTCAACATCATCAATTTTTAACATGTGATCACTATGACAGCGACCCATATTACCCATACCACAAACAGCTACTCTAATTTTTTTCTTCTTTGCCATATTGTTCTCCTACTTGTATTCAGGCATCCAATCCTTATGTGCTTCGAATAAGTCATCACACATAGCTTTGATTTCATCGATTGTTAGTTCACTGCCTGTATGTGGATCTAACATTGCTGCACGATAAACGTCTTCTTTCTTATGCGTATGAGCAGCTTGAATTGTCATTAATTGAACATTGATATTTGTTCTATTGATTGCTGCACATTGTTCAGGAAGATCTCCAACATAGCATGGGTGAATTCCTGCTCTATCAACTAGACAAGGAACTTCAACACATGCATTGTGTGGAAGATTAGAGATTAAGCCGTTGTTTTGAACATTACCATGAATTCTATATGGATGATCATTTTCAATAGACTCAATAATATGTGAAGCGTACTCTCTACTTCTGTTATGAGTAAGATCCTTATCGTTAACAAGTTTCTCTCTCATTTCTTTCCATTCATTAATTTGATTGATACATCTTCTTGGATATTCATCTAGAGGGATATTGAATCTATCAATTAATTCTGGATGATCCTTCTTAATGAACCAAGGTGTGTATTCAGCATTGTGTTCAGATGATTCAGTGATATAGTAACCGAAGTTCAACATTAATTCGTAACGTACTCTATCCCAATCAGATTTATATTGTGGTGCTTCGCCTTTTAAGAAAGCTGCGCATCTTCTCTTAATTTCTGGATATAAGTCATTGCCTTTGCCATCTTCAACTCTTAATAACCATGCTTGGTGGTTAATACCAGCGATATCGTACATTGTTTCATCAATTAATTCTTTCATATCAATTGATTCAAATAATTGAGGAATACAAACTTGTACTGAGTGACATAGACCAACAGTGTTAATCTTTGTATATCTTTGTACATATCCAGTAAGCATAGCCATTGGATTAGCGTAATTTAAGAACAAAGCCTTAGGGCAAACTTCTTCCATATCTCTAGCAAAATCTTCAAGAATTGGAATAGTACGTAGAGCTCTAAAGATACCACCGATACCTAGCGTATCAGCGATTGTTTGACGTAGTCCGTATTTCTTTGGAATTTCAAAATCTGTTACTGTACATGGTTCATAACCACCAACTTGGATTGCGTTTACCACATACTTTGCATCTCTTAATGCTTCTTTACGATCTTTGAATGCATTAATAGTTACATCAGTTCTTCCTGTGTTTTTCTTGATGTTTTCAAGCATCATGCGTGAATCTTCAAGTCTAACAGGATCGATATCGTATAACGCGATATCAAGATCTTTGATTTCAGGTGTCATCATACAGTCACCTAGGACGTTTTTAGCAAATATTGTGCTTCCTGCGCCCATAAAAGTAATTTTTGGCATATTAATTTATCTCCTTATTAATACCTACGATTTCATACCAGTAATCGTTATACCTTCAACGATATAATTTTGGCCAAACATGTATACAATCAGTACTGGTAAAACTGATATAGATGAAGCGGCCATAATTAATGACCAATCGGCCGAGTGTTTACCTTTGAACATCTGCAAGGTTAGTGGAACAGTAAAGTTTTCAGGTGATGTTAAGAATATCATCGGCGTGAAATAGCTATTCCAGTTCCATAAGAATGAGAACACCGCAAGTGATGCGATAGCAGGTTTAATTAATGGAATAACTATTGTAAAGAAAATTCTTAAATAACTAGCTCCATCAATGATTGCTGCATCGAATAGTTCATTAGGTAAAGACATAATGAATTGACGGCATAGGAATACGCCCATAGGCATATATGCAAAAGTCATCAAGATAATTCCTAAATGAGAATCGATTAATCCTAATTTAGAGAACATTGCGAAAATTGGAATAACAATAACAGTATACGGAACCATCATTACACCGATGAATCCACTAAATAATAAATTGCTTCCTTTAAATTTTAATTTGCCAAGTGCATAACCACACATTGCGGAAGTTAATACTTGACCAATAGTATTAATAACAGCAAGTTTCATACTATTGATGAATGCTTGACCGAAATTAACTGACTCAAATACTTTTGGATAATTGCTCCATTGTGGAATTTCTGGGAATATCTTCGGTGGGAATTGGAACATCTCGGCATTTGTCTTTAAAGAAGATGCCAACATCCATACAAATGGGAATAGCGACATAATTGCCAAAATGATCAATATCAATTGAGATATTGTGAATGTTATTACTTTTCCAGCAGAAATGGAGATTTGTATTTTTTTATTTTTCATACTTCTTCACCTCTACGCATCATAATTTACCCATTTCTCAGAAACGATGAATTGGATAACAGAAATAACAACAATTACAACGAACATAATTAGTGATATAGCAGAAGCTCTTCCTAATTTGAATTGCTTAAATGCTGTATCGTAAATATAAATTGCCATTGTATAGGTTCTCTTTGCTGGACCACCATTTGTCAATAAGTAACATTGATCGAATACCTGGAAAGAGTTTATTAACGAAGTTATTGTAACTAGTAGTGTTGTAGGAGAAATCATTGGTAAAGTAATATGGAAGAATTGTTGCCACTTATTACAGCCATCAATCTCTGCAGCTTCCAAATAAGTCTTTGGAACATTTTGTAACGAAGCTAAGAATAAGACGGTATTATATCCAAGGCCCCACCATACACTCATTGCGATAATTGCTGGCATTACCGTATTTGGATCACGTAACCATTCATGTGTCGTCAAACCTAAAAACTGACAGATAACATTTAAGATTCCGTATTGAGGTTGGAAAATCCAACACCAGATAACCGCAATCGCAACAGATGTAACAACCTGTGGTAAAAAGAACACAGCACGATAAAACAATTTTCCTTTAGCTTTGTTAAGCAAGATAGCTAATAACAAAGATAAAACAATATTAAATGGAACGTATATTAATGTATAATAAACGGTATTTTTAAATGCGATACCTAGATCATCATGTCCAAATATATATTTGAAATTATCTAATCCAACAAAGATTGGAGCTCTAAAGCCATTCCAATCAAACATACTTAAGATAAACGCTGTACAAATTGGAAGAATTCCTAGGAAGAATAAGCTTATAGCTTGTGGTAATGAAAAGAACACACCAGCTATTGCTCTATCACTATTTAATTTGCTTTTTCTTTTTCTCATTGTACCTCCTCATTTATCTTAAATAATCAACAGGCGGCTATTAAAACCGCCTGTTGATAAGTGGGATATTATTATTCGCCTAATAATTCAGTAGCAACAGCTTGCATAGCAGCTACAGTAGCAGCAGCATCTTGGTCGCCAACTAACATCTTTTCGATTTCAGCGTTCATAGCATCTGATAAACCTGGATGTAGCATTTCTTCTTTAGAGTAGTAGAAACCATTATTTAATGCATCAAGATATGCTTGAGCATTTTCAGGAGTACCAGTTAGAACGATATCTTCTAGACCTGGAACTGTTGGAACAGCATTACCTTGACCATCCATACGAATTCTTTGTCCTTCTGGACCACAGTAGAATGATACGAATTCCCAACAATTATCAGGATTAGCAGTAGCAGAATTAATTACCATTGGTGTAGAACATACAGTGTTTGTAGCTTGATCTGCAGTCTCGTAGTAAGGGAAGATAACGGTATCGAAATCAACACCTGCATCTACGTAATCAGGAAGACACCATCTACCTGCATAAACCATACCAGTATCACCAGCAATGAATAATGAGTCAGCAGACTCACCAGATTCTAGAGTACCAGCCCAAACAATGTTACCGTTCTTAATATTGTTTTCAATGAAAGACATACCATATTGAACACGTGGAGTGTCAACTTTAGCAGTAGTATCATCGAATAATTTATCACCCTTATTGATTAAGAATGAGTAAATTGGACCCCACCAGTTTTCCCATACAAATGGATACTTACCAGCGTCATGTAATTGAGTCATAACTTCTTGGAATGTTTCTAATGTCCAAGTACCTTCAGCAACGTATTCAGTTGGAAGTTTTAAACCAAGATCAGTAAATAAAGTCTTGTTGAAGTAAATAACTTCTGGGTTTGCATCAACTGGAACGCCTCTTAGACCACCATCATATGTGAATGAATCAATAGCGTTTGCTGGAACACCAGCCTTTGTTAAGTTTGCAGATGAATTTGCTAAATAATCAGTGATGTCTAATAAAACATCTGATTTACATAATTCACCGAATGAGCTTTCATCAGAGTAGAATACATCTGGAGCTTCATTAGTAGATAGTTGAGTCATTAATAATGCAGCGAAATCATCACCTGAATCGCCAATCATTTCAACAACAGTTGTTTCTGATTGAGCATTAAATGCATCAACAGCTTTTTGATAAAGTGCTAACTCAGCAGCTGAGCCGTTTACCATGAAACGAACAGTTACTTTACCATCTTCAGCAGGTTCATCTTCAGTTGCAGGAGTGTTTGAACCACAAGCAGCTAGGCATAAAACCATAAGCAAAGATAATAAAACAGTTAAAATCTTTTTCATATTATTTCCTTTCATTCTAATAGGTAGAATATCTCTACACTTAAATTATATTTTGATAACATTTTTGAAAGCGTATACATTTATTGGACTGGTGTTGTTTTTGTTGATATAATATATCCAACAAAAATTGATTATTAATACAATAAAATTATGAACAACAACGTCGAAATAATGAAGTTGGAGGAGTTCAATACCTGCTTTAATCAGAAAGGTATAGACTTAAAATATTGTGGTACCGAGATATGTAACCCTTCTTTCTTAATGGAGCCTCATATCAGGCATGAATATCTAGTACATTACATCATTTCTGGTTCAGGAACATACGTAACTGGCGATAAAACATACGAATTAAAACCAGGATCAATTTTTATCATTTATCCAGACACGCTTGTCAGTTATAAAACTAATTCATGGGATCCATTCCATTTCTCTTGGTTTTCTTTTATTGGAGATTATGGTGATGAGATGAGTAATGAATTAGGCTTTTCTAGAGATAATTGTGTTCA
>JAGHUL010000114.1 GCA_018064825.1 Candidatus Colivicinus equi
CAAAAACAGCAGACCAAAACTTATTTGTATTAAACTCAGAAGCATTGATTAACTCGTTTAATGAGTTGATCGCATTGTATTGTTTATTCCATCTATCAAGTAGCGTTAACACTTTAAAACTATTTGATAGGCTTAAATCTTGTCCTACTCCAAACGTCATAGGAATATCATAAGTGTCTCTATAATTAATAAAATGTTTCGCATAAGAGTTATCTAACAAAGCAATAACACAATCATCATAACGAATATTGTTCTTTGCGATATACCCTAATATATATTCAACTTCATTTACTGAACCATATGCATTAGCGTATGTTACATTCGCTAATTGTTTGTTTTCTTTTTGCACAAATTCTCTAATAGTTTTTTTACCATAATTATTGTTTGATGCAACTTTTATTAGTTCTTCTTCAAGTGGCTCTAATGACGTTTCTAAAAATGTTACGAATTCAGCATCTATTTTGTTATGGTTTTTAATGACGTTATTTATTATTTCGATTGAATCAATTAGATTATTCTCTGTTAAATACTGTTTGTATTCTTTATATACTTCTAAAATAGCGAGATTTTTTTCTCTAAATTCGCCATCAAAAAAAACAGTTTCAATCTTGTCCTCTTCACTACCTCTACATAACTTTCTAGCATAAGTAATTGCTTCATTAATGTTTTTGGCATCCAAAAAACTAATATCTTTAAAGTAATCTATTTCTTTTGAGATGTTATATATAGCACATTCTTGTTCAATAGTAGATATTTGTCTTTGATTAATGACATTGCCATTTCTTATAGAAGCCTCTTTCGCAAGCCCTTCAGCATTAAAAACACGTACATTAAAAGAACCTACGCCATTTAAAGCAAAAGTCTTTAATAATTCTTTTTCATTTAAGTTACTTAAGATAATAGTTTCCTTCATTTACTTAGTTCCCTATTTGTATTTCTTTTGACCATTTTTTAATGCCTTTATTATTTCTTGTCTAACTTCTGTAGGCTCAAGTACTTCCATATGATTGATATATTGTAAAGCAAGATAAGCCATACCTTGCATGCTTGTTTTTACATATGCAACAAAATAATTATCATCTTGTTTCTCTAGTCTTATATCTTTTCCAAAGATATCAATAATATCATCCAATATTTCATAGTCGCACTTAATAGCTACTTTAAGATCGTCGCCATTATACATATAAATCTTTGACTTTGCGTATTCATAAGGATCTTCACTCTTAGCTAATCTAATATATCTATCATCAGTTATCTTTATTTTCTTCATCTTATCTACTCTAAAGTGAGTTAAATCTTCATGATGAATAGATTTGCCTATCATAAATACCTTTTCTCCCTTATAGACCATATAGTATGGAGAAATAATATAAGGTTCTTGTCTTTTGTCTACAAGTTCTTTATTTAGATTATATTTAGTGTAATTAAAAGAAATTGTTTTTCTATTTTTAATTGCTTCAGAAATCACTTCAACATTTAAGAAGAACTCTTTGTTTTCTTTCTTATTTTTGTTTTCCATGAACACTGTAGCTCTATAATCACTTCTGATATATTTACTCTGTGTAGCTAATAATTTATTTATTAATTCTTTTGAAGAATTATTAGGTATAAAAGTTGATGAATGTATGGCGTTACATAAGACATTTATTTGTGATGGTTCAAATTGTCTATCACGCAAGTAATATCCCTTGCCATTGTCATTATAGGTTGAAATATCATAACCAAAATCTTGTAACATTTCGATATTACGATACAAGGTTCTTCGATCAAGTTTTACTCCATATAGCCTATCTAATAAATCTAATAATTCAGGTTGCGTTAAAATATGATTCTCATCAGAATGTTCTTCAAGTATTTTAAGCAATGCAATAACACTAGTCTTCTTGTCTTCCATAATTATCTATACTCTTATTCTATTTGTATGATAACACACGTGTAAGAAAATTTGTACACATAAAAACTCATTCATAGTGAATGAGTTAAAGTATACTCTTGTTTTTTTCTTTTGAATTAGAAGATTCATCTTCTCGGTTAGCTAAGCCACCATTGAATTCAGCTTTTGTGATTTCAATATCGGTTTCTTCATTACCAAACAAAACACAATGACCACCTGTTACCTTCTTTAGTATTAGTCGCATTGTTTATTTCTTGCATTATCATTTTAAGGATTTACTCTATACCTGTTTTAGGGGCGATGTATGTATAATCTTTGTGTGGTTTAGGCTTAGCGATAGTGAATATCGTTTCTGCGTCGCTTACTCCATCCATAACAATGCATAAACTGTGTTTGCCTGTAGATAAAGAATTCAAATATTTACCATTTAGTTCAACCATAATTGAACCAGATTTAGAACTATAGCATCCTTTATCAAGTGTTACTCCGTCAACCTTTACTTCAGAAAAATAATCATAGATGCCATTAGATGCAAAGACAAGCGGTTTATTTGAACCTAGAACATATTTTTGCGTTTCGCCTTTGATTATTTTGTGCTCTTGTTTAGGTGTTGCGCCTTGATTATTGATCCATAATTTATACGCGCTTTCATCACCTATAATTAATTGATGATCGTCATCTTCACAATACTTATGACATTCTTTACACAAATAAGCGTTTTTATAGCCCTTCTCAATAACAGTTGATTCTTTGCCTTCAACCTTTGTCAAAGTATCAGTGTGTCTCGTATTTTCTTTTTCAATATTTACTATTATTTGTTTTTCAAATACTTTGTTTACAAATGTCGCTTCATATCTTCCTAGTTCATTGCTAGTGCAAGTTGCGTCACTTGTTTTATGATATGAAGATATTACTTCCTCGGTTAATTGGAAATTACAATGGCTACAGTCTATTTTGGCAAGACATTTTGAATAGTCTTTGTTCCAAGTATAAACAGCAGCATTATCATTACATAATGCCAAGGCTTTAACACGCTCATTATTAATAACAAATTCATCCCTATATTCACTTTCCATATCAGAGACAAATATAACTTCTTTAAAATCTTTAATTGTGGCATTCATGTCAACATTTCCTTTTAAGAAATGTTGATTACCTACTACTTCTTTAGCGCAGAAAGCGCCTTTACCAGCTCTAGTAATTACAAAACCATCATTATAAAAGTTCTCGTGATCTAGACATATACCCCATGAATTATTACCGGTTACTTTGACATCTAATGTGCCTTTATTGACAAAGTCGCCTAAACTATCTATTCCTCTAGCATACTCACCAGCTATGTCTATCACGATATTCGCGTTATTAGTAATTGTGGAATAGCTATTATAAGCCATAATTCCTCTATTTGTAATGTTTTCAGCTCCTTCAATGCTTAACTTATCACCATTGAAATCTAATGAATAAAGGGCATCATCAATTACCATAGGCAAATAAATTCCACATACATAATCATCTTCAGCATCGACGTTTGGAAGTATTAATTTATTATCACCTATCAAATTAATATTTAAAGAATGGCAGGTATATATTAGAGCATAATCGTCATTATGAGCATCGTAGTAGAACGTATCAATTGTCGCATTATCCAAAGTTAAAGTCTGAGTATTAGGATCATACGAAACTTTCTCGTCACCTAAAACATCGTTGCAATTTAGTTCACTAACCAAGGTATTATTTACAACAAGATCATATCCATTTACCCAAGATAAAGTCTTTCCTGCATCTTTACTTGTGATTACATCGATGATATTACCATTTTCATCCAACCATTTTAAAAATTCAGGACTAGGAAAACTTGTTTTAATTACCTTAGGAAGTTTTAAACTCCTTAAAGAAGGAAGATTATCAATAAAGAATCCAGAAGTATCAATGATATCCACATCTTCACCAATTGTGAAACTTGATAAATCGAGTTCCTTTAATTTAGGCAAATCATAAAAACACGCCGCAACTAATTGAACTTTTTCTGTATTAAAGTTACTTACATTGATACTTTCTAGACTCTCACAACTCGCAAAAGTCTCTTGCATATATACAAGTTCACTAGTATCAAGATTAGTTAAATCAACTTCTTGAAGTTTTTTAAACTCCCAAAACCATCTTGTAATAGATTTTGGTTTCATGCCTGGTTCAACTACGACTTGTTCGATAGTCATTGTGGTATTATATGCTTTGCCATCTACAACAATATTCTTTGACCAAGGCATCAGATAAGAACAATTACTATCAGGATCAAAATTACCAGTATCAACATAAATCTCGTTATTAGGATTGGTAAATTCATTAGGACCTAGATATAAAGTCTTCAGATCCTTACTAATTGCCCAATAATATGGATTTATATATTCTTGTTCTGCCTTAGCTTTCATTGGAATGCTTAGGCACATTAATGTGCATAGTAATATAGATACTAATTTTTTCACAAAAGAGCACCCCCTTAATATTTATATATTAATTATAATGGTTATCGCCTACTTAATGAATGTTGACACTCATGTTTTTTCTATATTATAAATAAAGAAAAAAAGAGGTAAATGTTATGGAAAATATTTTAATAGTAGATGCATTCTCAACAGGAATTAATTATATAGATGATGTTGTAAGCAGAAACTATAAACCAATTGTCCTGTATGAAGCATTGCCTGAAAAACACCTAAAAGTATTTGACGATTGGCGCGCAAGGGTAAAAAACAAATACAAAGATGTTGCGGTATTCTTGGATGAACAAAAAACATTTGAGGAAACAGTAGAATTAGTTAAAAGATATAATCCTAAGTTTATTTTGCCTGGCTCAGAAGGTGGCGTTATTTTAGCTATGCAACTAACTGGGGCTTTAGGTCTTCCAGGAAACGATGTAAAGAATATACCAAACTTTACGCAAAAAGATGCTATGCAAGAAGGACTTAAGAAAGCGGGAGTTAGATATATTAAAGGTGAACTTGTAAATAGTCTAGAAGAAGCACTAAACTTCTTCGATACTAACGAACTAAAAGGATGTGTTATCAAGCCAACTCATGGTGCTGGTTCAGTTGGCGTTAGAATCTGCACCAGTCGTGATGAGCTGATTAGAAATTTCAACGAAATCATTTCTAGTGTAAATATGTTTGGCGAAGAGATTAAACTATTAATTCAAGAAAAAATAGATGGCACGGAATTTATCGTCAATACAGTTTCATATAACGGGGTTCATAGATTAGCTAGTATTTGGAAATATGAAAAGAAAGTAGTTGAAGGTGGAGGAAAAATATATGATTATGCCATATCTATCAACTCTTTAGAAACAGGTTGCACAAGACTAGTAAGATACGCTTTTGATACTTTAGATGCTCTAGGCATTAACTATGGCGCTGTCCATGGTGAATATATGGTCGATGAAAAAGGACCGGTATTAATTGAAACAAATTGCCGTCCTATGGGTACTGGCATGAGCGCACCTTACGCCGATTCGATATTTGGACATCATGAAACTGATAACATCCTAGATTCATATCTAAATCCTGAATGGCATTATCAAAAAGCTAGAGAACCATATGTAACATACAACCATGGCGTAATAAAGGTATTAATCACTAAAGAAGATTCTAAAGTAAGTGTGCTTCCAATTTTGGATATCATCAGGCATTTAAGAAGTTACCACTCAGCTGAACTATCTGGGGCATTATCTGGACTATTACCTCGTACAATCGATTTAGAAACATCTTCAGGAACAATCTTCTTGACTCATGAAGATCCAATGGTTATCCATCGCGATTTAGAATTCATACGCAAAATTGAGAAGGACTATTTCGGCATCTTCTTTAATAACGATAATTTCAAAATTGATAGACCAAGTAATATGGATTCTATAGAATCAATAATCAAAAAATATAAATGCGTAAGAGGCGTTATCATCTTAACAAATGATAATGAACTAAATGTGAATGCAGTAGTTGTAAACGAAAAAAGCATTAGTGATATCAAACACGTGTTCAACTATGGCATCATGGACTTAACAAATGTTACCGGCACAGAAGAATATATTGATTTATTCTATAGACTTACTAATCATATACGTAAAGGTGGTAAAATTATTGTGCCATTAAGATCATATTGGTACTTCCCTCATACGGTTGAAGGAATTGAAGCATTATGTGAAGCCAACAATCTAGAAATAGAAGCGCCAACAGTAGATGACAAAGATGTAATTATTATTCGTAAAAAATAAAGGAGAGAATATGAAAAAATTATTATTACTTGTATTATCACTAACATTATTGTGCGGTTGTTCTACAAAAAAGATTGTATCGACTGACAAAGCACCTGCCGCAATCGGTCCTTACTCTCAAGCTGTAATAGTAGGAGATACAGTTTACTGTTCAGGACAAATTGCTATTGACCCTGCTACAAATGAATTTATTGGTGGCGATATAGTAGCGCAAACTAAACAAGTCTTCTCAAATATTAAAGGACTATTAGAAGCTGCTGGAAGTAGCCTAAACAAAGTAGTTAAAGTTAATGTGTTCCTTGCTGATATTAATGACTTCACAACAGTAAACGAAATATATGCAACATACTTTGAAGAAGGAAGTTATCCCGCAAGAAGTGCAATGGAAGTAGCTAACTTACCAAAAGGTGCATTAATCGAAATAGAAGTTACTGCAATCAAATAAGTTTCATTAAACCAAATTAAAAGGCTGTGATTATTTAACTCACAGCCTTTTTGTATACCTTAACTAGAAATCAATACCAGTCTTTGGAATAACGTGTTCAGGTTCAGGTGCTGGTTTAGATTTGATGATAAATGTTTGGCTTATTACATCATAGCCTTCAGCATTTATTGTAATTATATGCTTACCAGCTTTTAATGTCTTGATGAAATCGTTATGTAATATAACGTGAATTGAGCCACGTGATAATTCATAATTATTTACATCAACTAATACATCATCAACATAAATCTTAACATCACTTTCATCACCATAACTACCATTAGTTACAAATTCCAAATCACCTTTGTAGTTGTGTGGGATCTTGTATTCATCATTTGTGAAATGGTGATAACTTATTGAGTATTCATAGCCTTTCTTGATTTCTTCATCATCTTCATAAGTGATTTCTTTCTTATCAACAATCATTCTATCAACACCAGCTACAACAATGTCTTCATCAAAGTCGGCATCATCAGATACAACTAATTTGCCAGTCTTATTTAATATGATCTTGTGGTCATTTGCAACTATGTTCCCTTTATCATCATCAATTGTTTTGATGAATAATGTTGCATTTGCATCATCATCTTTATTACCGCCAATAGTAACATCATCATTTAATGTTAAATGAGTTACTTCTACTTTTGTTTCAGCATAATCTTTTTTGTTACCTACAGTAATGTCTCCATTAAGAATTAAAGAATAAGTCAATTCCAAATCTGTTCCTGGATAAACATCGTTGTTCCATACTAGGCCTTCAGAAAAAGCAAAACCTATTTCGTATCTATAAGGTTTATCTTCGCTATCCATTGTGAAGAATGCACCTTCTGGAATAATGTAATTTCCATCTTTGTAATGGACATCTAGCTGTTCACCGGCACCATAGTTTCCATCAATATCTTCAAATAATATTCTTTTTATTAATCTATAATTTTCTGTGTAAAGTACAATGGCACCATCGTTTTTTATTTCGCCTTTTGTATCTAAAACATGATGATTAAGATCAAGAATAGTTTCATTAATGTTTATCGCTTCTAATGTATTTACATCTTTCAATAAATATACAACATCTAAACCTACTGCATCTTTTAAAGCTTCTGTTAAACTATCATAGTACTTATAACCATCTTCACTAAATTTAGCTAGAGCCGCTTCAGCATCTACTTTTTTCCAA
>JAGHUL010000064.1 GCA_018064825.1 Candidatus Colivicinus equi
ATCAAAGCAAAGGGTGCAGAAGTAATAATATATGAACCAACATTAGAAGACGGAACTACTTTCTTTGGTTCGAAGGTTGTCAACAATTTAAAGAAGTTCAAGAAAGAATCAAATGCAATTATTGCGAATCGTTATGATGAATGCTTAGATGATGTTAGAAGCAAAGTATATACTAGAGATATTTTTTCAAGAGATTAGGAGTACTTATGATATTTTTAATTATTTTAGTTATATTTTTAGCTGTAATCATTGTTAGAACAATAATGTTCAAACCTCAAGATCAAACCACAAATGTTTCTGAACCAATAGAATTTGATGGCGATAGATTTGTTGATACATTAGCAGAACTTGTTAAATGTAAGACAGTATCTTATTACGATCATGATTTAGAAGACGATAATGAGTTTGAAAAACTTATTAGTAAGTTACCTGAGTTATATCCAAATGTTACTAAAACTTTAGAATTAAAAAGGTTTGATGGACGTGCTTTATTATTTCATTGGAAAGGCTTAGAAGAAGGCAATCCCGCAGTATTCATGGCTCACTATGATGTCGTGCCAGTTGAAGAAGAAAACTGGACTAAACCTGCTTTTGAAGCCCTAATCGAAGATGACATTATGTGGGGTAGAGGAACACTAGATACCAAGATTACTTTTAATGGAGTTATGGCTGCTGGTGAACATCTATTATCTAAAGGCTTTATTCCTAAACATGATATTTATTTTGCTTTCTCTGGTGGAGAAGAAATTGGTGGTCCTGGGGCTGCTCAAATTGTCCACTACTTCAAAGATTTAGGCATCACACCTGCCTTTGTATTAGATGAGGGTGGTGCTGTTGTTCAAAACATTTTCCCTGGCGTTAGCGATCCTTGCGGAATGATTGGTATTGCTGAGAAGGGTTCAGTAAATGTTGTATTAACTTGTAAATCTAATGGTGGTCATGCAAGTGCACCTAGTCCTCATACACCAATTGGCATATTATCTAAAGCTTGTCAAAAGGTTGAAGACCATCCATTTAAGGCACATTTTGATGGCGCTGTAGGAGAAATGTTTGATCAATTAGGAAGAAGATCTTCTTTCCTATATCGTATGATTTTTGCAAATATGTGGTGTTTTTCTTGGATACTAAATTTAATTTGCAAGAAACAAGGTGGCCAACTTAATGCATTAGTTAGAACTACCGTTGCTTTTACCCAAATGAAGGGTTCATTAGCGCCTAATGTTGTTCCGCCAAATGCCAGCATGATTGCGAATGTTCGTATTAATCCTTCAGATAATATCGAATCAGTTATTAATCATTTTAAACAAGTTATTAATGATGATAGAGTTGACGTTAGTTGTAACGAGGGCAGTGAGCCTAGCCACGTTTCTACAACTGATTGCGATGGTTTTAGATTCATTAAAAAAGCCGTTGAAGATACATGGCAAGGAAGCGTTGCTACACCATATCTAATGATTCAATGCTCTGATTCAAGACATTATGATTCGTTGTCTAATCGCGTATTCAGATTTTCGGCAATGGACGTAACTAGTGAAGAATTAGAAGGAATTCACGGCAATGATGAACACGCTAGACTATCGACGATTAAACATGCAGTAGAATTCTTTATAAGAGTAATGAAAGAATGTTAATAAGAAAAATGAGCATGAGCTCATTTTCTTTTAGTATTTAGAACCAAATCTTTCAAGAAGACGTTTCATAGCTTCTTCTTCAGAGATTGGTTTTTCTTTATGATATTCTTTGTTAT
>JAGHUL010000007.1 GCA_018064825.1 Candidatus Colivicinus equi
ATTGTTACAAGCAGTAGCTTTATCTGACTTGTATGGTTGTATGAAGACATAAGCATCATACTCACCTTCTGACAAAGGTTTAGTTAAGGTTATAGATTGAATATGATTACCTGGAGATACGAGATTAGATTGATATAGTAATTCATCATTATCTTCTAGATATAATCCAAAAGACATATAGTAACAGTCTTCTATAGCTGTTTCTTTAGAGTGCTCATGTAAACATTCTTCATTAGTACATTTATAGTTATCATCTAATTGATAATCACAATCAGGACACTTATACCAAAGATTAGATTCAGGATTGAATAAGTCTATACCCATATTGATATCTACAGTGTCCTTAGGAATAGTAAATGAACCCCATCCTGGCATAACTATGTTTTGAGAATGATCTATATACTCCTGTTCCTTATATGCTCCTTGAGATTCATCCATAGGTAGTTCTTCTTTTGGAACATCTTCTTTCTTAGAACAACACCTCAATAGTAAAAGAATGATAATGATAGTAATAATAACTAATACTAAAGTTATTAATAATCTCTTATTATCTTTCTTATTATCTTCTTGTAATTGTTTTAGTTTATCTTCTACTTTATTGGACATTTATACCCCTCAATTAGACACAAAAAATATTTAAAGAAAATCGTTAAAAAACGACGTTTATCTTTCTACTTATATATTTTATGGGATAGGTTATATGATTATTATGATTTGGCGGATAATCCACTAGGTATTGTTGTAATTACGTTTTTCATATTTGTTAACAACTTTAGATAATAATCTTTCTCATTAGATTAATAAAAAAGAAGTTATTGCTAACTTCCTTACACATATGTTTTCTAATTGTTTAATACTATTTTTCTTCAAATTCTTTGTTGATATTTTTAACTTCTGCTAATCGAAATATGTCTGTGAATATTGGACCAGTAAATCTTCCTAAAACATTTCTTACTCTTGTTGTAAATCTATCTTTAGGATTTAATTTTATTTTGCGATCAACTTCGTTAAATTCATTCATTGATTGACTGTCTGTTATTATGATGACGCCATTTGACCCTCTTGTTGCATATTCTTCTTTTCCTATTACAACGCCACCATTAATATCGTTCAATTCTTCATCTAATAATTCTGTACATTTCTTATTTTCCATAACTTATCACCTACTTACACAATTGTATACGCGCTTTTTATAGAAAGGCTACTATTTTTTCTTATTTTTTAAAAAGGGCTTAGAATTTACTATTCCAAACCCCTAATAATTGTTTTTTACTTAATTGTTACTAGTTCGTAGTTTCTTGTTCCTAGACCAATCTTTTCACCATGTTCTAGTTGGCTTTGCCATTCAGATTCAGGTGTTGTGTTTTTGAAGTGATCGTGATGATCCACAAATCCTTCTTCATGCATATGATCTGCTAGAAGCGAATTGCTAGTTGGTGTAGCTTTTAAGCATAAGTCTGCACATGCTTGATCTAGTGCTACTGGGTCATATGATGCAAGCATACCAATATTTGGTAAGATTGGTGCATCATTCTCACTATGGCAATCACAGAATGGTGATACATCTACTATTAATGAGATATGGAAATTATCTCTTCCTTGTACTACTGCTTTTGTATATTCTGCCATTCTTGCATCTAATACTGCAATCGCATTATTCTCTAAGAAATCGATGGCATCAAAATTACATTCACCTATACATCTGCCACATCCTAGACAATTATTTTCATCTACCATCATCTTCTTAGTTTCTTCATTAAATTTTAAGCCATTGTTTGCACACATTCTTTGGCACTTTCTGCAACCATGACATTTATCTACATCAATAGAAGGTTTTCCATTAGTATGCATATGTGCCTTACCAGCTCTAGATCCACATCCCATACCAATGTTCTTAATTGTTCCACCAAATCCTGCTTCTTCATGTCCCTTAAAGTGTGTCAATGAAATAAAGATATCTGCATCCATCATTGCACGCCCTATCTTTGCTTTCTTAACATATTCACCATCTACTTCTACTTCTATATCATCAGTACCTTTTAATCCATCACCAATGATAATTGGGCAATTAACTGTTAATGGTGTAAAGCCATTCTCCCATGCACAATATAAATGCTCAAGTGCATCTTTTCTAGAACCAACATATAAAGTATTGCAGTCTGTTAAGAATGGTTTACCACCAAGATCTTTAATAAGATCAACAATTGCTCTAACATAATTAGGACGTAAGTAACTAACGTTACCAAGTTCACCAAAATGCATCTTAATTGCAACATACTTATTATTAAAATCAATATTCTCTATACCTGCAGCCTTTACTAATCTAACTAGTTTCTTAGGCATGCTTTCACCACCATATATAGTTCTAAAATCTGTAAAGTAAACTTTTGATTGTTCCATAATTAAACCTTCTTTCGTTAACTTAATTGTATATTATTCGATTCAATATATAAAAAACTTTTTGTAGTAATATGCCACAAAAAGTTATAAGGGAGTATATTATCCTAGAAAATTCATCATTCCTCTAATAAAGCTTTTAATTCTTTAGATAATATATCGATGTTTGCTTTATCATTTTTATTCTCATATACTTGCAATAAAAGTGATTTATAATAAATAATCTTATTCTTATCTAATTGACTATCGCACTGTTTTATTCTTTCTAATAACAAATCTAAATATTTATCATCCTTTTTAATTTGAATACTATAAATAATATCGTATTCAGAATCACCCTTTGAGTTTGTCAATTTATTTAGTTTGTTAAGATAATATAAACATTTTTCTTCATCTTTTTCTGACACAAAGAAAGAGAAAGCTTTATTGTAGAACTCTATCCTTTGTTTTTTATTTTTCATTACACTTTTGTCAATGTAATCAATTTGATTAATAACTCGATTTCTATCTTTCTGTAAAAAATATATATTAAGTTTTATATATTCTCTATTGTAAGGAAGTAATACCATTCTTGTACTAAACTGACTTAAAAGGATCAACACTTCATCATATTGTTTTTTATAAAGCAATTCGCTTATTTGCTTTAATCGATATTCTTGAACCTTTTTTCTAACAATAAAAGGTATCAATAAAATAACAATTCCAACAAGAGTAATGATTCCTTTGTATTGCATAACTTATTTCGCTTTACTTACTATTAATTTTACAGCCTGTTCATCTATGCATTGATGCACATCGTTGTTTTTCTTAATAGAACTACCTACTATTACACCATCTGCATATTCCAAGAAATCTTTAATGTTGTCATTGTTGATTCCACTTCCAACTAAAATTGGGAAATCCTTGACTGACTTTCTTAGTTCAATTAACTCTTCAATCTTTGGATTACATCCCGTTTCTTTGCCGGTGATAATAATAGCGCTTGCTCCAGATTCAATAGCTTGTTTTGCGGCATCTTCTAATTTCATGTCTGTTGCGCCATATGTATGTTTAACATTAACATCCGCAAAAATAATACACTCTGATGGATATTTGTTCTTTAATCTCATGAATTTAGGAGCCGATGGTTTACTTAAACCATGTATTCCATATCTGGATTCCACAAAAGTTTCGGCTCTCAAAAAACTAGCATTACTTGCGTATGCCAGAGACCATTCTTTTTCAACATCATTGAATTGAATATTAATTCCTACCGGGATCTTAACTAAAGCTTTTATTTTATTAACTATCGATAACATTACAGAGTAAGCATAAATGCTTATAGTTTCTTCATATGGTGTATCTTCGAAATTTTCAACAATTAAAGCATCTGCTCCGCCATTCTCTAACGCTTTAGCATCCAATAAAGCTCTTTGTTCAATCTTACTAATGTCATTATCAAATCCTGGACTATCTGGCAAAGGCAATAAATGAACCATTCCTATAATTGTTTTTTTATTAAATATGTCGTTATATGTCATATGGTCACCAATTAATATTTGCCATGAATGATAGCTCGTTCATATTTTGTACAACAAACATCTGAAATCCATTCAAATGCTGCATACTTATAATCATAATGAAGTCTAATTAAGAAATGTGTGGCTTCGTTTTCAACAAGTGTAGTTAATAACAAAGTACCCTCGTCTTCCCATTTATAATGTCCATATACATTTGGCTTGTGATAATTGATAAGCTCACATTTTGGTAAAGATAATTCATCATAATATGGTGGGAATAAATCAACAATATTGTCTTCGCCTTTTACTAAATCGTTGTGTTTATAGAAACATTCAAAATGTTTGCCATTTCTCACAGCTTCAAATTTTACTAAATCATCTTCAAAAGATAATTTAAACGATTCAACATTATAAGGATTTTTAGATGTCACAACTTCCTTACCATTCATTTGTTCCTTCATATAAGACACAAAATCACTATTAGATAATTTAATTTTTCTAGAAGCTACAAATTCATCTAATAAACATTGTTCATCCTTTAATTCAACTTCACCTTTTAAGGCAGGTAAAACAGTTCTATTAAATGTATCTAACATTGGTTGAGAGCTACTACCTTTAGCATTGATAGCCATTACAAAATCATATTCTGGCATCATTAAGCACATTTGTCCCCATAATCCAGACATTCTAATTCCGCCATTAACACAATGCCAGCATTGGAATCCGTAACCTTGTCTGCTTTCGTGTTTGCTTTCAGCAAATACAGATGAATTATCAATTTGTTTAGCTAATTGTAGTTTGCACCATTCTTCAGATAAAATTCTCTTGCCGTTATGAACACCACCGTGAATTAACATATTACCAACTTTAGCTAAATTTTTAGTAGAAATAAATAAACCTAATCCTCCAATAGTAATATTTTGTTTGTTATCAAAAAAGTAAGCTTCAGTAATACCCATTGGTTCAAATAACGATTCTCTCAAACCATCTGAAACAGATTTACCAGTTATCTTCTTATAAACTGCTGACAATAAGAATGTTGCCAATGAATCATAATGGAAAACTTCACCAGGATTGTTTGTTATAGGATTATTAAGCATTGCGCTTATCCAATCTCTTTCATCGTCAATCGCAGGAGTTGTTAGTTGTCCAATAGACATTGTTAAAACATTCTTGATTGTTACTTCATTTATTTTTTTATTATTATGATCGATTTCAACTTCAGGGAAGAAACTAACCAACTTATCTTCTAATTTAATTAAACCTTTATCGTATAAAGTACCGATTGAAATACCAATAAATGTTTTAGTTACAGAGTTTACTACATGTGCTTGTGATGTGCTATATGGATTATAGCTAGCATCTAAAATAACTCTATTATTTTTTATCATAACGATGCCATGAGGTTCGATTATTTTTTCAAGCTGTGCTAAAAAATCAATAACACTTGCTGGATTTAAACCTTCCGCATAGCACGTGCTTCTTTCAAGTTCAGACATATCATTCTCCATTTTCTAAAATTAACTGAGCTACGTTATGTAGCTCAGTTAATAACATAATTAAGCAAAAATACCTAATAAATAACCAACGGCACCACCAACCATAGTTAATACCATTAATAGAACAGGTTTTACCTTCTTCTTAGTTAATAGCCAATAACAGAATAATGTGTATGCCAATGGCAATAAACGTGGAACAAGACCGTTTAAAGTGTCTTGTAAACTAATGACAGTTTCACCAGCTGTAAATGAAATTGCTAAATTAATAGTAACGAACGCAGCTGAGAAACCACCCATGATAATACAACCTAAAATAGACGCGTATTCTCTAACTTTATCAATCAAGCCATTAGCTTCGATGCTTGCAACAAATTCAGTACCTTTTTCATAGCCTTTATAGATACCAACCCAGTTGATAACTTGACCAATAGTAGCCATGATAACAAAGAATAGAATTGCGCCTAATGGACTTGTGTAGTTGCTAGCAACAATTAAGCTAACGCCGATGCCAGCAAAGATTGGTCTTAATGTACCGTGATACAAAGTATCACCGATACCAGCTAAAGGACCCATCATAGCTGCCTTAACAGCTGATACAGATTCTTCAGGAATATCGCCTTCATTAGCGATACGCTCTTCCATAGCCGCAGTAATACCAATAACTGTCTTTGCACATTGTGCTTCAGTTAAGAATATTTCTTGGTGACGAGCATAAGCTTTAAATTGATCATCTTCGTTAGGATATAACTTTTCAATGATTGGAACTAATGAAAGAGTAAATCCCATTGACTCAAATTTTTCAGAGTTACAACCCAAAGTAAACCATTGGCTTTCCCAGAATAATTTGTTTATATCTTTTTTATCTAATTTTGCCATGTTTTACCTCCTATTTAGCTACTCTTTCTTTGTAGTGATAAATGATGCCAACTACAACGACGCCAATTATAGTAATGCCAAGATTTCCGATTCCTAAATAAGCCGAGAAAATAAAGCCTAGGAAGAAGAATGGCCAATAAGTTGGGAAATCTAATGACTTTAATAATAAAGCCAAACCGACAGCACCAACCATGCAGCCACCACAGTTAATAGCAGATAGTACTGTTGGTGGAATCTTTTCAAGTAATACGATACATGCATCAGCACCAAAGTAAACAGCTACAAATGTAGGAACTACGAATAAGACAATGTGGAATAATACTACTGTTACGAAACGACCCCAGAAGTACATACCTTTTTTATCTTTGTTTTCTACTGCTTTTTCGAATCTACTTAGTGCAAAAGTGTTCAAGAATGAGTATCTAATTGAAACTAATGAAGCACCAATGACACCAATTGGGATTGCAGAAGCGATACCTACTGAAACATTTCCGGTAACGCACGCTAGAGCTGTAGCAATACCAGCTGCTAGAATTTCATTTGGTGGAATAGCAGAGCCAACCCAAACTGTTGCTAAGAACATAAGTTCAACAGTTGCGCCAACTTCTAATCCGATTTGCAAGTTGCCTAATGCTAGTCCCATTAATGGTCCAAGAACGATTGGTCTGTAAGTCCAGATGTGAATCCATTCGTAATCTAACCAAACTAGGAACATCACGATTGAAGCAATGATTGCTTGTGTTAAAACTGACATAAAAGCCCCTTTCTTAATATTTCTTATCTAAAAGTTCAATCGCATCCATAGGATTATCTTCTGGTATTAGTTTGATGTATACCTTGATACCTCTACCAGCGATTGCTCTTAAACAAGCGACGTCATTTTCAGTAACATGTATATTTTTAAGCAAAGTCTTTCTTGGTGTATCAGACTTTGTCAATGATATATTGCCTAAATTTATCTCAGAAACATTAAGACCCAGTTCTACAAGTTTTAACATGTTTTCAGGATTTCTACATATTAGGAACACAGAATTGTCATCGTGTTCATTACAAAACTTAACTGCATCTTCTAAACCAAGTAAATGCAACTCAATAGTTTTTGGAGCAGCTAAACGAAGCAGCATTTGTTGCATGCTATCCTTCATTACAATGTCATCCGCAACGACTAAATACTTAGCTTGAGATTCTTTTATCCAAGCAAATGCAACTTGTCCATGAATTAAACGATCATCAATTCTTACCAATTTAAGTCCCATATGTTTTCTCCTTATTCTGTAATAACTTTTACTCCTAGCATTTCAATTTGATTTTTTAATTCAGTCGGAATTTTATCTGTAATCAAATAATCAAATTCTTTTAGCTCTGCAATTTTAACCAATACTTTTTGGTTTAATTTGCTTGAATCTACCAACAAGTATTTTTCATCAGCAGACTTAAGCATTGCTCTTTTTATATCAACTTCTCGTTTATCTCTATTAGAGATACCAAACTCTAAATCTAAAGCATCACAACTTATGAACAATTTTTGAACATGTATTTGTTTATAAGTTTCTACAGACTCAGGGCTTGTCATCGTATATACACCAGGGATTAAAGAACCTCCTGTAACGATAAGCTTTACATTTTTCTTGGTGCTGATTTCCAAAGCTACTTGCAAGTCGTTTGTGAAAACCGTTAGTTCGTTTTGGGTAATCTTTCTTGCGAGTTCTAACGTTGTAGAACCTGAATCAATAATTATCGCATCACCATCATTAATAAATCTTGCGGTTAAATTAGCGATTTTCTTTTTTTCACTACGGTGTTTTTGAAACTTTATATTTGAAGGTATAACATCATCTATTTTGTAAGAATTAACCATTACACCACCGTGTGTTTTAACCAACAAATCATTATTTTGCAGTTTCTTTACATCTGATCTTATTGTCACCACAGATGTATCTAAGATTTTACTTAACTCTTTTACCGATATTTTTTTATTCTCGTTTAACAAGTCTAAAATCTTTTTTTGTCTTTCTTCTTGATACATACTTACCTTTCTAGGCTTTCGTATGCTTTCCTTTTCTTATTTATATTTAAATTCTAGCAATGAAAGCGCTTATTGTCAATTAAAAATCTTTCTTTTTCTTTCTTTTATTTACCAATTCTTATGAATTCTGAGACTTTTTTCTTCAAAGCTTCTGGATCATCCATAAGTTTCATTAAAGTGGAGCCAACAAAGAACCCATCTGCACCTGCTCTTTTAATAATTTCAACATCTTCAAAATTCTTAATACCTACTCCCGCATAGATATCGTTTTTAACTCCGTTGTCTCTTAAGTATTTGATTATTACATCCGGAGTCTCAAAACCGGGCTTAACCTTTTGCCATTCAGGCGGAAATGCTTGCATATAGATAAAACCTTTAGCATTTATACAGTTCTGTAATTCCGCATCATCAACATCATAATGAAATGGTGCAATAAACATTAGTCCTTTCTCACTCATTTCCTCTTGGAAATCCATGTGGCTACTTATATTAGGACATATTATCGAACCTATTCTTTCCTTCTTACAGAATTGCGCAATCTTATCTTTCCCGATTTTAAGCATTACTTCTACAAACAAAAGAAGATTGATTTCTAATTCTGGGAATAGACGCCTAACTTGACTAATTCCTTCTAAATAATCATCATAATTATCGTTTTTGCTTAAAGCATAGCGCATATAATTAGTAATCATTTCACTTTCGCCAATAGGATTTTGTAAAGGAAAGCTCGCTTCAATGGCAGTACAACCAGTTTCACAATAAGAGCTAATAATATCAATGCTTTCCTTAATACTTGGATAACCAAAAGGTATATAACCAATAAATTTCACTTTTCTTCCTCCTTTTCTTTTCTTTTTATTGCTTTCTTTTATTATATTTTATTATTTCTATTTTTTTTACAAATCATAAACACTTTCAGCCGATAACATATAAAAACCCTGCAGCACATGCAGGGTTAACAAATATACAAATAAACTAAATACTTAGATCTCTTCTACTCTAGAACCAGCATTCTTAACAACAGATTTAACACCGTTTAAGCATGCCTTCAATGTAGTGTAACCTTCAGAAGCACAAATGTTTTGACCATTCTTTGCTTTTAATCTGAATCTAAATTCACCCTTCTTATCTGCATAAACTTCAAATTTAGGAGTCTTAGCTTTAGCGTAACCTTCCTTAGTTTGATCTTCTACATTAGCGATAGGTGCATTCTTTGCTACAGATGCAACACCATGTAGACATGATTTCTTGCTTGCATAAACTTCAGATGTACAAACTACTTCTCCATTAGATGCTTGTAGGGCAAAGTTATACCCAGTTTTAGTTGCTTTTACAACGTATTTAGACATATTATTTCCTTTCAGCCTTTTAGGCACTATTTGTAATTTCATTTTATCTTATTTTTCTTATTTTAGGAAATTCATTTCCTATTTTTGGAAATGAATTTCTTTATATTATAGCTGATAGTTAATGGTCTATAAAATCAGTTCGACAATAGAACATTAATAATGATTATTTTATTTATTATATCTTTTGGTGATGCTATAATATTAATGATTCATAATGAGAGAAAAGGTGTTCGTCAAAACACCTTTTCTTTATATTGTGGCTAGTAATCAAATGGTTATAAAATCAATTCAACAATGAGCTTTATTACAAGAAACAGTATCTCAATAATAAAGATTATTAGTCTTTTTTGATTCATAATGACATTTGTACTAGCCACATATAAGAAGAAATTATTCATGACTAATTTCCTCCTATATATTTATTCAATTGAAAATAGTAGAATGCTAAAAAATATTGAAAATATCTCAGTTTTTCATTTACTATTTATTGTTTTGTGATAGGATATAGTTGTTTTCATACCATAAGAAAAGGTGTTCGTCAAAACACCTTTTCTTTTTCTTGTGGTTGGCATTTCAATCGGTTATAGAAGTAATTCCACAATTAGTTTTATTATTAGAAATAAAATTTCAATAATAAATACTAATAGTTTCTTGACATCCATATTACAGGTTGTGCTAGCCACATATAAGAAGAAATTATTCATGACTAATTTCCTCCTATATATTTATTCCGTTGAAAATAGACAAATGCTGAAAAAATATGAAATTTTTTTCAAATATGTAGGATTTGGAAATAGTTTACTAATTAGTATTTTGTGCTAATATTAGGTTGTAACATCCATAGAAGAAAAGGTGTTCTGCTAAAACACCTTTTCTTTATACTGTGGCTAGTATCTAGTTAATTATTATTTTCTATTTTTTCAAATGGTGGTTCTGGTCTTTCTCCCATCTCTTTAGGAGGTTGCCCAGGGAATTCAGGGTTGAAGTCGTTTCCTGGCATCATTGGAGCTTGTTCACTAGTTCTAGCATTTCCTCCTGAATAAACCTTGGCGTCTTCTAAAACATTAGTGCCATTATTTGAATCAAGAATATGATCAGACACTGATGGAGAAGTTCCTGCAACGATACCACCATTAATATTTATATAACCATTAGAATCGATAGCATCTCCTTCTCTTCCTTGTCCCGCAAAGATTGTTAGGTGACCATCATTCATTGTAAAGATAGATACGTCATCTTCATTGACGTTGATTCCATCATCTTGTGTGTAGATATTTATATAACCAGAACTGATTGTTAAGTGTAATTCGGTATCTAGTCCTTCATAGGTTGTACTTATGATATTTAAGATACCTGTTCCTTTAGTTTCTGATTCTATCAACATTGATACAGTACTATAGAAACTTCCATCATATTTATAACGTTTCTTTTGTTCAGTATTAGAATCATCTTTATATTTAGCTTTTAATAGTCGATATACATTTGCACCCACAAAGTTGTTTTCACTTCCATCTACTAAGATTATTTTTATTCCTGCATTAGTTAAATCGACTGTCGAAGGATGAGTTGTTTCTTCTTCCCAATTGTTGTCTACTTCATAGGCATTGTAGACAATGAAACTTGGTGCTACATCACAATTCACATCAACACCATTAAATATTAATGTTACTTTTTGGTCTTCATTAGTGAAACTGTCTTCACCCAAATCAATAGCTATTTGACCATTGAAGTTTCCTTCTAAGATGTATTCACCTGCTTCATTAATATGTAAAACAGGATTGTCATACGCTTCTTCTTCACTATGCATCATTTCAGTAGGAATATCTTCACCAAAGTATGGCAATAGTCCAAAGATGTAGTTTTCATATCCTTCAGCTGTATAATATGTAGCCCACTCTTTCTCACCATCATAATCAACCAATGAAAATTCTTCTTCATCAATGCTTGGGTAATAGATTATATCGTGACTTATATAGATACTATCTTTTGGTTTATCACCTTCATATATTTCATCTATATTGTCTTTAGATAATGAAAAAGTATAATCATATTCTTTGATTTCTTTTTCATCTATTGTTCCTTTATGATCATCTAATACTATTACTTTCGCATTTGGATATCTATTATAGATATCATTTCCATCACTAACTAAAACATCAGTATTGTTGTTGCAACCTGACATAATAAATAAAACAATTAATATCAATAATATTTTCTTCATAATGACTACCTCGATTAAATACTATCGGTATTTTCTGAAGTATATGTGAAATCTATATTAAATCTTTGTAATAAGGAATAGACTTAGCAGCACCTAATCCTTGTACAGTAATAGAACTAGCTTTTGTAGCTAGAGCCAATGCTTTATCTACATCATGTTCATTCATGTATGATGCTAAGAAATAACCTGTAAAAGTATCACCTGCTGCTGTAGTGTCTACAACATCAACTTTAAGTGCATCTTTATGAATAACTTTATCACCATAAATATAATAAGAGCCTTGTTCACCAACAGTTAAAACAACTTCTTTATTATGGTACCTATCTTGTAGCGCTTTAATAATGTCATCTATATTATCAGAAGCTATTTCTGTAATACCTTTTGCTTCTACTTCATTGACTATAAAGATATCAATATATTCTAATGGATAAGTTAAGATGGCACTAGTAATAGGTGCACAATTAAAGGCAATCTTCATACCTGCTTCATGAGCTTTTGTAATTAGATAATCCACTGAAGATATTTCATTTTGAATAAGTAATAGATCACCTTTTTCAAAATGTGATAAGACATCGTCTATTTGTTTATGATCAACCTTTTGGTTACCACCACCATAACAAATAATACGATTTTGTCCTTCATGAACTTCAATAATCGCATGACCAGTAGTTATACTTTCATCTTTATATAAGTAATCAGTATGAACATTATATTCATTTAGATAATCAAAGAAACTTTGACCATCTTTTCCTACTCTTCCTGCATGGTATACTTCTAATCCTGCTTTAGCTAAAGCGATTGATTGATTCAAACCTTTACCACCAAAATTCTCATGGTAATCATTCGCAATAATTGTTTCCTTTGGAAGAACAAAATGATCAGTGTTATAAACGTAATCAAAATTTAAAGAACCAAAACTTAATACTTTCATACTATCTTTTCCTATGTTCCATTAAAAATATAGATAAACCATCAGAATCCTTCAATAATGCACTAGTTGAATAATTATTAGTCTTAGGACCAGTATCAACCACAAATCCATCTTCCGCAAATTCTTTAATCGCATCCTCAACACTATCCACATTAATACGAAGCACTTGTTTTTCTTTATCAACATTTGCTTTAACAACATCTAATTTAGTGCCTGTTGTATGTTTTAATACATATACAATACTGCCATCAAATAAGACATCTTTTTGGGTATGAATGATTCTAAAACCTTTGTGTGTTAATAAATTTAAAATTTTGTCTACATCATTAGTGACTATTGCGGGATATTGTGATTTTATTTTCATGGGAACTCCTTTACTATAGTATAATTATCTCATGAAAGAAAACGAAAATACTACTGCACAAACATATCGTGAACAAGCAAAAGTCACAATAATTGCTTTCCTTGTGGAACTACCAAACTTAATTGCAATTGCGATTTCCGCATTGATGTCTAGCACGCTTATTGTTTGGATAGACTTCCTAGATTCCTTCTGTAATCTAACTAGAGATGGCATCATCTCTTATATCTCTATTAAGTTACAAGCCAATCTAAAATACAAATACAATTATGGTATTGCGAAGGTTGAAGCTTTGTCTTCAATGTGCTGTGACTTCATTATGATTGTCGGTGTATGTTGTGTATTCCTATGTTCAATATATCAACTATTCAATCCTGAACAACCTAGTTCAACACTTATATATGTACTTATTATTAAGATAATCAATATCATCTTTGACTCTGTTGTATTATCTAAACAAGCAAAAGTTAGAAAGATTGAGAATAACTCTGTTACACAAGCTAACTATGAAGGTTGTTTAAAGAATTTATACTTTGATGCATCTGTCTTAATTACTACATTACTATGTTACTTATTAAGAGATAATCCTATCAGTAGTTATATATCACCTATCGTATGTATCGTAATCGCAACAGTATTAATCTATAAAGCAATCAAAAGAGTATCAGTTAATATCTTTGAACTTACTGATAGAACATTATCAGAAGACAATCAATTCAAGATTATCAAAATCTTAAATAGGCATTTTGATCAATATGAAAAACTAATCTCAATAGATTCTCATAAATTAGGTAATAAGATTCACATTGACTTAGCATTAGATTTTAAGGATGATGAACAATATCGCAATATAGCTAAGTTATCTAGTGAACTATCAGAAGAATTAAAAGATGAAATTGAAGATTGCGAAATTGCGATTGTCTTAGGACAAGAAAAGCAATGAGAAAATATTATATTCCCTTTGTATTAGCTTCAATAATAATACTAGTCTTATCATTAGTCGGTATCTTTAAAAAGGATGCCGACTATCAAGAAACAACTGGCATTATCAAACATATTGAAGAAGAGTATGATCCTGCTCAAGAAGATTATGAATACAAAGTATATATCGATTACCTAGTAAAGAATAAGAAATATGTAGATGTATTATATCCTAGCTACAATTCATCTATGAAAGTAAATGATGAAGTAATCGTCTATTATGATCCTGATGACCCTAAGCTTATTCAGGCTGAGGGATATGAAAAAGTGCCCTATATAACATTGGGCGCTTCAATAATCGCATTAGTAGTTACTATTAGAGGAATGATTAAGAACTAATCATTCCTTTTTTGTTAGGTAAGAAATAAATATTCCCGAAGAAATCAAGATAATAGGTGAAACAATATTCATCGTAAATTCAAAGCTATCGCTAGAACGCATGCCCATAATGCAAGATGCTACGGTTATTAAAAAGCACCACGCTGCTACAAACATTCCTAAAGTTTTGTTTTTCATAAAGACAAAACCATCACTAGAGTATTTAGAAGTATTCTTCAAAAAGAAGTAAGCTATAAATACCCATAAGTATCTAAGAGGCATACAAATCGAATTTAATTTAATTAACCAATTTACTAATTGATTAATATTATCAATACCAAACATAGGTAAAACTATAAAGATAGAAACTACAATACATATTAGTGATAAACCACCTATATATGCACCATCCTTATTTTGCTTACATAAAAATTTAGGTAAGTATTCTTTATCACTACCTTCTAATAACATCTTTAATGGGGCATCAATAGATATAATGATTGCGGCAGCATTTGCGAGCATTACTGATAAAGCATATATTCTTACTAATACATCACCAATATGATAATATTCTCCAAGTTTCACAAAAGCATAATAAGCGCCATTCATAAGTAAGTCTTGAGGAATATTATTTGAATCAAATAATAAGCCAAGAGCTCTTGATCCAAATATTGCTGTTATACCAACCATCAAAGCTAAAAGAATCATCGCTTTTGGAAAACCCTTATTTGGATTTTTCATCTTATTGATATAAGGTGATATCTTTTCTGAACCACCTACCGCAAAGATGAGTACGGATAAGTTCATCAACAAATCTAAAGAATAACCATCCGAATAGTTTAAGCAAGATGCTTCATAATAAGTAGCATTAGGCGCTACCACTGGTGAAAAGCTAGCCATTATGACAAATAGTATTGATAAAACAAAAGCAGACATTCCCGCAATACTAGATAGTTTACCTAAGATAGATACACCCTTAGTTGATAAATAAATCGCAAGAAGGAAAATAAGTAAACTAATTATTTGAAGTAAAACAATATTAATATCATTGACAATAGATTTGCCAAATAATGTCCAACTTGTTGACACAATAAGATTAGATATTCTTTGTGGAATATAAGTAAGATGTACAACAAAATACATCCAACCTGCATAAAAAGCCATTCTTGGATTTAATAATTTTTTTACCCAAGCTGATACACCTGCATCTTCTTTTGAAAAAGTTGAGCCAAGTTCACCAACCATTAAAGCATAAGGCACAAAATAAAAAACTAAGACCAATATCCATAATGGGACTACTCTAACACCACCAAATTTCCCAAAACCATTGATGATATTGCCAAAACTCCATACTGTCGTAAAGGCCATCAAAGCAACTGAATAATAGTTTAGTTTCTTTTCATTCATTAATAGTTATTCCAATCAAAAATTACGCAATTAACTTTATCCTTGTTGTACATCAAATCATAATATGCTTGTTGACAATCTTTAGGATCAATAACTTCACTAATTAATTTAGATATATCAATATCTTTATTCTTAATTAGATCACACACTGTAGCAAAATTATTAAGCAAACTATTATTAGAACCAGGTGCACAATCTACTGGTGTCGTCTTATTAAAACCACCAATAACTTTTAGATTCTTCATATGAATATTTGAGAAGATAGGCATAACATCTGTTTCGTGTGAAACTCGTGGTGAACCTAATAACAATACTTGCCCATAAGCTTTAGTATTATCTATAGCACTAATTATTGATTCAGATATTCCTGTTACATCAACAGCGATATCTAATCCCTTATTGTCTAATAACTTAGCTAATTCTTCTTTTTGATTTGTGGAAGAAATAGTGTATTCAACACCCATTTGTTTAGCTAGTTCACAACGTTTTTCTACTAAGTCTAAACCAATTACTTTACATCCAAGTTTTTTATACATTAATGCTGTAAGAATACCAATATTACCTAAACCAAATACAGCTACAGTATTACCTAATTTAACATCAGTAAGATTTACACCTTGGATAGCTACTAACAATAAGTTGATAGCTGTCGCATCCATTTCGTTTACTCCTTCAGGTAACTTGATGATTAATGGTCCCTGAGGGTTATTACCTGAACTGTATCTAACTAAGGAAGCATGTGGTGCGTTGACAAATACTTTGTCACCAACTTCTGCATTAATATCTTTGCCTTTTTCTAGTATCGTGCCAACCATACAATAACCAGGTCTAACAGGATATTTAAAACCCTTCTTTAAAGCAAAAGCACGTGATAATTCGGTTCCTGCAGAAATCATTGAATAATTAGCTTTTATGATTGCTTCATTATCTTTTAAATCACTTGTATCAATCTCTTCTTCATAGATTGACGATTCATTGATACCCGTAAGATTCACATAATAACTTTTCATTTGACGAAAACCTCCTTAAAATCATCTTTTATTGAGAAAGTATAGAAACCATAATCATGCCACTTATCACAAATATCTTTAGCTGTTAATGGATTACCATGTTCTCTAACATCGTCATCGTTCACAAGCATGAAAGCAGCTGTTTCATATTTATCATTACCTAATGTATACATATTCATACTAATATCGCCATCACTATTACCAAATGACAATACTGGTCGTTTACCTATCTCTTTAGCAAGTTGTGATACTTTATCAGCATTTATGTTAGAAGTAATTACTTCACTAGTTCTAATAACTTTGTCTTCTAGTGTATAAGTGTATTCATAACTTTCCTCGTTTTCTGCTTTTACTTTAATATCTGCACCGATAATATGGTTATCTTCAACATTGCAATGATCCGTGACCATCGCTCTAATTGCATATCTATCAGTACCACTACAAATGTAGACAGTAAAATTATTCTTATTTAAATAATCAATTATTTCTAACATTGGTGTATACCAAAGATCGCAATATTTTAAATTCGTATAATCTTCTGCATCTACATTATTAATATAATCTTTAATATACTTATCAAACTCCTCAATACTCATACCTACAAATGCATCCGAAAATGTTTTTGTGAATTCATCTTCATCACCTTCTGACTTTGTAGTCATAATTTGTCTAGCAACCTGCATTTGTGCGTCAGTTGGCGAGTATGTTGGATCTTTTAAGATACGGTAAATATATACACAAGTCTCAAAATAATATGGAGCTGTTTGTGAATATAAAGTACCATCCATATCAAATACTGCTATACGATCTTCTTGAGGAATATAATGTTCAGACTTATCATCAGTAACATCTTTTACATAATCAACTAGAAATGATAATGAATCATTATCATTCCAACTTGAAAAATCAGAATTGTTTGAACATCCTGAGCTTGTTAACAACAATAATAAACTAAGTGATAAAGATAATAGTTTCTTAAGCATTAATGTTTAATACCAATCGCATCTATTTTAATTAAAGCATCCTTAGGAAGCCTTGCGACCTCAACTACTGTTCTAGTTGGCTCATGACCTTCAGTGAAGTATTCGCCATATAGAGTGTTAAAAGTTGAGAAATCATTCATATCTTTTAAAAATACAGTAATCTTCAACAAATCATCCATAGTACTACCAGCTTCATTTAAGATAGCTTTAATATTATCTAAAGATCTTTTTGCTTGAACAACAATATCACCTTTTACAATTTCGTTTGTTTGAGGATCTAGAGGAATCTGACCTGAAACAAATATCATGCCATTATATATACAACCCTGGCAATATGGTCCTAATGCCTTAGGAGCATTTTCTGTTTTAATTATTTCTTTATTCATGTTTATTTCTTTTATCCTCCTCGATTAGTTCCTTAAATGCTTCTATCGCTACTCTAATTGCAGTGTCGGTATCATGAACTTGTGGATTATCTAATCCAGCTTTAGCTCTTTCTTGGTTAGCTACAACTAAGAAACATGAACCACATCTTACTCTCAAATATTGAGCCACAATAAATAGTGCTGCTGATTCCATTTCGCTTGCCTTACAATCTAACTTGATCCAAGCGTCCCATTTTCTTAATAGCTCATCATGGTTTGGCAAAGTCTCAGGACGATGTTGTCCATAGAAAGAATCTTTGCATTGAACAACACCTACATGGTGAGGAATGCCCATTCTTTCACAAGCTCTCTCTAGAGCAGCAGCAACCTTAACATTTGGTACAGCTGGAAATTCAATAGGAGCATATTCTTTTGATGTACCTTCAGCTCTAATTGCACCACTTGCGACAACAATGTCACCTGATTTAACATCTAGTTGCATACCACCACAAGTGCCTACTCTAATAAATGTTTTAGCACCACATGCGACTAATTCTTCTAAAGCTATAGAAGCACTTGGGCCACCAACGCCTGTTGATGTGCATGATACTTTCACACCATTTAAATAACCTGTATATGTAACAAATTCTCTTGATTCGCCAACTTTCTTGGCATCATCAAAATATGCAGCAATCTTTTGTACCCTGCCAGGATCTCCAGGAATAATTACATATTCTCCTATATCCTCAGGACCTACACCAATATGATATTGTTTGCCACTTCCTTGTGAATAGTCAATCATAAGAAATCCTCCAGTATCTACCTATATTATAGAAAAATATAAAAAATTATACATATTTACAGCTATTTTGCAGCTATTTTGTAGCCTTTTGATAAAACCCACGTATATATTTATGTAAAACTATATTTATTTGAAAGGACACGTATTATGGCAATCAAATTACTAACTGATGAAGAATTAAACAAGATTACAGGAGGAACAGGCAATTCCAGCGTAGATAATAAGGCTCTTGGAAAGTGCTTACTAAATAATGGCGCTTCACAAATTCCTATTTTAGCTCCAGCAGTAATAGCTATTATTTCTAAAGATTGGTCAAAATTTTCAAGTGAAATGAAACGCATTGAGATTAAAGCACTTCCTATCGTACAAAATTGTTACACAGAAGTTAAAAATAATGACTAATATTTATAAAATTAATGATACGGACTTAGAAGAATTTTTAGCATATCGTAGCACAATAAAAGTTATTCTATATTACAAGCAAGAATGTGAATTTTGTAAAGCACAGATTGTGGATTTAAATAATCTTGCGAATACGTATCACGAAGGTATTGAATATGCCCTATGTGATATCGCAAGAAAAACAAAATTTTGTCTGAAAAATAATATAACTAGTATACCTACAATTCAAATATATGAAAATAACAAACTAGTTAAACAATTTGAAGCATATCAACCATATAGCGAATTAGAAAGAGCGATTAGTTTAAGTTACTAATCGCTCTTTAATTGCTATCTAACAAGCCAAGAATAGTCACTTCTTGTATCAATTACGTAATCTACAAATATCGAGTCTTCCTTAATATGGTAAATAATAAGATATCTTTTTGATACAACATACTTTCTATATTTTCCATATGGAATAAATTCACATTCAAATAATTGATACATCTTTGGATCTTCTGCAATCTTTTTTATTGCTGATTTAAATTCCTTATTTAATTTTCTTGCAGATTCTTTAGAAACGTTTGCGAGAAAAAGCAAATGGTTTTTGATTAACTGGTTTGCTTTGTTGGAAATAACAATCTTATATTTCATAGATTATATTTCCTCAATAATATTATCCCATTCAGAAAAAGCTTCTTCCACTGAAATATCTTTAACACCATGAATTCTTTCTTCTTCAATTGAAAGCAATTCCTCTTTAAGTTTTAACATTTTTTCTCTTCGATGAAATGCTTCTATGTCCATAATAACTAGGTCACCTTCACCATTTTTAGTTAAATATATTGGTTCTTTTGTTTTCTTTGCTTCGTTAGATATCAAATTGTAATCTTGTCTTATTTTTGCGGATGGATAAATTGTCATTATTTAGTACCTCCATAGTCATATTTTATTATAATTATATCAATATTTTACTATATCAATTATGAGAAAACAATTGAAAGGCTAGTTTTCACTAGCCTTTATACTGTTATTGAATTTTTTCAAAATCACTTGCGCCATGTTTACATAATGGACAAATGAAGTCTTCTGGAAGTTCATCACCCTCATATATATAACCACATACTTTGCATACATATCCCTTCTTACCTTCAGTCTCAGGTTTAGGTTTTACATTTGCTTGATAGTAGTTATATGTCATCGTTTCAATATCTGATACAACTCTAGCTTCACTCACTGAACAGATAAACATACCATGTGTATCTAAATCTAAATATTGTTCAACCTTTAATGACATAAAAGCATTGATATATTTAGGCAAGAAAGCTAAGCCATTATCAGAATGAAGTGGTTTAAAGCCATCGAACTTATCTGCATTTCTTCCTGATTGGAAACCAAATCTTTGGAAGATTGAGAATGGTGCTTCTATTGATAGACAGTTAACATTCATAATACCAGTTTGTTTAATTACATGATGAGAGTAATTTTGTTTATTGATACATACCGCAACTCTATTTGGTGAATCAGTTACTTGGGTTACAGAATTAACAATCAAACCATTATCCTTTTTACCATCATTAGATGTTACTACATATAATCCATAACCAATCTTGAATAATGCTTTATAGTCATTCTTATTTGCAGTAATAGGATTTTGTGCAATATATTCTTTAGACAACTCTAGTGAAAGATTATTTAATTGTTCTTTGCTTTCTTCATTTAATGCCGACATGATTCTAACATTGTTATTAATAAAGCGTAAGTTCTTACATCCTTCTAACATTGTTTTCATAGTCTTGGTTGCGGAAGGTGCCCATGAACCATTTTCAATGAAAGCAACAGTTTTATTTTGGAATGCTCTTTCTGTCAACTTGTTGATAAATGTTTTCATGAATGGATAAATATCCGCATTATATGTTGTTGTAGCTAAAACTAGTTTGTCATATTTGAAGCTATCAGCTACAGCTTTAGCCATATCAACTCTAGCTAAATCATATACCACAACATTTGGACAACCATTTGCTTTTAGTTTATCAGCTAATATATCTACTGCTTGTTTAGTATGACCATATACTGAAGTATAAGCAATTACGATGCCATTATCTTCAGCACGATATGATGACCAAATATCATATAGGTTTAAGTAGTATCCAAGATTCTCTTTTAATACTGGACCATGTAATGGCGCAATGATACTAATATCTAAACCTGAAGCTTTCTTTAATAAAGCTTGAACTTGAGCGCCATATTTTCCAACAATGCCAATATAATATCTTCTTGCTTCATCAACCCAATCTTCTTCAATATCTAGTGCTCCAAATTTTCCAAAGCCATCAGCAGAGAACAGCACCTTATCATAGCTATCATAAGTAACCATTACTTCTGGCCAATGCACCATAGGTGCTGCAACAAACATTAATTCATGTTTGCCTAGCTTTAAACTATCACCTTCGCTGATCACTATTCTTCGGTCTTCATAATCAGTACCGAAATAGTTCTTCATCATAACAAATGCTTTATCACTTGAAACAATAGTAGCTTCTTTATAGTTATCCATAAATTTAGCTATGTTTGCGGAATGATCTGGTTCCATATGTTGAACAACTAAATAATCAGGTTTCCTATCACCTAATACAGATGCGATATTATCTAGCCATTCATGAGTAAAGCTTTTGTCAACTGTATCCATGATTGCAATTTTGTCATCAACAATTGCATATGAATTATATGCCATACCATTAGGAACAACGTATTGTCCTTCAAACAAATCAACTTGGTGATCATTTACACCAATGTATTTAATATCCTTTGTAATTTCCATTTATTTTTTCCTTTCTTTCCCCCTCCTTTATTGTCACAAAATAATTAATATTTTTCTATATATATGCTCAAACAAAAAAGAGTTCTAGATTACTAGAACTCTAATTCTTATATACTACTTCATTAATGACCAGTATAATTTTTCAATTTGTTTAATGCTTACATCTCTTGGATTTCCTGGACGGCATGCATCAGCGTATGCAGATTTAGCAAGTTCAGGAATATCTTCAGGTTTAACGATTCCTTTTAATGTTTGAGGAATACCTACAGATTTAGATAATTTTCTTACTGCATCAATAGCAGCTTTTCTATATTCTGCAGGTTTCATCTTTTCTGTACCCTTTACACCAAGTGCAGCAGCGATATCTTTATACTTAGTTCCTGTCTTAGGTGCATTGAATTCCATTACAGTTGGAAGTAAGATAGCACAAGCCATACCATGTGGAGTGTTATAGTAAGCAGATAATGTATGAGCCATTGAGTGGTCAACACCAAGACCTACATTAGAGAATCCCATACCAGCAACATATTGACCTAGAGCCATACCTTCTTCACCAGCTAGTTTTCCATCACAAGAAGCTTTTAATGATTTACCAATAATTTCGATAGCTTTGATATGGAACATATCAGATAGTTCCCAAGCACCCTTAGTGATGTATCCTTCAATCGCATGAGTTAATGCATCCATACCAGTAGAAGCCTTTAATGCTTTAGGCATTGAAGACATCATATCTGAATCTACGAAAGCACAAACTGGAATATCATGTACATCAACACAAACAAATTTTCTTCTTCTTTCAACATCTGTAATTACATAGTTGATTGTAACTTCAGCAGCAGTACCGGCAGTTGTAGGAACAGCTAAGATTGGAACACATGGTTTCTTAGTTGGTGCAACACCTTCAAGAGATCTTACATCTTTAAACTCTGGATTCTTAATGATGATACCAATTGCCTTAGCAGTATCCATACTAGATCCACCACCAATAGCGATGATGCCATCTGCTTTAGCAGCCTTAAATGCCTTTACACCAGCTTTAACATTTTCAATTGTTGGATTTGCTTGAATATCACTAAATACTTCATAAGCAATCTTGTTTTTGTCTAGTAATTTTGTAACCTTTGTTGAAACACCAAATTTGATTAAATCTGGAGTAACTGTAACAAGCATTTTCTTAAAGCCACGAGCTTTTATTTCATTAGGGATTTCATTAATGGCTCCCTTACCATGATAAGAAGTTTCATTTAAAACAAAACGATTAGGCATAATTAAGCCTCCCTTCAAGGTTATTATATATTATTTGTGAAATATTTAACAATATATTAATATCTATAATTTATTACCGGTGTCGAATCAAGAAATAGATTATTTGGTTCTTCTGAGGTTATCGCTAATCTTTGCATATTCACATAAATACCATATTTTGTGTATATAAAATAGCCAATTTTAAGGCAATAATTCTACCAGATGCTTATGATTTAAAGTATTTTTTGATTTAGATGCTTCTCTATATGTTCTTTCCATTCACTATCTAATTTATCAAAGTATAGTATTTCATTCTGAACTAAATCTAAATTGTTTATTTCATCTTGAGTTAACTTACGTGATGAAAAATAAACCTTTTCTACTGTCTTTATTGGTGTTATCGATTTTCCAATTCCTATTTCTTTAACATCCTTGTAGTTAATGAATAACTTAACTTTTCCAAATCTCTTTATACCAATACCCACATCATTCACAAATATCCTAGTTATTAAACTTCTGACCGCGATATAGAAACTTGCCCAAATACTAAGTGAGAAACAGAAAACCATTAATGTGAGTAGATACTCCATTAGATTTTGAGAACCGACAAGATTAACTATTAAACTCCAAAGGAAGAATAATGACAACAAAAACATACATATTACATGTATAAGTTGTAAATAAAAATCTTTTCCTTGCTTTGTATATCTTTCCATATTAATTAATAATAATTTCTACCACTTCACTTTGAGATGGCCATTTAGAATGATAACCCCATTGTGATAAGCCACAACTAGTAACAGCTGTCATATGGTTAAATGTTTTTACTCCATACCTCATATCAAAAAATGGAGCCATAACCGCAATAAAAGGATATTGATAGCCATGTGTATGTCCACATAATACTAAATCTGTTTCTTCTTGAATGTATTTAAATTTAATAGGTTTATGTTGCAAAACTATAGTGTATGCATCATCTATGTTATCTTTAGTTTTGATTTGTTCAACCGTTTGGTCTAATTTATCACATAAGCCAATAATCGCAACATTCTTATTAATTAAAGATGATTCATTATGTAGATAAATAACACCTGCATCTAATAAATATTGTTTTGAATCATAACGACATTGATCATCATGATTACCGTCTACGGCATAGATGCCACATTTAGTATTAGTTTTTAATAGGCTTTGTTTAAAATATTCTAAGTCCTTAATAGATGTTGAGCTATCTACAATATCACCACATATAAATAAATAATCCGCATCCATATCGTTTACAATCTCAACCATATCATCGATATTTTTATTGTTTGCACCAGCGCCTATATGTAGATCGGAAACCATAGCTATTTTTAGATAATCTACTTTATTAGATTCAATATGATATGTTTTTTTAATAATGTCATCCGCATTCTTAAATCCTGGAATTAAATATAGAACTGATAATACGGCAACAATACTCCAAAATACTGTTGGGGAAAGTAATTTATCTCTTAATGCTTTGTTTCTGTTATGACGCGTCGCATAGAAAATAAAATTTCTATATAAAGTTAAACAGAAAGAAAATATATTAAATGAAAAATAAACAGTTTCAACTTTAATAATTACTTCTTTAATAACAGGATCATTAATCTTATATAAGAACCATAACAAGATTATTACACTGCTTATTCCTATTAAATGAAATATAAAAAATAATAGTTTAAATAATCTATTTTTAAACCATTCTTTAGGTGTATTAATAATTGTAAATACTGATAAAAAAGTTATTTCAGCAATCAATACATACCACACATGTCTATTATATTTGTTTATTTCGTAATGTATCAATTGCTTCACTTGAGATTAGTAATAATACACAAAGTTGTGTATAATTTTATAGACATTTATGAAAGAAATATATATAGTATTAACGCGCTCAAAAACTTTATTGTCAAACACTATATATTTATTATCGTCATTCGATTATACACATGCATCAATATCTTTTGATTCTAATATTGATGAAATGTATTCGATTGGTAGAAAATATACTTTTTCACCTTATCCTGCATATATGAAAAAAGAATATTTAGATAAAGGATTCTTCCATTACCACAAATCAGCTAATATAGGCTTATATTCTGTTCAAGTATCTGATTCTTCACTCATTAAAATGAAAAATTATGTTGAAGAATTATTCAAGAATAATACAAAACTAAAATTTTCTTTATTAGGTATTTTTTATTGTAGGCTTGGAATAGCAGTTAAAAGAAAGAATAAGATGTTCTGTTCTGAATTTGTATGTAGTGTATTAAAACAAGCTGACGAAGAATTAATAGATAAGTCTCCTGAAATGTGTTCACCTATGGATTTATTAAACACAAAGGGAATTAAACAATTATATACTGGAAAAATATCTGATTTAGTAGAAATCAAAAAACACCATCAATTAATAGATATATATAATACTAAATAATCAAGCCTATAGCTGCGATGTTTAAATGCTTCTAGCCATTGTAGTTGTGTTATCGGTTTGTTTTTGAATTTCAAATCCTTGATCGCTCCAGAATTTCAAAGCATCTTTAGATTCGCTATTACATTCCAAAGATAGTTTGGTTATTCCTTGAGCTTTTAAGGCAGCACGGATATCTGCAAATAATTGTGAGCCAATGCCTTGACGATGTAGGGTCTCATCAACCATGAACCAGCCAATGAATGCATCATTAGTATTTGGATAAGAAGTAATTAAATCTAATATTGCAATTAAATTATCTTTATCATAGAAACCTACGAAATATTTTTGTGAATCGTTAGTACCTTCTGGTAATTCACTAATTACTTCAGTTAAACGTTTCTTAGAAGGTTTTTCTTTAAGCGTACGATAATATTTATTATTACTACGACATAAGTTATAAACATCTGAGATATCACCTTCATCTATCTTCTTTGTCTTAAATTCAGAAGATAGAGCTTCAATGTTTATCATATCGCTTTGTTTATTTTCGTAATCAATAGCTGTTCTAAATTGCGTTTCATATAACTCATGATATGTGCCCTTTTTAGCTAATAAGTCTTCATGAGTTCCTTGTTCGATAATGACACCATCTTTTACAACAAGTATTTGGTCAGCCTTTAAGATTGTTGATAAACGATGGGCAATTACTAAAGAAGTACGATTCTTCATCATCACTTCTAAAGCGTCTTGAATAGAACTTTCAGATATTGAATCTAGAGCTGAAGTTGCTTCATCTAGGATTAAGATTTCTGGATCTTTTAAAATAACTCTAGCGATAGAGATACGTTGTTTCTCACCGCCTGATAATTTAAGTCCTCTATTTCCAACATAGGTGTTGTATCCATCAGGTAGAGACATAATTAAATCATCAATATTTGCGATTTGACATGCTTGTCTAATATCTAATAATGTCGCATCGTCTTTCGCATATTTTAAATTATCCAGAATTGTTCCATTAAACATGTATGTTTCTTGCGAAACAATACCAACGTGCTGACGTAAATATTCTAGATCATAATCTTTTACATCAATATCACCAATGCTTACACTTCCCTTATCAACGTCATATAGTCTTGGAATAAAATTAACGACTGTCGATTTACCTGAACCACTTGGCCCAACAATCGCATACATCTTACCACCAGGAACGGTAAAGTTGACATCGGTTAATATTGGTTTTTCTTTATCATAGCTAAATGCGACATGGTCATATTTGATATCTTTATTCTTAAGATCTTCTTTCTTTCCATTTGCTGGAGAAACAATATCATTCTTACGATCAAAGTAATCGAAGATACGATTAAACAATGCTAAAGATCTTGTGAAATCAACACCAATATTTAATAGTGATTCAATAGGTCTATATAGTCTATTAATTAAGGCTACTGTTGCAGTAATTGTACCAACACTTAAACTGGTGTCCCAGTTCTTGATTATCAATAAGCCACCCGCAAAATATATTAGTAAAGGTCCAATTTGGCTAAACATACCCATGATGACTCTAAACCAACTATTGCTTCTTTGTTCGACTAGAGATAATTTAGATACTTCTTCATTTACTTTGACAAACTTGTCATATTCTTTTTCTTCCCTTGCGAATAACTTAACTAATAATGATCCACTCGCTGATAATGTCTCCGTAATAAGCTGATTCATTTCATCTTTTTTAGCTTGTGACTTAGATAATAATTCGTATCTTGTCTTACCTGCAGACTTAGTAGGAATAATTAGTAAAGGTATAACAACAATTCCTACTAGAGCTAATTTAGGACTCATTGTGAATAAAGCAACTAATGTTGTAACAACTGTTGCAATATTAGAAACAATTGATGATAAAGTACCAGATATTATTGAACTTACACCAGATATATCTGTATCCATTCTAGTGATGATGTCACCTTGTTTCTCACTCGTAAAGAATGATTGGGGCATATATAATAAATGCTTATACATTTCATTCTTCATATCAAAAATGATACGTTGAGAAATCCAGGCATTGATATAGTTTTCTATTACACCTATTATTTGACTGACAGCTAATGAAACAAACGCCGCAATAAGTAACTGTATAAGTAAAGTTAAGTTCTTATCAACTAATGCTTCATCTACAATCTTTCCTGTAATGATAGAAGGAAGTAAGCCAACAACAGCTGATAATAAAATGATTACGAATACTAAAACAAACTGTAAAGCATAAGGTTTCAAATAAGAAAGAATCCTAAGCAATAATTCTTTTGTAACCTTAGGCATGTTTTGTTTTTCTTCATCTGTTAGAAAGCCTCTAGGGCCCATTGAACGCATTCCTGGCATATAACTACTATATACCACTATTTTAACGTAAAATATTAATAGAAAAGGTAATAGATATGATAATAACACAAGAAAGCAAAATTAAAGATGTATTAAACTCTCCTGCAGGACACGACATCATCGCAAGAGTACTTTACTCTGTCGGTTTAGACGAAAACTTATTAAAGGGTTTTATTGGTAATTTAAAACTTAAACATCTAAGTAAATTGTCTTTTGGCAAGCTTGATGATAATTTTATTGATTCATTATTAAATATATTGAATTCACAAGCTAATGTAGAAGACGATGATTGTGAAATTAAAAAAGTTTGGTGGAAACAAGCAACCTTCTACGAAATATATCCACGCTCATTTAAAGATAGTAACAATGATGGAATTGGTGATATCAGAGGTATCATATCTAAATTAGATTATCTTAAAGATCTTGGCGTTGATGCTTTATGGATATGTCCATTCTATGATTCACCTAATGCGGATAATGGTTATGATGTCAGAGACTATCGCAAAATCATGAAAGAGTTTGGCACATTGCAAGATGTTGAAGAATTAATAGCTGAGGCACATTCACGTGAGATTAAGATAATCGTTGACTTAGTAATGAACCATACATCTGATGAACATGAATGGTATCAAAAAGCATTACAAGGTGACCCAAAATATAGCAATTATTACATCTTTAAAGATAAACCAAATAACTGGACATCTTGTTTTTCTGGACCAGCTTGGAAATATGTTAAAGAAAAAGATAAATATGCTTTACATCTATTTGCGGAAAAACAAATTGATCTTAACTGGGAAAATCCTGATGTAAGACAAGAGATGTATGATGTTGCGAACTTTTGGTTAGAAAAAGGTGCTGATGGATTTAGACTTGATGTCGTATCTTTCATATCTAAAGATAATTATGAAGATGGTAATGAAAAATTAGGTAAGTTAATTGGTTTTACGGGAATCGAGCATTATTTCCACGGACCAAAATTAGATGAATACTTACGTGAATTAAATGATAAGACTTTGAATAAACATCACGCCTATACCGTTGGTGAATGTCCTGGTAATGGCTTAAAGATGTCTAGGTTAATAACAGGTGATGATCGTAATGAATTATCGCAGTTATTCTCATTTGATCATATTGATAACCCTGGTAAAGTTAGATTCTTAGATGACAACTTTGATTTAAGAAAAATGATACCAGAATTAGTGAGATGGCAAACACAATATTCAAATCACTGTTGGCCAACAATCTTCTTCGACAACCACGACAATCCAAGAATGATATCAAAGATTTCTAAAGGAGAAAAATATCGTGAGGTTGTAGGAAAACTATTAGCGCTATTACAATTCAGTCTTAAAGGAACTCCTTATATGTATCAAGGATGTGAAATTGGTATGGATAATACTGAATTTTTAGACATGTCAGAAATAAGAGACATCGAATCATTACAATATTATGAACAAGCCTTGAAACAAGGAAAAACAAAGCAAGAAGCTTTCAAGATAATCATGACCGGTACAAGAGATCATGCCCGCACTCCGGTTGCTTGGGATGATAGTGAGTATGGCGGCTTTTCTAGTGTCGAACCTTGGATTAAAGCAAATCCAAGTTATAAACATATCAATGTAAAAGCCCAAGAAAAAGATGAACACTCAATATTAAATTTCACTAAGAATATTAATAAATATCGTAAAGCTCATCAAAGTTTAATCTACGGAACTTTTAAACAAGTTAAGACCAGTAAAGACTATTTTGTTTATACAAGAAAATTAGATGAAGAATATCTAATAGTCATGAACTTAACTGATAAAAATAAAAAATATCCAGTCAATACAAAAGGAACATTACTATTTAACAATTATCCTGAAATAAAAAATGAACTCCGTCCTTACGAAGCTCATCTATACAAAATAAATTAATCAAATAATGGCGTTGAATAATATCTTTCGCCTGTGTCTGGTAAGACAGTTACCACGACTTTTCCTTTGCCTAATTTCTTTGCGAGTTTTAAGGCAACAGAAACATTAGTACCACTAGAGATACCGGCAATGATACCTTCTTTTAATGCGAGTTCTTTTGCGACCTTAATCGCTTCTTCATCACTTACTAAAACAATCTCATCAATAAGACTTTGATCAAGAATTGGTGGGATAACACCATCACCAATACCCATCTGTAAATGCGAACTTATTTTCTTGCCTGATAATATGGCAGCTTTTTCTGGTTCTATCGCTACAACATATGTATTAGGATTATTTTCTTTTAAGACTGATGCAATACCCGTAATTGTACCGCCTGTGCCAAAGCCTGAACAAAAGCCATCTACTTTACCTAAATCATGAATGATCTCTACACCAACTTGTTTTTGGGCTATTACATTAGCAGGATTAGAAAATTGGCTTGGGACAAAAACGTTTTCATCTTCTCTTTGTGTATTTTCTACAATTTGATAACACTTCTTGATACATGCCCCAATATCATTCTCATCGTGTACTAATCTTATCTTTGCGCCATATTGTTTAATAAGACGCATTCTCTCCTCAGAAACTGAATCAGGCATGACAATTATTACTTTATATCCTTTAACAGCACCAACCATCGCTAAAGCGATACCTTGATTGCCGCTAGTAGTTTCTACTATACACATGCCCTTTTTTAACTTGCCTGTTCTTTCGGCATCTTCAATCATTCCTAAAGCAGCACGAGTTTTTATTGATCCACCAATATTCACGCCTTCATATTTAACATAAACATCAGCCATATCATCGCTGACCATTTTATTCAATTTAATTAACGGCGTACTACCATTAGCTTTTAATATATCTTCATAAACCATACTTCTATATTTTAGCACTTATGTAAGGATTGCTTTTTTCTCTTCTAGAATAGATTGATTCTAAATAATCAATTACTTCATCTTTAGTTTTGTATTCTTCCATATTATGAGAAGAAACAAAATACTTTGCCTTTAACTTCTTAAATGTATCTATCTCTTGTTTCAATAATTGCGCATTATATACATATTCGCCGTTCTTATTAGTTGGAGCTAGTGCATCACCAATAAAAGCATATTCATCATATTCTAATCCAATTGAACCTTTGGCGTGACAACTAGGAATTTTGAATAGATGAAGATTATCTAAATAGATATCTGCTGATACAATCTGACCAGTTTTTGTATATCTATAAGTATTATCACCAACATATAATTTAGAATAATTAAGCTTATTCAAATTAGCTATATGATCTAAATGAAAATGAGAAATGATGATAATCTTTTCTTTATTTATCTCGTTTAGTTTTGTAACAATTTCTTCTTTATTTCCTGCTTCAAAAACATATAGATAATTATCTGTATCTATTAAAGCAACATCGCATGAAAGTGGATTTTCACCACCTTTAAGTACTTCATACTTCATAAGTTCATCATAACAAAAATACTTTCACATACAAGGAGAAATATCACGCTTATATAAGATATAAGTACTATTTGATGAGTGCTATTTTTTGATTTCTGCTATTAAGTTTATCAGGGTAAAGGTAAGACACTTCCCCCTCATCAATCATTTTATTTACAACCGCTCTTAAGGTATCTGTTAACTTCCTATAGCCTAAAGCAGAAGCAATCTCGTTTGTTGACATATCACCATTTTCAGTCAAAAGTTTTCTAACAAGTAAACGAAGTTCACCGCGATTTCTACGAGTCGAGTTTTCAGCTACTTGTTTATCATTTATCTTTTTAGATGATTTTAAGAAAAGCGGGTGAATTGGCAAAACAGTCAAGAAATAACTGCGATTTTCGTCTGTTTCAAAAACAGGAATATCAGAGCCATTGTTCTTCATGGAAGAAAGTATTAATGGAACTCCGGTGTTGCGACCTTCAACAATTTCCAGTTCTTTTAAGAAGTCGCCAATCCTACGATTCCTATATCTCTTGGAAACAAGTATTCTTTCTTCCAACTGAGCATCTGTAATAGAACGGTCAGGACCGGGAAGACTTAAGATTTCCATCTTTTCAGGGGTTATCGTAACTGTAATAGGTTCATGAATCTGATAAGATTTGTGGTAAACTGCATTGCTAAGCGCTTCTTCTACAGCGGGGAAAGGCCAATTAAACGCTCGAATAGCAAGTTCACTATCAGGAACTTTGGTTACGTATTCCTTAATGATGTAGTTTTTGATATAAGCAAGAGCGTCACGAAGTTGTCGATCCAATGGGCCTGTGAAGATTTTTTCTGTCATACCAATCCCGGTAGGATCAGGTTTATCCACGACTTCAATTTGAGCAAATGAAAAGAATCGTTCAGGATGCTCATTAAAAAACATCAAACCAACATTTATAGGCTTTCTATATTCAGAAGGTCCTCTTACAAGTTGCATATCTGTCGCTACAGCTTCTACAGAGCGGTTCAACACCGAGTCGTATAGATCACTTCCAACTGTATGCAGATAATCTGCTAATAAGGCTGACTTCATATCTGAAACTTCAGCATGATAATTAATACGATCATCAAAAGGAATATCACGAGACATATAGATGAGCTCTTGTTCTTCTCTAATGTTTGCTTTCAATGTTCGAGCACCCTTGCGAATATAATATGATTTTATGCTTTTTTCAGCACCTTTTTGAGTATTTATTTTTTCAGGACATTTATATGGACGATCTTCGCCACCAGGAATCCAAAGAACAAGGATTTCTTTTTTATCAATTGTATATGGTTCAATTACAGGAATACATCTTGGCTCAATGAAATTACATTTATTCAAAAGATCCAACTGAATACTGTCAATAGAATCTGGATTAAGCCCTTTTATTGGCAATCGTGGTCTTCCGTTATCTTCTTCGATGCCAATTAAGATATATCCTCCACCCATGTTGTCAAAATCATTTGCAAAAGCAGTGATTGAATGGATAATTGGCTCGGGATTCCAGTCAGATTTGTATTCAATTCTAGTTCTTTCAACTTTTCTTTGTTCTATAAGATCTTCTATATTAATTGGTAAAGCCATTTAGAAACCTCCTATCATGAGAACTTGCCTTTTAACTTTCCCTTTAACTTACCCTTATATTATATCAAAGGGTAAGTTAAAGAACAACCAAGTGGCAATAGCTTTTCTAGTACTTTCATTATATTGAACAACGTTTTTATATTGTGAAAACGTTTACTATTCCTTCAAGTGTTAACATAGCCTTTTATCTTCGTTATAATTTAGTCATGAACAATAAAATTAAATACACAAACTTAGACATGCTTAAGATGTATGCTGAAGCTATCGAAAGAGGCCAAAACAGAAGTTTTGCTTTGTATCAAAGAATTGATGGTCGCGTTGAAGAATATACTTACAATGAAGTTCAATTAGAAGCCAGTTACTTAATTCAAAAGTTAGAAAAAGCTGGTTTAAAGAAAGGTGACAGAATTGCGGTTGTATCTTCTTTACGTCCATGGTGGTTTGCTTTGACTTATGCTTGTTTAATGAATGGTTATATTATGACTTGTATTGATCCAGGTGTTCCTGCAATGCAAGTACAAAAGATGATGTTGGATGCTGAAGTAAGAGCTGTCTTCACAACATTAAAAGTAATTCACTTGCCAAAAGAATTAGAAGAACATATTCCAGTATTCTCAATTGAATCTGGTTTTCCATATATGAGCAAGTGCCAAGAAATTGACTACTTGTTGGGTGAAACAAAAAGACTTCCTGAAGATACATTCTTTATTCTTTTCTCATCTGGTACAACAGGTGAAAATAGAAAAGCAGTTTTATTAAAACATTCATCAATCACAACTGCTATTGAATATGGTATGTCAAAAGATTCTGGTGTATATAGACACAAGCCTGCTTACGTGCCAAACAAAGTCGATTTGATGTTGTTCCCACCATATCATATTGCCGGACTATTAATGGCAACTTATGATTTCTATAACAATTCTAAAATAATAATGTTAGAAAGACTTACACCAAACGCTTTGATGTCTGCTTTCGCTAATTTAAAACCAGATTGTATTTCTACAGTACCATCAATGTTGACATCACTATACAAGAAAATATTGGCTGGTTATTCTAATCGTCCATTATTTAAATTGGCTGTAAATAATTTATTAGGTCTAAGTGGTGTCTTAAGAAGAACATTTGGATTAAAAGCAGGAAGGTTCCTATTAAAGCCAATAAATAAAAAAGCCTTTGGTGGCAATATGAAGAGTTTCATGATTGGCGCTTCACCATTTGATGAAACAGCAAATAAATTCTTCTTAGATATGGGCATCGATGTAATGATGGCCTATGGTTTAACTGAACTTGGTGCTCCGCTTGCGACAACTGGTCAAGGATATTATCCAGGTACTACAGGTAGAGTAGTAAGACATACAAAAGAAATGGATATTAGGATTGTAAACAAAGATGAATCCGGCAAAGGTGAAGTTGAAGTTAAATCGCCATATCGTATGATTGGCTATATCAACTATAGAGATAATGAAGGTTGTTATACCAATGATGGATACTTTAAGACAGGTGACTTAGGCTATTTCGATAGAAAGAAATGTTTAATTATTTGTGGCCGTATTAAAGAGAGTATCGTTTTAAGAAATGGCGAAAAATTATTACCAGAAGAAATCGAAAGTAAATATCAAGATTTAGATAGTGTTAAAGACTTAGTAGCATTCAAAGTGCCAGGAGAAGGCGGCTGCGACGATTTCTCTATTGCGGTCATCAACGATAAGGTTAAAGGCATACCAGATGAACCAGTTAAATTAAGAGTCTTTGAACGTGCCGCAAAACTTCCACAGATGTATCGACCAAAAGATGTCTACGTAGTCAAAGAATTCCCATATTCTTCATCACATAAAGTTCAACGTTTCCGTTTGACTGATATGGTATTAAATGGACAAGATGCGCCTATAACTGATGCATTAATGATTCCGGTAGATGAAGACGAAACAACTTCTGCATTAAGAAAAATCTTAGTTGAAGTTGGTGGCAGCCAATGGAAGAATGAAAAATTGACTCAAGGATTATTGTTAAACCTTGATTCACTAGCTACTGTTAATCTGTATGTTGCAATACAAGATAAGTGGCAAATAGATTTATTCCAAACAAGCAATCAACCAGAAACATTTGGTGAACTATTAGATGTTGTAAAGAATTTTGATGTAATAGAGAAAAATAATAAAAAGAGTATCGACTTATCTCAATATCCACTACCAACAACTAAAGCAAATAAAGTTGCTTGTAAGCAACTAGAGAAATTAGTAAAGCTTATGTGGAGAGTCAAAGCAACAGGCGTTGAAAACTTCCCAACTGATACTAATTTCATTATTTGTTCTAATCACCAAACTGATATTGACCCAGCCTTCATCGCAAGTGTCTTACCAGAAGAGATAATTGATAACACATGCTTTGTAGGCAAAGCAGAATTAGTACAAGATAAGTTCTTTAAACAGTTAGTTATCTCACACAATTTCATTCCAGTAGATAGAACAGGTAATTCAATTCAAACGCTAGATCGTTGCCAAGAATTATTATTACAAGGAATGAATATCTTGATCTTCCCAGAAGGAACAAGTGCTCAAAATCACCAACAATTATTCCCACTAAAAGAAGGTTATGCAAGATTAGCTATTCATACAAATAGACCAATTGTACCAATACATATAACTGGTGTTGCCCATACTGATAAAGAGATGAAGAACTTCCAACTTCCATCATTAAAAGGAAAGATTCATATCACAGTTGGAAAACCAATCTATCCAGAAAACAGAACAGCTCAAGAACTTAATCAAATCTTAGCTAAAACTATTCAAGAGTTATAATATGGCAAGAGTAAATTGGCGTCCCGCAAACTTATTGAATCCTCTACCAGTAGTATTAATAAGTACTACTGATGAAAATGGTAATTCTAATGTTATGACAGCCGCATGGACAGGAACAATCTGTTCAGATCCTGTCATGGTATCAGTATCCATAAGAAAAAGTAGATACACTCATTCAATAATCGAAAAAACAAAAGAGTTCGTTATCAATTTACCAAATGAACAGCTTGCATTATATACCGATTATGTAGGCATCTATTCAGGCATAAAAGTAAATAAGTTAAACCTACCAGGCAAGTATAAAGTCACGCCTGTAGAAAGCAATAAGGTTAAAGCAATAACAATAGATGAATGCCCTATTGCCCTAGAATGTAAAGTAAAACAAATTCTAGAGTTAGGTTCACATGATATGTTTATTGCCGAAGTTGTATCCACTTCAATTAATGAAGACTACATCGATAAAGATAATAAACTAAATATTAAAAAGGCTAATCTATTAAGTTATTGCCATGGCGAATACTACACGCTAGGAAAAAGAGTTGGTAAATTTGGTTTCTCTTCTAAAAAGAAACAAAGAAACAAAAGAACTGATTCAATTAATAAGACAAGAAACAATCGTAAATGATTGTTTCTTTTATTTATACCCATATTAAAAGATGGCTAGAAATCGCTTTTACGATAACTAACCATCTTTAATTAATTTAAGCTACTATTCTTCGTTGTCTTGATATGGAATAGCATATCTTTCGACTAAGTGGTAGAAGTCTTCTTCACTCATCAATCCTTTACCAATTGATACATTTACGTACTTAGTTGGATACTTGTTGAATGTGTCTTCTGTTACAAACTCAGCAACATTCGAGTAATCAAACAATCCATATGTTTCAATATCAGCTTTCATTTTTTCTTCGTTATACTTCAAATCATCATCGTATTCGAAGATATTGAACATACCTGTAATACCACCTGGCATTGATAGCATATCATCCATAAAGAAGTTCAAATGATAATCTGATGGGAATGAGTAACATCCGCTATATTTAGTAGTAACATATGCATTATCTAATGTGACAGCATTTCCGTTTACGTCATAGAAACGATCACCAATATAATTCATATAGTCATCTTCGTGAATGTATACATACTTCATTAAATCAAGATCAAAGAATCCGTGTTCATAAATTACTTTCGAAGTCTTTCCATTAGACCATTCTAAGTTGACAATGTTGTATACTTTCCAACCATCATCTTCTATGAAGTTCACTTTAGCTTCATCTAGTTTACCAGTTTCATGATTGAATGCTAACAATACATCATCTTCAGTAATATCTTTAGCAAGTTTAACGGTTCTATCAGCTAGCAAGACTTCAGTATCATCGGTGATGCAACCTCCGCCGCCTCCGCCGCCAGAATCTTTCTTTTTAACGGTAACTGTGAATTTAGTTGAACCTGCGTTATAATTGCTAGTTCCAGAAGCGGAAACATTAACCTTGAAAGAGTGTTCACTATCATCTTGCTTTGAACAAGTGACTTTAACATAATCGCCGTTTATTGAAACTGATATATAGTCATTGCTATCTACCGAGCAATTTAATGTACTTCCTTTCGCTTTGCCCGAAACATACGAACTTCCACCATTAGTATCCACAGAAATATCAGAAACAGATATATTTTGATCTCCTTTAACCATTTCCCAAGATACTGACTTAGCTGATGTAGTTCCATCAGACCATTGAGTACTAGTTGGGTCATCTAAAGTAAATTTTTCAATATGAGTACCAACTTCAGAATAACTTGTTCTAGATGGCGTATAATACGTTGTATCATAATTATCAAATACATCATCAGCAGCGTATTGACTACTTCCGTCATATTTAATTGTACGTGCTGCTACTGGAATTTCGATTTTTCTAACTGATATGCTCCAAGGAATTACCTTGTTTGTTGTTGATCCATCAGACCACACAGATGTACTTGTGTTATCCAATTTATATTCCGCATTATAGTTTCCAGCTTTTGAAGCAGATGACTTACGTCCATTACTTGTTATTTCAGTAATATAAGTAGTGTCCACATTGTTGAATGGCCTTTTAGTTGATCTGTCATAGACATATGAAGATTGCGCAGGCTCTGGTATTGATACAATGTTTTTAATGCTCCAAGAGATTGTAATATCGCTTGAATTACCAGTTGACCATTCATATACGTTTTGATTATTAATCTTAAATGTCGTTACATAATCTCCTCTGTCAGTAGCAGTTGCTCCTGAAAAGCTATTTCCTGAGCCTACTTTTTGAGTAGTAATAGTGACGTTACTATTGTTTTTATAACTTGGAGAATACTCTAACGTATTTCCTCTACTATTGTAGCTATACAAAAGTTTCGAAACATTTGGATATTCCAATTGAGCTTTTGTAATTTCCCATTCGATTGTAATCTTGTTTGCTGTTCCATCTGACCAAGTACAACTATCTTTATCTTTAATCTCGAATGTTGCAGAATAATTGCCTTTATTTGTACCCGAAATATTAGAAGTTGTTAATAAACTAGTCTTTCCATCCATATATGTCTTGAATGGGGTAATTTGACTTCCTGTTGCAGGAATCTTAGTTTCACTTAAACTTGGTTTAGCAATCTTTATGCTATTAATCTTCCAATTAACAGTAATGTCAGATTCCGAACCGTCTGGCCATGTGCAATTACCACCTTTTAGTTTAAATGTTGCAGTGTAATTTCCGGCCTTAGTTGCTTTTACATTCGTTGCTTCAACCTTTGTTGAATCATAGCCACTGAAAGGAGATATTTCATTACCTGTGAAATCATACGTTGTTTTTGAATAAGTTGGCTCATTAGTAACAGCTTTCTTTATCTTCCAAGTAATTGTCTTATCAGCAGTAGTTCCATCAGCCCATGTGCAACTGTTTGGATCTTTTAATTGGAATACGGTTGTATAGTCGCCATAAGAATTTCCTGTTCCAGTTCCTTCTTTGATAGTTACCATATTCTTGTTATATACAAATGATGGTGTAATAGTACTTCCAGTATAAGTATATTCTTTTACAGCTAGTGATGGATCACTGCTTACTTTTCCTTTGCCTATTGTCCAAGTGACCTTAGCAGGATCTGTAGTGCCATCAGCCCATTGATAGTTATTCTTTAATGTGAATGTAGCTGTATGTTCTCCAGCAGCAATTGCCTTTTCTCCAGTTACAGTCCAGCAATCAGAATAACTACTATAATTAAATGTTGCAGTCTTTTCTGTTCCATCATATGTCAAAGTATTTGTTTGCTCTGTTGGTTTAGTAATACTTGCTCTAGTAATAGACCAATTGAATACTAATGTTTGAATGTTTGTCTTCTTCCAAACAACATTTCCACCCATTGAGTCTTTTATTCTTACTGTTGTTGTATAATTGCCAACATCAGCAGCTTTATTTAATGGTGTAGAAGAACCTTTCTTAGTTACAGTCATTTCCATGTATGTAGAATCGAAACCTGTTAGAACCTTATCTTTTCTATCAGTTCCATCCCATACAATTGATTCTTTACATGAAGGAGCGTCTAGTTCTCTAGGAACGATTTCCCAGCTAACAATTGCTCGTCCATCTGAATCTATCTTTGTACCATCTTCCCACTTGAAGTAATCTGAAGCATCTTTTCCTGAGAATAGATCTCTTACAAAATAACTTAAACTATCTAACCAGTCTCTAGTGATGACAAGTTCAAACTTAGCACCATAATCACTGCCAACGTTTACACCGACGGTAGAACCATCACCAGAGATAATTTTAGACATTTGAGTATCATAATCAAAGTTCTTACCAGCATCACCGCTTGATAAACCAGCGCCTGGTCCTGTAAATCCACCAGTATATTCGTATTTCTTAGCAACACCAGCTTTTAGTCTAGGTTGCTTAATTGTCTTTTCATAAATTCTCCATTTAACTTCTCTACGAGCATTTACATCGCCATCTTCCCAAATGTATGTTTTAGGATCAATAATTTCAAAGAAAGTTGAGAATAATCCAGGAACATTTGTATTACTTCCAGGAGTTTCTACAATCTTAATGATTCCATCAGAAGCGCCTTCTTCATAAGCAGCTAAACCATAAAAACCTGAACTAGTATTTGTTGGATTGAAGTTACCAAATGTTGGATTCAATGTCTCAAAATAGTCAAATTCTAGACGAACTGTTTGATAAGGAACCTTTACTGGAATCTTATTGATTCGCCAATAAATACGCTTTGGTTCTGTTGAGAAGTTATCTGCCCAACAACATTCATTTGGATTAACTAATTCAAATGTTGCGATATATGGAGGATCACCAACAGAAGTATTAGGAACTTCTTGAGGAGTGATTGTTAGTTTGACAAATCCATCATCACTTACACCATCATTATTTGAATCTTTGAAGTTTATCCATGTAGGAGTTTGTTTTACTCCTGGTTTGTATATCAATCTACCACTTTGAGCAGGAGCAGGAACCGGAGTTCTTCCAACTGGAGTTACTACTACCAATATGCTCTTGCCGACAGTGTTGCCATTAGCGTCTGTTGCTTGAATTCTTACTGTAGTTCTTCCTACACCAACTGGAGAAACAACGCCATCTTGTGTAACAGAAGCAATAGCGGTATCACCAGAAATCCATTTATAACTTTCAGCACCAGATACACTGAATGTAACTTTCTTAGATTCTCCACCTTTAGTTAGATATATTTCAAATTGATCGATTGTGATAGAAATTGAAGAACCAATATTTCCACCTTCTTCACCTGATCCGCTAGCACCATCAGTAGTGGTGTAATCTAAAGTAACGATATTGACAATAACATCAAAGCCGATATCTTCAGTTAAATTGTTAAGGTCTTCTATCTGCTCAGCTTCGCTTTCGCCAGCTTCACGTAAAATATGATTAGTATTAAAAGTTGATGTAAAAGGCAAACTAGCTAATTCGACCTTTTTGCCTTGGTTATATAAAACATTATCTATAGGGAATAAAGATCCTGTGTTACTTGTATATGTATATTCGCCACCATATTTAGTGTTGCTATGGTAAAAGATATCATTTCCTTTTACAGCAAATTTACCAGGTAAACTTGCTATCTCTGGGAAAGTTCTTCTCATGCATCTATCAAAGCTATTAACAAACTCTTCACCTGAAGGAACAGTGGTGATATTTAATCTTCCATCTTCGTATGTTAAAACCGTTGTTCCACCTTCGTAATCAAGTGGAATTTTTCCATCTTTGTTTGAAACAATTTTAGAAATTAATATTTCTCTTGCTTGCATTGCCTCTGTAACAGTACTATTAATGGTTTCTTTTCTAATGTAAGATTTGTAACCAATAATAGAAACAGTTGATAATATCGCAAGAATTGCGATAACAACCATTAATTCTACTAGAGTAAACGCTTTTTTAATCTTTTTTCCCATAGTAAAAACCTCTTTTTTATTACCCTTTATTATAACTTATTTATTGTGTTTATATAAAGAAAACAACATTTAGTTTTGGATATATGTTATTTATTTTCGTTATAATCTTTTATCGACATTGGAAGCTCACCGCTATTCCATATAGCTTGGCCTTTTCCGTCTTTTGTTGTGTATATGATAGCTTTACCAACAAGATTAAAACTTCCATCTAATTTATTTACTTCATCAAATTCTTCTTTTATTTTTTTAGTAAAAGTCTCTCCACCATCGGCAGTTTCTAAAGTGCCTGAAAAAACCACTTTTCCTTTAGATAGATCATATCCAAAAGTTAAACCATCACAATTAACTGTTAAGTCCTTCTTACCATCGGTAGATAATAATCTTGACAATATGATTTGCTGCGCCTGCTTACATTCAGAAAGCGCATTTGAATTGCTGGCCTTCTTAATAAATGAAGTATAACCGATACCCGATACAACCATTAATAAGGCTAATATTGCAGCTACAACTAGCATCTCGCCAAATGTAAATCTATATTTATATCCTTGTTTTTTTGTTCTATTAGTTTTCACTCTTTAATTATACTATTTGAAGGCAAATAAAAAGCAATTAGATTGGTACCTAATTGCTTAATTAATACATCGATAATAAATAAAGATTTCTAAGCTATTTTTGTTCCTTAGCTTACGCTTCTTTTTAACCTTCTACAGATTCCTCTGGCTCGCTAGGAGCTTCAGGTGCTGACCAACCAGAAGGGGCTCCAGCAATAGGAGTATTTGTAGAAGCCCAAGTTGCATAACCCTTTTTATTTTGAGTTACATACACAATTTCGCCATCCTTAGCTTTTTTTGAAACCAGGAATGAACCAGTAAGATTTGCGGCATCCGTGAATTTAGCTTTAAAATTTGTGGTAATATCATCGACTGTTGCGCTAGAAGCATCAATACTAATTTTCCCACTTTTCATATCATATCCAAATTTAACACCGTCTATAGTAACTGTGCCATCAGATGTTTCTCCAGATGAGCCATTTTTGCTATCTCCGAATGAAATTAATTCTGATAATACTATTTCTTCAGCTTGTTTACATTCTGTTAAAGCGTTTGAATCGTTTGCTTTGCCAATAAATGAAGTATAACCAACAACTGATACTGTTGCTAATACTGCTAGGATTGCGATAACAACTAATAGTTCAACTAATGTGAAACCTTTTTGTTCACGTTTTTCAGAAATTTTCTTTATCATAATATCCTCCACTTTTATTAACTGTTAACATATTAACACATCATTTAGAATATAACATTAGTTTATCCTATTATTTGACATTTTTCTATGCAAAAACAGTTTTCTTTGTAAATATTTTCATCTTATCAATAAATAAACAGCGTTTACCTTTCGTTTACCTTGATTTCTTCAATTAAACTTTCGTATTCTTCTATAGACGTTAATCCATTCAAAACTTTCTCTCTCGTGTTATCAATAACGGATGGAATATATTCTTTTACTGAATCATGCAACATTTCAGATGTATAGTTTTTAGACATAATAATGTCTCTAACTCTATCGTCGATAGGCAATATTTCGAATACGCCTTCACGTCCAGAATAACCGGTGTTCGAACAAATTGGGCATCCAACTGGTTCATATATCTTCTTTGGTTCGTGTATTTGTAACATTTCCATTTCACCAGGTGTAGTCATATGTTCTCTCTTACACTTTGGACATAGTTTTCTAACAAGTCTTTGAGATATAGAGCATAGTAATGAATCAGATACCATATATGGAGGGATTCCCATATCGATTAATCTAGATACAACACCAGCTGCAGAATTAGTATGTAGAGTAGAGAATACTAAGTGACCTGTAATAGCTGCTCTAGTAGCAATTTGTGCAGTCTCTTCATCACGAATTTCACCAATCATAATAATATTTGGGTCTTGTCTTAAGATTGATCTTAAAACATTAGAGAATGTCAAATTAGCTTTATTATTTACTTGAACTTGGTTGATGCCATCAATTTGGTTTTCAACTGGGTCTTCGACTGTAACGATGTTTGTATCAGGCTTATTTAAATGTCTCAAGAAAGCATATAACGACGTAGATTTACCTGAACCTGTAGGTCCTGTCAACATTATTATTCCATGAGGTCTAGAAATAATATTGGTTATTAACTCTCTTTGCTCATCTGATAGACCTAATAATGACATATCGCTTGAGTGTAGTGACTTATGGAAAATACGAATAACGAGTTTTTCTCCATGGATTGTAGGCATTGTAGATACACGGAAATCATATTGTACTCCATCAATTTCTTTAACAATCTTACCATCTTGTGGAAGTCTTCTTTCCGCAATATTGATGTCTGATAAAATCTTAAATCTTGCAACTAATGGTTGGAAGATATGTGGTTTTAATTTATTGATAACAACTAGTTTGCCATCTATTCTATATCTAACAATTATTTCTTCTTCAAAAGGTTCAATATGTATATCTGATGCTTTCCTACTTACAGCATCGTTAATGATAGAATCACACAACGTAATTATTGGAGCACTTGAATCATCATTAACATCACCACCAACAGTAATATCGGTATTCTCGTCAGCGTAACTAGTTAAGACATCAGTTTGTTTAATCTTGTTTGTCAAATAGTTAATCAAGGTTAACATATTTGATGGTGTTACAAGAATGTATTTGAATTCTTTGCTAGTATATTGCTTTAATTCGTTGATTGCTTCAATGCACATTGGATTGCATATCGCAAAATATATCTCATCATTATATTCGTATAATGGACAATATTTGTTTATGACAATGTGTTCTTTAGGGAATTTAGAAATCAAATCAAAACTAATTTCTGATAATTGAACTTCTCTTTTTTGTAAGCCTAAGAAAACAGAAAGATGGCCAAACAAAGCGTCTTCTCTCATTATGTTGCTTGTGATATATCTAAAAGCTTCTTCTTTCCCGTTAGCTACTGCCTCATTAATCTTGGCAATATTTTCATCAGTAATTACATTTTCTTGTTTTAAATAGGTTAAAAATAAATCATTAAACATTGCTCATCCCCCTATTAAATTTGATCCATTAATTCAATCATTGGAATATAGATAGATAACAATACTACCGCAACTACAGCACCTAATAAGATGATTGTAATTGGTTCTAGTAAAGAAATGGCTTTATTAATATTTGTATCAACTTGATCATCAAAGAAAACAGTCGTTGAATCCAATACTTCTTCTAAGTTTCCACTCTTCTCACCAACAGATACCATTTGAACTAACAATGGGTTAAAAACTTTTGCGTTTTGCAATGAAGTGGCAATAGTTTTGCCTCTTTTGATTTCTTCGATAGCAACTTTAAAATGATCAATATAAATTGAGTTTTGTAATATGTTAATTAAATTGTTGATAGCATCTGTTATGTTCATACCAGATTTCAATAGGATAGAGAAAGCTCTAGAGAATCTAGCTGTAATAACTGCTCTATTGATTTTACCAACAATTGGCAAATGTAATGCGAACCAGTCTTTAACTCTTCTTCCTGGAGGAGTATGGAAGAATATTAATAGTACAGCAACAGTTGAAGCAATTACAATTAGTATCATCTTCATATTGTTTCTAATAAATGCTCCTGTAGCGAATACAATTTTAGATATTGTAGGAATTTCGCCATCAAATTCCGCAAACATCGATTCAAATTGAGGAAGAATGAAATATGTCATAAATAAGATAACAGCTAAAATTAAAACAACAAGTACTGTTGGATAAGCAAGAGAAGATCTTGCCTTTAATTTTAACTTTTCATCATTCTCATAATAATCAGCCATTGAAGAGAATACATTATCTAATGTTCCTGATAATTCACCAATTTCAACCATGTTGCAGAAGAATTCTGGGAATACATCGCTATGTGATCTAAATGCTGTTGATAATAGATTTCCTGAAACAACCTCGTTATATACGTCATCTAAAATTTTCTTCAATCCACTTGAATAGTTTTGAAGTCTTAGAGCATTAAGTGTATCATCAATAGAAATACCTGAATTAAGCATTACAGAAAATTGCCTAAAGAAGACAACTATTTCTGATCTCTTTACTGACAATGATAAAGTAAAGAAAGAATTATATTTCTTTACTGGAGCTTCTTTGTAGCTCTCTAAGAAAAGGTTTTGTTCACTAAGTTTAATCTTTAGTTCAACCTCGTTTTCGACTTGCATGTCGACTTTTCTTTTTTTGCCTCTTTCGTCATAGACGATACACCTGTAATTTGTCATACTTCTACCTCAATAACAATCTAATAAAAATGTCCCCAAATATGAATATCATATAAAATCCAATGCAAAGATAAGGACAAAACGCTATCTCATCTTCTCTTTGGTTTTTACCAAACTTAATCTTTAATAGAGAAATGATTGAACCGGCCAGTGAAGCAATCAAGATTGCTAATATAAGTTCAAACGGTTCAAACACTAACCCCATTATTCCTACCAAATAAATATCACCAGAACCAAGCGACTCTTTATTTAACACCTTGTTCATAATAACCTTTAATAACAAGAAGAAAATTACAGCCAATAAAATACTGAAGATATAAGGAGTGATAGGATATTTCAAAAAACAAACTCTATATATTAATAGCAGTACACAGCATCCAAATAACGCCCATAAGCAAACATTAAGTACAGTGTGTGTTTTGTAATCGTATCCTGCAATTAATAACATTACCAAACTTACAAGACTAACCAACAGGCATTCAATCGTCAAACCAAATTTAAGATAAATAAGTAATAACGATATGCCGCCAATTAACTCATAAAAGAAATTAAAAGAACCAATATTCTCATGACACTTAGAACATCTTCCTTTTAGAAACAAGTAACTAAACACCGGGATATTTTCATACCAGTTAAGTTCATGCCCACAGTGATCACACCTTGAAGAAGGTTTCACAATACTAAGATTTCTAGGAACACGGTCTATAATTACGCCAAAGAAACTCGCAAATATAGAACCTAAAGCAAAAACATAAATACCAAATAAGACCTTCATTTATTCACCAGTATCTAAATCTACTGGAGCAGTCTTCACTACTCTATATAACTCTTTCTTTCTTGAAAATACCGCAAGATTATAGTTTCCAATAACAATGAAAGTAGTCGAAATTATAATAGCAATAGCTGTACAAACTATAAATACAACGATTAATGATGTACCTTTTTGACTTTTTAATTTCTTATTCATTTGTAACATCTCCTCCTTCCTCAGGAATAGGGTCTGTTGGATCTGGCTCCTCAGGTTCTACTGGATCAGTAGGGTCAGTTGGTTCGGTTGGATCGGTTGGATCTGTAGGATCTGTTGGATCGGTTGGATCAGTAGGGTCAGTTGGATCAGTAGGGTCAGTTGGATCGGTTGGATCTTTTCCTTCTCCACCTTCATCATCCTTTTCGTCCTCATCATCATCTATTTCAACTAATATTGCTCTAATACCATAGTTATTTTCTTGAACGGCATCATAATAACTAATGTCACCAGCTTCAGATGAAGAAAGGCTTTTCCCAAAATCCAAATTCTTTATTACGTATCTTGCGTCCTTGAAATCAAATGTTCCATCTTCCAATTCAATATAAGACGCATCTTTGACACAAAGGATAGATAAAATCAAATTATCATCTTCGTCATAGCGATATCTAAGTTCATATGCATGATCACTAGCTGTTGAATTTACCAATGTGTAATACTTATCATATTTTTGTATATTTTCGGAACTATATTTTCCACCAAAGTATTCTTGTGCCCAATAATCTTTGCCATAGTAATCATAGAATTTATCAATATCATAGGCTATAGATTCAAGATTAATATATTCTTCAGTTCTAGTTCCTAAAGAAGAGAAAGATTTATACGCTGAAAAAGAAGCAGTCATGATAATCATAAAGACCGTCATCGCTATGACTGTTTCTACTAACATTTCGCCTTTTTTTACTTTCTTGATATTCATTATTCTCCTATAATAAATGGCCTTACTGTAATGTCGATACCATCGAGACCTGCTATCTCTTTGTTTGCAATTACAGTTTTTATGTCAACCTTCTCAATTTCAAACACATGTCTGTCAATGACTGAAGAAATATTCATACGTATATTTTCAATTGTATTCTCAAATGAAGAATAAGCACTTAATACACCATTGATAGAAAGCACTAGTGACATAACACCTTTTTCTTCATAAAAATAAGCATAAGTGTTTGTTTCGCATTTTGAAGCATTAAATAAATAATTGTAGTAATAATCAAAATCAATCTTATTAAAACCTAATGATTCTACTAATTTATTGAAAAATTCAATGTAACGTTTTTCTAACATAAAGTCATAATATACTCTAGCATTGCCTGAAACACATTCAGTTGTTTTAACATCATATGAATCATGGTTAGGTACTTTATTAGCTAACTCTGTCTCGTACAATTTTCTAGCTTTCTTATCATTAATATTTGGAACTTGAGTAGTAACTTTAAAAGATTGAGAGCAATTTAGAAGGAATAAAGCACTATTTCTATTTGCTTCTTTAGACTTTAAAAACTCATCAACTTTGTTGTATACATCACTATAATTTGGAAGCCCATTTACTAGTGAAGATGCTTCGAATTCAATAGCACCTTTGTTTATTAATCTATCTTCAGAAAATACCTTTACTAAAAGATATGGTTTACCTACATTGTTAAATTGAAATATTACATCACGCTCCATAATGGTCTCCTTATTCGTAATTATAAATCTCTGGGAAATACTTATAATATATGCCTACAACAAACTCAGTTGTTTGAACTGGTAAATTCTCTGTATCTGATTTTTCTGGTTTTTTATGATAATTAATTTTACATTTAACGGTATATACTTCTTTACTTACATAAGTATACTTAAGCTCTTCATCAATATGATTTTCTATCAAACTTTCGCATTCTGTTAAATCTTCTGAGAATCTTGCTTTGTATTTATCAACATCACCTGATTCAGGAAAATCAGTTACTATTAATTGATAATCATCACTGACTTTATCGCCATTAAGATACCAGCCTTCAAAAGCATATGAGAAATGTGTTCCCTTTCCTAGATCTTCATAATCCTCAGGATTAAGAATGTCATCTCCTTCTTTAGGGTCTTTTCTCTTAGGCCTTACAACTTCAATATAATCATCTTCGTCAATCTCTTCTTCATCGTCTTCATCCATCTTGCCATCTTCATCTAGATCTTGACCAACGAATACGCATTCTTTTGCTTCAAGGATTGCATAATTATTAACACGATCAACAGTACTTACAAAGGCAACGCCATGATCTGGGGCAGCTGATACTGCCTTAATACCATATGTAGGCATTGTTTTAGCATCGCTTACTAATGAGAAGTTAGATTCTTTAAATTCATCGGTATTACCAAATTCCTCAATTCCTTGTTCCTCAGCACATCTAGGACAAATATCTGGAGCGACATCAGCATGTGCCTCATATCCACATTCATCACATTTCCATAGTTTTTGAAGAATAAAAGTATCTGTATCAATAGATAAAGATATATCTAATACATCATAAGGTAGATTCTTGAATATTAATGTGCCTGGTGTTTCTTCGCCAGTATTATCATTAACTGTTATGTCAGCTGCATCTCTAAAGATTCTAAGTTCACCAGTATCAGGATCATAAGTAAATAAGTTATCAAATAAATCTTTTCTTTTATAACTATCTGAATAATATAAGTTTGCACCAATTATTTGTTGTTCTGGCGCAAGGTTCTCTATACCTCTTTCGTCTTTTTCTTCGACAATATCATGTAGCAATATTTCGTTACCTTCACTATCAACTAAGAAGAAAGGTAATCCTTCACGATATTCTGGCATTGGGAAAGCAACTAATGTTTGCTCATTTATTGTTTTAACTGGCTCGCCATCATCGTCGACTACTAATATTTTACCTAGATTCTTTATCCAATCCTGGTCGCCAATATATGTAGGTCTAACTGAACTAATTAAATAGAATTTTCCATCATATAAATATAGAGCGTAGTCATTCTGTTCGACTTTATCAGTATCTGCAGATAGATAATATAGTCCTGTTCTTCTAGAGACGATATTATCACCATTATTAGTGATATAGTCTCTAATTGACATGATATTTAGTTCTTTCTTTGAATCTTTAACCGTATTAGTATTAACGGTTCTAAACATATAAAAAGAAGTACCTAAACCAATAAGCAACATTGTTGCAATACACATTGCGACTAAAGTCTCAATTAAAGATAATCCTCTTTTACTCTTTTCCATAACAAAAAACACTATTTGACTTTATTATAACTTATTTATATATATGTGACGTTATTTTTTAATTACTAAAGCAGTTATAATAAGTTCTTCATCATTTTCATTTCTAATGGAATGAAAATGACCATCTTCACATATTAAGACATCTTGAGGATAAGCTTCAAATTCTTTGCCATCATCGTTATATGTAGCCTTACCACTATTTACCATAATAATTTCAGTTTCATCAACATGATTGTGATAACCAATGCCGCAACCTTTTCTTAATGTGATATTCGCATACATCTTAGCATGATCAAAAGTTTGCTCGCTTGATGCAATGGTATTAATGATTGCAACACCTGTCCCTTGTCTTAATGATTCAACTTCTTTAACTGCTCGTTCTTGTCTTCTTATTATCATGACATCATTATATAATTTATTTAACAATAGGAGGTAACTCATGTTACTAGATACATACAATGAAGCAGTTGATAATCTAATCAAGAAAGTAAGAACTACGCAAAGGGAAAACATCATCAAAGCTGGTGAAATGATTGCGGAAACAGTGGCAAATGGCGGTAATGTTTATTTGTCACAAATCTGTCATCAAATTGAAATGGACTTAATCAATAGAGGTGGTGGTCCAACTTTCTATAGACACTTCGCATGGAAGATGGACGTTGAAAAGAATGGTCGTAAAAGAGATAGATCTGAAGTAGATGATACTACTTGGGGCATGGCAGAATATGCTTTGAAACTATCAGATATGAAACCAGGTGACTTATTAATGGTATCTTCAGTATCAGGTAGAACCAAGAACGTTGTCGATTTAGCTTATGAAGCAAAAAAGATGGGTATCAAAGTAATCGCTTTTACTTCAATGGAATATACAATGTCTGTAGATCCAGTTCACCCATCAGGTAAGAGATTATATGAAATGGTTGATATCGCAATGGATAACTGTGCGCCTTCTGCTGAAGCAATGGTAGATGCTCCTGGTATCGAAGCTAAGTTTGCCGCAGCAAGTGGCATTGCATGCGATATCTTATTGTGGTCTATGACTGCTGTAGCAGTTGAAAAACTACAAGAAAAAGGAATCACGCCAGGAATCTTAAAGAGCGCAAACTTCCCAGGTGGCAGTGATTACAACAACGAAAAACTATACCCTCAATACGATAAGTACGGTTGGTAGAAATTAATCATTTATCGCAAACGAAAGGCCAAGCAATGCTTGACCTCTTTTTTTATTCACCCTTTTCTAGAGCAAGTGTTCTAGTAGTTAAATCACAAACTTCACTTGGTCCATAGTATTGAATAGCACCAGGATAAGTGAAACATGTTTCTTTAGCCCAAGTTTCTCTATTTGCTTCGAAGAACTTGAATGGTTTTCCATCTAGTTCAACAAGTGCTTTCTTGATAACCGGCTTATCTTCGCCATGTCTTCTTTCGATGTTCATCATCTTAGTGATTGGCATGCCACCAGCAACCCATTCTTCAGCAGGTTTAGATAGATTAGATACTTTTGATAAATATCCATTGTAACCATATTGGATCAACATGAAGGCGTTATAACCTAATGAATAACAATAGTCTGCGTCAAAGTTAGATGGGAATGCACATCTTCCTTCATAACCGAAGAAATGATGTAATGCAGAGAACTTACCATTATAAGTTCCAGCTTTCTTTCTTTGTGCTAGTTTATCTTTAACTAGAGCGGAGAATAATTTCTCTGATTCAATTAGTGAAACTTGAACGTTTCCATGAGGATCTCTTTCTAAGAATAATTGTTGTTGAATAGTTTGAGGAAGAATCGCGAATACATCCATAGATTCTTTAGTTAAACCTTTTTCGATGAATGCATATTTTTCAGCCCAAGTACCTAAATTATTGAATGCAGTAGCTTTTTCACCAGCTAGTAATTCATTGATTTCAGAAATTAATGTCTTGAATTCAGGAACAAATTCAACTACACCTTCTGGAATAATTGCTACACCGAAGTTCATACCATTATTTGCACGTTCATTAACTGAATCTGCAATATAATCAGCGATTTGTGATAATGACATCTTCTTAGCTTCTACTTCTTCAGAAACTAAACAGATATTAGGTTGAGTTTCTAGAGCACATTCCAAAGCAACGTGTGATGCAGAACGACCCATAACTTTTACAAAGTGCCAATATTTCTTTGCAGAGTTTGCATCTCTTTCGATATTACCGATTAACTCACTATAAGTCTTAGTAGCAGTATCGAAACCAAATGAACATTCAATATCTTCATTCTTTAAGTCGCCATCGATTGTCTTTGGACAACCAATTACTTGTACGTCAACATTGTTTGCTGCAAAATATTCTGCTAGCACTGCTGCATTAGTATTAGAATCATCACCACCGATAATTACGATAGCTGTGATACCGTGTTTCTTACAAACTTCAGCTGCTACTTTGAATTGATCTTCAGTTTCTAATTTTGTTCTACCTGAACCGATGATATCGAAACCGCCAGTGTTTCTGTATTCGTTGATGAATTCATCATCAAATACAACATAATTATCTTCAATTAATCCAGCAGGGCCATTCTTAAAACCGATTAAAGTATTCTCTTTATCAGTAGCTTTTAATGCATCATATAAACCACATACAACGTTGTGTCCACCAGGAGCTTGGCCACCAGATAAGATAACACCAACAACTTGTTTCTTTGCTACTGAAGTATTAGTGCCCTTTTCAAATGTGATTTCTTTCTTTCCGTATGTATTAGGGAATAAAGCTTTGATCTTTTCTTGATCTCTTACAGATTCTGTAGCTAAACCTTCCTTAACGCAAATTTCATTAATGCCATGTCTTAACATTCCAGGAAGTTTTGGAACATAAGCATATCTAGCTTTTTGTAATGGTGATAATGTTTTCATGTAATTCTCCTTTATTAACCTTTGTTATTATATCATCAATTAATCATCAGAAACGCTAATAGACAAGTTCTAGAAATATAACCGTCAATCTCAAATAATCTTCG
>JAGHUL010000010.1 GCA_018064825.1 Candidatus Colivicinus equi
ATATTTGCTAACTTACCATATACTTCTTTTTCTAGTTCAGGTGCAGTTATCGTATTGATTTGTCCTGATACTTTGACTATCATTTTTTTATTTTTTACTTCTTTTGTGATTTCCATGTTCTATCCTTTGCCTACTCTATTAGTATATTAATTTTTTATATATATTAAAAGTCTCTTGATTGCTCAAGAGACTTATAACTATTGTTTATCAGATATTTTATTTAGGATGATAATAGACAAGGCAATAGCACCTAAAGCTATAAACAAGCCAAGCATTCCTTTTAGCATATAAGGAATATTAGAAACAAAATTAGCAAAATTAATCTTCATTTTTAAGTCCTCCTTCTACATAAACATGCTTAGGATCAAACCACCAGCTACAACTGAAGCAATTTGTCCAGAAACATTTACAGCCATAGAATGCATCAATAAGAAGTTTTGATTATCTTCTTCTAAACCTAATTTATGAACAATTCTTCCTGACATTGGGAAAGCTGAAATACCAGCAGCACCAATCATTGGATTAATTTTCTTCTTCATAAATAGATTCAAGAATTTGCCAAACAAGATACCACCAGCTGTATCAAATACGAAACCAAATAAACCTAAGCCAAGAATAATTAATGTATCAACTTGTAAGAATTGTTCAGCTTGCATTTGTGAAGCAATAGTAATACCTAGAATCAAAGTAATGATATTTGTTAAAGCATCTTGAGCTGTATCATTTAGGCTATCCAAGACACCACATTCTTTGATTAGGTTACCAAACATCAAGAAACCAACTAGTGAAACTGAAGCAGGAGATATTAGACCTGCAACAACAGTAATGATGATTGGGAACAAAATACGTGTAGTCTTAGAAACATTCTTTGGTTCATAATCCATACGAATCTTTCTTTCAGACTTTGTTGTAAGTAGTTTAATTACTGGAGGTTGAATAATTGGAACTAATGCCATATATGAATATGCAGCAACCATAATTGGTCCTAAATATTGTGAACCAAGCTTTTGGGCAACAACGATAGCTGTAGGTCCATCAGCAGCAGCAATAGTCGCGATTGAAGCAGCATCATTGATTGGGAAGAATGTTGAACCTAAACACAACATGAAGAAGATACCAAATTGTGCAGCAGCACCAAATAACATCAATGCTGGATTTGATAACAATGGTCCAAAATCACACATCGCACCAATACCTATGAATAATAGTAATGGGAATAATTCATTAGCGATACCAGCGTTATATAAAGAAGAAAGAGGTCCTTCTTGTAATACGCCATTGATAAATTGATCAACAGCACCAGAAACTGGTAAATTTACTAAGATTGCACCAAAACCAATTGGTAACAATAGTGATGGTTCCATATCTTTCTTAATTGCAAGATAGATAAGAATTCCACCGATAACCCACATTACAACTTGTTGCCATGTAAGTTTAAACAAATTTTCGTATAAAAAACTCATACACCCTCCTAATCTATGTGGAAACTAATTTCACCAGTCTCCACATCGTACTGTTGTTTATCATCAATTACTCTTAATGAATAATCTTCATTTATCCCCACAACAGTTATCTTTTTAACTTCATTTTTAATATTCGCATATGCCTTCTTGCCCTTTAGGTAATCATATGCTTGTATCTCTTTGTAGAAGTCATAACCCTTAGTCAATTTAATAATGTTATTGACTAAATAGTCATAAACTTCATATTGGAATGAATCAATATCTATTTCTTTACCTAGAGCTTTAGATATTGAAGTTGGATTATTATCAGAAGCAAATTCTATTTGATTGATGTTTAAACCAACACCAATAATTAAACATTCGAGTTCATTTGTAGAAACACCTTCTAATAAAATTCCACATATTTTATCATCAGAAACATATACATCGTTTGGCCATTTTATAGCTAAGTTATCTATCTGATGATTTTCTAGTACTTTTAATATCGAGTATGCAGTAACAATTGAAATAGCCTTGTAATTAGATATTATCTTCTTATCAGAAAGTAGTACTGAGAATAATAAGTTCTTATTCTCATCACTTAACCATTTCCTTTTGTTTCTACCTCTACCTTCAGTTTGATGATTACATCGACAAATTGTAAAATCATTTAATTCTTTATAATGATCTTTTAAATAATCATTGCTCGAAGTTAACTCATCAAATTGAATAAGTTTATATTTCATTTTATTCTAGAACGAATAATACGTCTTTGTTTTTAACGTCGTCGCCAGCATTAATTACAACTTGAGCAACCTTGCCATCATATGCAGATTGAATTTCATTTTCAAGTTTCATAGCTTCGATAATGGCAACAGTTTGACCCTTCTTTACCATATCACCAACGTTAACTTTAACTTCTAATACTTTACCAGCGATAGGAGCTAAGATATTGTTCTTACCTTCGCTTACTACAGTTTCTTCAACTTGTTTCTTGTTTTCCGTAACGATAGTACCTTTTACTTCATCAACTGCTTCAACTTCAACTTCATAAACTTTTCCATTAACTTTAACTTTATAAACCTTCATTATCCAATCCTCCTTACACTGATAACTTGTACATTTTTCTTAAATTCATTACGACATTCAATTGCCGCAACTAAACTTGCTACAGTTGCATCTTCATCATTAATGTCTAATGGTGCAACTTCTTTATTTGTTTCTTCTGTAATTTCTGTAGTTTCTACTAACTTCTTCTTAGGTTTTAGGTAATAATAAGCAATGCCAATGATTGCTAGTATTAGTATGGCAATTAAGCCAGTTCCTTCACCTGCTTGAGTATTTACATTTACGCCAAGTATTTGCATATTTCACCTCTAGATAAACATCTCAAATTCATCAACTTCTGTTTCTTGTTTATTATATTTTTTCTTCAAGAACTCAGTAGCGACATTTTCGAATAACGCTAATGATAGAACATCTTCATCACATTTAGCGATATCTTTATATTTTTCTTTTAATCTATCAAATTCAGGTTCAAGAAGATCTGCTGGACGGCATGTAATTGTTTCATCATCACCAATAATCTTCTTTTTAACTTCTTCATTAATCTTGCCAGGAGCTTTACCGTATTTACCATGAAGATAATCTTTAATCTCCTTAGCACACATCTTATATCTTTCACCATTTAGTACATTCAATACTGCTTGTGTACCAACCATTTGTGACATTGGTGTTACTAGTGGTGGATAGCCAAGATCTTTTCTAACATTTGGAATTTCCTTTAGAACTTCTTCGTATCTATCCATAGCACCTTGATCAGTTAATTGTTTAATCATATTAGACAACATGCCACCAGGTACATAGTAATTTAAGATATTAGGGTTAACCTCGAATGATTTTGGATTTAACAAACCATTCTTTAAATATTTCGCAACAATATCCGTAACGATAGGTTCTGCCTCATGAATTGGCTTCATATTTAATTTAGGATCATATTCTGTACCTTTTAATGCCACACATAACGCTTGCGTAGATGGTTGAGCAGTACCGTTTGATAGTGGTGATACTGAAGTATCAACAATATCTACACCAGCTTTAATAGCAGCCATATAAGTCATTTCACAAATACCAGCTGTGCAGTGTGAATGAAGCTCAATCGGAATCTTAACTTCTTTCTTTAATGCGCTGATTAGCTTTGTAGCATCTTCAGGTGTTAATACGCCAGCCATATCCTTAACACAGATTGAATCAGCACCAAGCTTTTCAATCTTCTTTGCTAAACTAACATAGTATTTAATTGTATGAACTGGTGAAGTTGTATATGATAATGCGATCTGACATTCACCGCCATATTTCTTTGTAGATTTAACAGCTTGTTCAAGATTTCTAATATCATTTAATGCATCAAATACTCTAATAATGTCGATACCATTTTCAATAGATTTCTTACAGAACATATCAACTACATCATCTGAATAGTGACGATAGCCTAAGATGTTTTGTCCTCTAAATAGCATCTGCAATTTAGTCTTCTTACAAACTTTTCTAACTTCTCTAAGTCTCTCCCATGGGTCTTCATCTAAGAAACGCATACATGCATCAAATGTAGCACCACCCCATACTTCAATTGCGTAGTAACCAGCATCATCATATAACTTGCACAACTTAACAACTTCTTCAGTTGACATTCTTGTTGCGAATAATGATTGATGTCCATCACGCACTGAAGTTTCAACAATTCTAACCATGTTATCTCCCTTCTTTTTAAAAAGTCCTAATTAATAGGACTTATATTTTTTATAGTTTTGGACCAGCAGCAACTAGAGCTTTACCAGCGTCATTTGTTTCATATTTAGTAAAGTTCTTAATGAATCTAGATGCTAAATCCTTTGCTTTTGTTTCCCAATCTTCAGGATTTTCATATGTATCTTTTGGATCTAAGATGTTAGTTGCAACACCTTCTAATACAGTAGGAACTTCTAGATTGAAATAAGGAATCTTCTTAGTAGTAGTGTTATTGATAGCACCATTTAAGATTGCATCAATAATTCCACGAGTATCCTTAATTGAAATTCTCTTACCAGTACCATTCCAACCAGTATTAACTAAGTAAGCCTTAGCACCATTCTTTTCCATCTTCTTAACTAATTCTTCAGCATATTTTGTTGGGTGAAGCTCTAAGAAAGCTTGACCGAAACAAGATGAGAATGTTGGAGTTGGTTCAGTAATACCTCTTTCTGTTCCTGCTAACTTAGCAGTGAATCCAGATAAGAAGTAATATTTAGTTTGCTCAGAATCAAGAATTGAAACTGGAGGTAAAACACCAAATGCATCAGCAGTTAAGAAAATTACATTCTTAGCAGCAGGAGCACTTGAAATAGGTGTAACTATCTTTTCGATGTGATTGATTGGATAAGAAACACGTGTATTTTCTGTAACGCTCTTATCAGCGAAATCAATCTTACCATTTTCATCTACAGTAACATTTTCTAACAATGCATCTCTTCTAATTGCATTGTAGATATCTGGTTCTGAATCTTTATCAAGGTTAATAACCTTCGCATAACAACCACCTTCAAGATTGAAGATACCATTGTCATCCCAACCGTGTTCATCATCACCAATTAGAAGTCTCTTTGGATCAGCTGATAAAGTTGTTTTACCTGTTCCAGATAGACCGAAGAAAACAGCTGTATTTTCTTTATTCATATCTGTATTTGCAGAACAGTGCATGCTGGCAATTCCCTTTAATGGAAGATAGTAGTTCATCATTGAGAACATACCCTTCTTCATTTCACCGCCATACCAAGTATTGATAATAACTTGTTCTTTTGAAGTGATATTGAATGCAACACAAGTTTCAGAATTTAAGCCTAGTTCTTGGTAGTTTTCTACTTTTGCTTTTGAAGCACAGTATACAACGAAATCAGGTTCGAATTCTTCTGATTCTTTTTCCGTAGGCTTGATAAACATATTTCTAACGAAATGTGCTTGCCATGCAACTTCCATAACGAATCTAACAGCCATACGTGTATCAGCGTTAGCGCCACAGAATGCATCCACAACAAACAATCTCTTATTAGATAATTGTTCTTTAGCTAAAGCTTTTACTTTAGCCCATACTTCTTCAGACATTGGATGATTATCGTTTGGATATTCTTTGCTTGTCCACCAAACAGTGTCCTTAGAATTCTCGTCAACAACGATATATTTATCCTTAGGAGAACGTCCAGTATAGATACCAGTCATAACATTTACTGTGCCTAGTTCTGTAACTGTTCCCTTTTCATAACCTTCTAACTCAGGCTTTGTTTCTTCTTGAAACAATAGGTCATACGATGGATTATATACAATCTCTTTCGTACCTGTAATACCATATTTTTCTAAATTAATATTAGCCATTTTAGCCTCCTATTTTAGGTAAAATAATACTAAACCAATTACTACTAATATTAGCACTTTTGTCCTATTTTTTAAATACAATAACCATATCTTTTCATCACAGAATTGTTGTTTTTTAAGCAACATTCATTCATTATGATAGTAAAGATAATCAAAAATGAAATACAAAGTATACAAATATCTAAAAACGATACCTTCAGGCAAGGTCGTAACTTATGGACAAATCGGTGAATACTTAGGCAACAAGAAATTAGCGAGGGTTGTAGGCATTATTCTTCATAATAATCCAGATCCTATTAATCAACCTTGTTATAAAGTCGTGAATCAAAAAGGAGAATTGTCCCATAGTTTTTCTGATGGCGGCATCGAAATACAAAAACAAAGACTAGAAAGTGATGGTATAGAAGTCATAGATTACAAAGTTGATCTAAATAAGTATCAATGGAAATAAAATATTACTCAATTTGTATCCTTTTTCGTGCTATGTTCGTATATATCGTAAAGAAGATAAAAAATATTTATACAAGGAGAATAATACTTATGTCAGAAGAAAAGAAAATCATTGAATTAAAAGAAGATGAATTAAAAAAAGTAACTGGTGGTAATTTTTCTGGAGATGGAACAAACTATTCAATTACTAGCGGAACAAGATTTTGGTACAATTCTTACCATACAGAATATTATGAAGCTAGAGAAAGTAAATCATTTAATGTAAATGATCGAGGAGTAGTCTCTTGTAATCATTTCTATTGTGCTGAAAACAACCCCGATGACATTCACTCTCAGTTACCACAAACTAATGCAACATATCAAAAAATTATTGATTGTGTTAATAACTACGGATTGATTGACTAGACAACATATAGATAAAAAGCAAATACTTTACTATATATAATACTAAATTTGAGTTTCATGACTATAGATAGGATAATTTAAAGAAACACATTTATAAAAATAATAACTTTCTCTTTCCTACTAAGTTTAATCGATGTATTCCTTACTAAGTATCCCTTTCCACAAGCTTCGTAAAAAAATATAAAGAAGATTGACAACTATGCCTAATACTCAAAAAGAACTAAGCAATGAAGAATTAGAAAAGTTTACAGGTGGTGCAACAAATCAAGAATTTACTTTTTCTTTAAGTATCGTTTCTCATACTTTCCCATTAGCAGTGGTAATAAACAACATCATGAGTTTAGCTGGTGTTAGTCATTTACAAGCTAAGAACATGGCAACCAATTTGCCAGAAATAGTTACTCGCGATCTAACTAAACGAGAAGCTTTAGAAATAAGATCGGCACTTGGTAAGCTTGGAATACAAGCCGAAATTAATCCAATTGATTAGCAAATAACTCAATCAATACATGCATAAGAAAGCGAGAATTATTATGACAGATATTAACGAATTAAAAGAAGAAGAATTAAATAAAGTTAGCGGTGGTGATGAATATCAATTCATCAATCGTACCGGTTATTTCTCTATGTATACTTCATCAATGGTAGAAATCTTTGGTGCTGGAGGAACATACATAAGGACGGACACTAAAGAAACATTTAGAATAACTTCTGTAAGCAATAATTGCAATCCAGGAGAAAATATGCCATTTTCTACTACATATATTTTTATGTCAACTAGTAGTAATAACCTCTTTTCTTTTGTAGCTACTAGTACAAACAATGTATGTAATTACCTAGAGTGATTATTTGTTGCAAGAACATCTATTGGTGATTAAACTCATTTCTCTATTGTATAGAAATGAGTTTTTTATATTATGGAATCTTTAAAAAGCATAACAGTACAAATAATATTAAACATATTGTATAATAAGGTCTCGGTAGTAAAGGAGGTATTAAGAAATGAAGAAAATATTAGTTTTACTACTTACAGTTCTAATGGCTATGAGCTTAGTAGCATGTTCAAGCAATGAGAAAAAAGAAGAAGAAAATAACACTTCTGCCAACATGGTTAACCCTATGAAGGAAGTTGATTCATTAGAAGAAGTTAATCAAACGGCAGGTATCAATCTAGTATCTGTTCCAGTAGCTGGCAAAGAAAATGAAAAATACTTTGTGATTGAAGCAACAGATATGACTATTGGTCAATACAACTTCACAGTAAATGGCGTTGAATATACATTAAGAGGCGCTAATTATACTGAGGGTGATATCTCTGGTGCATACAGCGATGATAACGATTTCGTCCCTGGCCAAGAAGCAATGGTATATTCAAATGATTTCAATCTATATAGATTCTATGTAGGTGAAACACAATATACTATCTATCTTGCAAAACAAGATGGTCAAAACGAAGAAGCATTCGCTAATGTAGCTATGGAAATTAAAAAGCTAATCAGTGGCGAAGCTGATGACCCATATGCAGGTTCATACCAAGATTCAGTTTCACAAAGAGCTAGTGCTCAAGTAGCTAAAAATGGTGATGTATATGAAATCACAGTTACTTGGTCAAGTTCTGCTGAAGAATATACTGAATGGAAAATGGAAGCTACTCTAAATGGCGATAAACTTGAATACAAGGGTGAAAATATTGAAAACCATAAAGGTGAAGAAGTTGAATCAACTGCCGCAAATAATGCTGGTTACTTCGACATCATTGATGGCAAACTATATTGGACTGGTGCTGCTCAAGAAGAATGCCGTGCTTGTATCTTCGAAAAAGCTGAATAGTAATTAGAACCAAAAAACTAAAAAATTAGGGATTCAAATTTGAATCCCTTTTTCTTTATAGTAATTTGTACATTTTAAATAAGAAGATTAGATACATAATCTTAGCCAACAACGCTAAGACATCAGCACCCGTTGATAAGACACTAGTCATCGATACTAAAACCGGTGATTCAAAAATCATAAACGTATAAACGATATTCTTAAGCAAGAATGTAACCAAGTAAGCATTCCTAGTTATCTTTGTATAATTGATTAAACTATTTATTTCGTGTCTTTCCAATATTACTAATGAAGTTTGTAGAACAAAATAAGTAGCTAAGAAATCACAAACAGTATTGGCTGCCGTAATAAGTTGCCCTATCGCATTACCTAATGTTTGATTAAACAAATCAACTATACCAGCTAATAGTGCACCAAATATAACAATAAACAAGGAACCAAGTGCCCATTTACGTGCCCTTTTATATCCAGCATCATCTTTGGCAACCAGTTTTAAACCTTTTAGATTCAAGATTAAGCCAACTAAGGCCGTAGTAATCATGATAAGCGCTACGATTAAACTGTCGGTATTGATGAAATCAAATATATTACCAGCAATTAATAAAATTTCACCAATCGCTAATCTAAGAAAACCTTTTTTCAAATTTTGATAATTATCCATGTCTACATTATAGAACAAAAAAGGCTACCACTTTAGTGATAGCCTAATAATTACTATTAATTAAATAATTTTTATTTATTTAATGCTTCAGAAATAGCAACTGCTACTGCAACTGATGCACCAACCATTGGGTTATTACCCATACCGATTAAGCCCATCATTTCAACGTGTGCAGGAACTGAAGAAGAACCAGCGAATTGAGCGTCTGAATGCATTCTTCCCATAGTATCAGTCATACCATAAGAAGCTGGACCAGCAGCCATATTATCTGGATGTAATGTTCTACCAGTACCACCACCAGAAGCAACTGAGAAGTATTTCTTACCTAGTTCGATACATTCTTTCTTATATGTACCAGCAACTGGATGTTGGAATCTAGTTGGGTTAGTTGAGTTACCAGTGATAGATACATCAACACCTTCTAGATGCATGATAGCAACACCTTCTCTAACATCATCAGCACCATAACATCTAACTGCTAATCTGTCAGGATTGTTACCATATTTAGTTTCGTTAACGATTTCAACTTTACCAGTGAAATAGTCAAACTTAGTTTCGCAATGAGTGAAACCATTAATTCTTGAGATAATCTTTGCAGCATCTTTGCCTAAACCGTTTAAGATAACTCTTAATGGTTCTTTTCTAGCTTTATTAGCTGATTTAGCGATACCAATAGCACCTTCAGCAGCAGCAAATGATTCATGTCCTGCTAAGAAAGCGAAACATTTAGTTTCATCATTTAATAACATAGCTGCTAAGTTACCATGACCTAGACCAACTTTTCTGTCTTCAGCAACAGATCCAGGAATACAGAATGATTGTAATCCTTCACCTAGAGATTTAGCTACTTCATAAGCTGTCTTGTCGCCCTTCTTGATAGCGATAGCAGCACCAGTGATATAAGCCCAACAAGCGTTTTCAAAACAAATTGGTTGAACGCCTTTTACGATACCGTATACATCAACACCTAAGTCATCAACTAATTTCTTAGCTTCTTCTAGAGAAGAAATACCATACTTATTTAATGTTGCAGTAATCTTTTCGATACGTCTTTCATAACCTTCAAATAATGCCATATTTCTACTCCTTTCTAGGATCAATGTACTTAGCAGCGTCAGCGAATCTACCGTAAGTCTTGATCTCAGCCTTTAATGCTTCGCCAGCATCTTTACCAGCTTTAATTGCATCCATGAATTTACCCATATTGATATATTCATAACCAACGATTTCGTCGTTATCATCTAATGCAATCTTAGTGATATAACCTTCAGCTAATTCCAAGTATCTTGGACCTTTAGCCTTAGTTGCATAACATGTACCAACTTGTGATCTAGTTCCTTTACCTAAGTCTTCTAGACCAGCACCTATTACTAGACCACCCTCAGAGAATGCTGATTGAGATCTACCATAACAAATTTGTAAGAATAATTCTCTCATAGCAGTGTTGATAGCATCACATACTAAGTCAGTATTGATAGCTTCTAATAAAGTCTTACCAACGATAGCTTCAGATGCCATTGCTGCAGAGTGAGTCATACCTGAACAACCTAATGTTTCAATAAGAGCTTCTTCAATGATACCTTCCTTAATGTTAAGAGTAAGTTTACAAGCTCCTTGTTGTGGTGCACACCATCCAATACCATGAGTTAGACCTGAGATATCCTTAATTTCTTTAGAATAAACCCATTTGCCTTCTTCAGGAATTGGAGCACAACCATGGCTTGCGCCACATTTTACTGTGCACATGTTTTCTACTTCTTTTGAGTAAACCATAATTCCTCCTTTAAAATAAAAGCCGATGCGCGACTACTGATAAGTAGAAGTCATCAGCTTCGCGAAAGTGCTTTTGCATATATATTTTAACATATCTGTACTTACGTGAATGCCTATTTATGTCTTTTTTTAAACGCAAATATTATAATGATTTCATAAAGATATGAGTAAGTATGAACCTTTGTGGAACTATATTGTAAATAAAAATTCAAATAGTCTTGAACTATCTTTTGACGATGTCAAAAATATCTTGGGTTATGAAATAGACCATTCATTTCTAAACTACAAGAAAGAACTAGAAGCACAAGGCTATATCATAAAAATTTCATTAAAAAACAAAACCATAAATATTAAAAAAGCTTCAAATTGAAGCTTTCTAACCTAATATAGCTGCATCGCTGCTGAACTCTTCACCACTAGCCTTTTCAAACATGCTTAGTAGTTTTTCAACAGTTAGGGTTTTCTTTTCCTCGCCCTTAATGTCTAATATGATTCGGCCATTATTCAACATCAATAATCTATCACCATAGGTAATGGCATCTTTCATATTGTGCGTAACCATAAAAGTCGTTAAATTATACTTTCTGACTATCGTATTAGTTACACTAAGAACTTTTGCGGCAGTCTTTGGATCTAGAGCTGCTGTGTGTTCATCTAACAATAACAACCTTGGTCTTTGAATTGTAGCCATCAATAATGTTAAGGCTTGTCTTTGACCACCAGACAACAAACCAACTTTTGTTGTCATTCTGTTTTCTAGACCTAAATCAAATCCCTTTAATAAATCTAAGAAATATTTTCTTTCATCATCTGTAATGCCTGGACGTAAACCACGTTTTTGACCACGTCTATTAGCTAAAGCAAGGTTTTCTTCTATCCACATATCAGCAGCTGTACCAATCATAGGATTTTGGAATACTCTACCGATATATGAAGCACGCTTAAATTCAGGCATATTTGTTATATCAACATCATCGATATAAATCTTACCTCCATCAACCATTAGCGACCCTGCTATGGCATTTAATAATGTTGATTTACCAGCACCATTTGAACCGATAACTGTTGTGAATTCGCCATCATTTAAAGTTAAACTTACATCATTTAGTGCTCGTTTTTCATTGATGGTATTCGCATCAAATATTTTTACTATGTTTTCTATTCTAAGCATCTTAGTTCCTTCCTTTCTTAAAATTAGGAATTGCTAAGAAGATCATAACTATCAAAGCTGTAAATAGTTTTAAATCATTAGAATCTATTCTTAACCACAAGATTAATATCATGGCAGCATAATAAATTATTCCACCGGCGATAACAAACGCTAATCTCATATAGAAACTACAGCCCTTCTTAAATACAACTTCTGATAAAGCTTCACCAATGATGATAGCTGCTAAACCAATGACAATAGCACCTCTACCCATATTGATATCGGCATAACCTTGATATTGAGAAAGGATACCACCAGCTAAACCAACTAAACCATTACCTAAACCAAAGCCAATGATTTTCATTGTGTCAATATTTATACCTTGCGCAAGAGCCATATGATTTGAATTGCCAGTTGCACGTAAAGCACAACCTTGTTCAGTACCAAAATACCAGTACATAACTGCAATCAAAACAATTGTAAGAATACCACACACCAAGATAGTTAGTGGAACTTTTCTGATTGAGATTAATAAGTTTGTTTTATCTAAATTGATAGCTACGTTAGCAGCCATATTCATAATATGTAGATTAATTGGGAACAACGCTAACTGAACTAAGATACCTGACAAAATTGCAGGAATCTTTAGTTTAGTATGAATTAGGCCCGTAGTGATACCAGCTACAGTGCCCGCAAAGAAAGCGACAAGTAAGGAAACGAAAGGATTAACGCCTGCCTGTAACAACATTACAGTAGTGGCACCACCTGTCGCAAAAGAACCATCGACTGTTAAGTCTGATTCTTTCAATACTCTAAATGTGATATATACTCCTAGAGCCATAATGCCCCAAATTAGGCCTTGGGCAATACCTCCAGGTAAACGATTAATTAAACTTGAAATACTGATCATTATCTTAATCCATCAATTCGTAGCCATCTGGAGCAACAATATTAAATTTATCAGCTTGAGCTTTATCAATCATCTTAACAGGGTTGCCATAGTATTCAATAGGCATTTCTTCAACTTTAGCTTCACCCTTTAAAATCTTAATTGCCATTTGACCAGTAGTTTTTCCTAATTCGTAGTAATCAATTGATAAAGTAGCTATACCACCAACTGCTTTACAACAATCTTTTTCACCAGCGATAATTGGTACATTATTATCACTAGCAGCTGTCTTAATAACTTCACCATTTGATGCACAAGTATTATCAGTAGGAATATATAAAGCATCAACTTCAAGACATGCACTAGTCGCAACACTCGCAACATCATTCGAATCAGAGAAAGAGTAAGATTTTACAGTTAAACCTTTAGCCTCTAAATATTCTTGGACTTTCTTAACTTGGTATAAACTATTTGCTTCACTTGAACAGTATAGTAAACCGATTGTTTTAGCATTTGGAACTAAATCAATAATCATTTGTGCTTGTTCATCTAATGGAGCTAAATCAGAAGTACCAGAAACATTATTACCTACTGTGCCATTAAAATCATCAATATCTAAAGCTACACCATATTCTGTTACTGAAGTACCTAGTACAGGAATAGAATCAGTCGCGTGACTAGTTGCTTGTAAAGCTGGTGTTGCATTAGCCATGATAAGATCTACACCTTCAGCCACAAAATTAGTTGCCATTGTTGAACATACAGCACTGTCTCCAGAAGCAACTTGAACATCGATATTAATATCATCGCCAAATTCATCTTTTAGACAATCCACAAAACCTTGAGTAGCAGAATCTAAAGCATTGTGTTGAACTAATTGAATAACTCCGACATTGTATTTATTGCCAGAACCCGAACATCCTGCAACTATAAACAACATCAATAATACTGCTAATATTTTTTTCATTTTTGTTCCCTCCAAAAAATAAAAACGCCCTAACAAGGACGTAAGAAACGTGAAACCACCTTAATTCATTATCACATCACTGTGACAATCTCATTAGCTACCAACATAGCCTAACTTTTTAACGGTAGTAACCGAAATGCTCTACTCTGTTCAAACATTTAACTCGCCGATGTATTCTCAACAAACTATCATGATTGCTTTCACCACTACCAATCTCTCTACAAAGAATCATTTGTGATACTATTCGGTTCTCAGTTTCTAATTGAATTTTATTACATTTTATGAAAATAAGTCAATATATTTTTTCTGAAAATTTTTTCATAATATCAATCAGTGTATAATAATAGTATGAAAAAAGTATTATTAGCAGTATTGATAGTATTGATGTGTTGCTCATGCTCTAGCAAGAAAGAACTACCCCTTCCTGAAGTAGAAGATGGTGTAAGAGGAGATTTGGGTGTTGATAAAAACATCAATGAAGCAACAATTGATGAATATTTAAATAGAGGTGATGCTGTATATCGCGATTTAAGAATGCTCATAGATGATGCTGATTACGAAGCCATTGGTGGCCATTCTATTTTAACTGGATATATTAAAGGCTTTGAGGTTGTGCCTCTACCATTCTTATGCCATCCTGAAGGTTTACCTGAAGAAGTTGGTAAAGGTTACACTGGACCTGCGCTATTTACTAAAGTAGGTGATGAATATATCGCGAACTATGAAGAATCACTAAAAATTATTGAAGGACTATTCCCTAGAAATAAAATAATCTTCTTGATGTGTGGTGGCGGTGGTTATGCCGGTATGGGTAAAAAGTTATTAATAGGTTTAGGTTATGACCCAAATAAAATATATGATGTTGGCGGTTATTGGTACTATGAAGGAAAAAATAAAGTTAACATAGAAAAACAAAAAGATGGTCACACATATTATGTCTTCGATAAGGTTAATTATCATGAAATTGATTTTCATAACCTTACTCCAATTAATGGATATGATCCAAATAAAGAAGTCGATGAAGATACTCAAGATACAACATTAGATATAGTAAATATAAAAAACATCGAAGAATTAAATAAATTGATAAGTAATAAAGAAACATTCTTGCTTTATATATATTTGCCAGGTTGTACATCATGCGCAAGTTTTAAACCAATTGTTAAAGACTTTATCGATGCAAATAAAGATATAAAGATATATCAATTGAATTACCAAACAATTGAAAACGATGATAACATCATCACTCAAAATATCAAATACACACCATCAATATTTATCTATAAGGATGGAGAGTTATTAGATTATTTAGATCCAAAGAGTAATGATGATTATGATACCTATAAAACAAGTGAAAATCTATCACTTTGGATTAATCAATATATCGAAGTAAATATCGCAAAAACAGAAAACGAAAATAATAATGAAGATTGTGAAGATGCATGCATAATAAAAGAGAGTTAACACTCTCTAATATATTCGTATGCATTTCTTAATCCGCCGCCTTCTAAGATAGGCAAGATTCGATGCTCATCTTTTAAGGTGATGACACCACAGTATTTGAAACCATTTTTAAGCAAACACTTATTCATCGCAATATTACCCTTATGTGTATCAACACGAATGTGGCGATATTGCTTTTTTAATTCGCTAAATAAATAACTTCCTAACCCTTTTTGATTAACAGCCACACGATGAATTGCGACATAGTCTGAATCATCTATCCATTCGCCATTAATTTGATCATAGCTGTAATCATGATTTAAAACCGCAAATACGCCTTCAACCTTTTCATCTTTAAGAACATATAGTCGATCTTTTAAGATATCTTCTTTAAACATCTCAAGATTTGGATGACCATTTTGCCATTGATCAATACCATAAGTAGCTATTTGCTTTCGACCCTTCTCAACTATTTCCATAATAGAAGGAAGATCTTCTGTTTTAGCTTTAACTATAATCATCTTTTGTCTTCTTTCTAATTGAAGGATGAGATGCAAGAATCTTCTTAATTCCTACAGGATGAGGGAACGCAATGCTGACAACACCATTGTCATTAGACAAGATAACTCCTTCGCCATATATCTTATGAATGATGATGTCTCCCTTGCGATACATATCATCTTTAGGTTCTTTATTTACACGAGTATTTATGACGACGTCTTCATCAAATATTGGTGAACTAATTGGGCTAACACGGTCATCGACATGTTCGATATAGGCACTATCAATTTCCTTAATAAATCTTGAAGGCAATTTGCTTGATTGTAAAACATAAGAGAAGCTACTAGACTCAGTAACATATAGAAGTTTTTTAGCTCTCGTATAAGCTACATAAGCTAATCTTCTTTCTTCTTCCAATCCTTTTAATCCTTCTGATAAGGTCTTTTCTGATGGGAAGACACCTTCAGATAAACCAATCACAAATACACATTCAAATTCCAAACCTTTGGCGCTATGTATAGTACACAAATTTACTGAATCATATACTTGTTCACTTGCCCTATCAGTATATAGAGAAATCATCTGTAAATAATCATCTAATGTTGAATCAGGATAATCCTCAGAATATTCTTTAATATCATCTAATAATGATTTGATATTTTCTAATCTCTCTGTTTCGTTTTCTGCTTCTAACATCGTACGATAACCACTATCATCTAATACTTCTTTAAGCAGTAATTCTAAATCTAATGTTTGAACATCATTACGCCACTTCTCAACCATCTTCACAAAATGGTCAAAGGTATCTTTATTCTTTGGATATAAGCCAGCCTTTAATACTTCATACATCGTCATATTTTGACTGTTGGCAATCTCTTGAATTGCATCGATAGTCTTTTGTCCGATACCTCTTCTAGGAGTGTTAATGATTCTAATTAGAGCTAAATCATCAGCTCTAGTAATCATTCTTAGGTAACATAAGATATCTTTAACTTCCATACGTTCATAGAATCTTAAACCACCATAAATGACATATGGAATTCTATTTTCTAATAAAACTTTTTCAACATCTCTAGACAAGTAATTAGAACGATAAAGAATTGCGAAATCACGATAGTTATAGCCATCATTTCTAAGTTTAATAATTTGATTTGCGACATAGTTTGCTTCAGCAGCTTCCGAGAAACATGTTTTATGTATTATTCTATCGCCAGCACCATTATTAGAATATAAATCTTTTTCAACTCTAGCTTTATTATTCTTGATGACACTGTTTGCGCCAGAAAGAATATTATTAGTTGAACGATAGTTTTCATTAAGAATGATTGTATACAAATCCTTAAAGTCTTTATCCATATTGGTAATAATATTTACATCAGCGCCACGCCAAGTAAAAATCGTTTGGTCTGGATCACCTACTACATATAAATTGTTATGAAAACTAGATAATTGTTTTATTAGTTTGTATTGTTCCTTATCGACATCTTGGAACTCATCGACATGAATGTAATGAAAACGTTTAGCCCACTTTTCAAGAATCACAGGATTTTCATCAAATAGTCTAGTAGTGAATAAGATAAGATCATCAAAATCTAATCCATACATCTTCTCTAGTCTTTCTTGATAATAAGCAAATACTTTAGCTTTATTAATTAGTCTAGGTTCGCCATATGTGTATTCCATAGCTTTTGAAGGATTGATACTTTGATATTTATTATCTGCTATATAATCAAGCATGCTTCCATAAGCATATTCTTTTTTATCGATGCCTACTAACTTATAAGCTTCTTTCAATATTTGCTTTTGATCATCCGCATCAACAACCGTAAAGTTACGAGGATAATTAAGTGCCACTATATCTTCAGACAAAATACGCATACATAAAGAGTGAATAGTAGAAATGTGACAACCAACACCCTTGTCAGAAAGCATTTCATTAATTCTTGACTTCATCTCTTTAGCAGCTTTGTTTGTGAAAGTAATAGCCAAAATATGATATGGTAAAACATTCATCTTCTCTATTAGATATGCAATTCTCATAGTTAAAACACGGGTCTTACCAGAGCCAGCACCCGCTATTATTCTTATATGATTATGCTTATCTTCGACAGCACATTTTTGATTCTCATTTAACTGGGAAAAAACAACCATACATCAATTATACAACAGAATGATATAATACATTTATGGCAAGTACACCACGTTTTATAACGTTATTTGTTGCGAAATCTGCGTATAAAATATTGCGCTTATTGGGCCGTAATAGTTCTGTTTTTTCTGGTGCTGTAGCCCTAAAACTAGATAAAGATATTTTAGGTAAAATAACACCACCAAAACATCTAATAATGGTTACTGGTACCAATGGTAAAACAAGTACTACAAATTTATTAAAAGATGCTTTTTTGGCAAATGGTTATTCAGTAATTGATAATCATCTTGGTTCAAATATCTTGACAGGTATCGTATCTTCTTTAGTCAATAATTGTGACCTTCAAGGACGTTGTCACCAAGACATTGCTTGTCTAGAATTGGACGAAAGAAGTGCTAGAACAGTATTCCCATATTTGACACCCGAATATCTAGTTGTAAGTAATATACAAAGAGATACGATGTTGAGAAATCCTCATACTGAATATATCTTTGATATCATCAATAAGTATTTACCAAAAAAGACAAAACTTATCTTAAACTCAGATGATTTAATATCTTCACAACTTGGAAAAGAAAATGAGAAAGTTTTCTACAAAGTTGACATACAAGAAAACGAAAAATTCAAAGACAATATCGTAAAAGATATTACAGTATGTCCAATATGTCATAGTGAACTAAAATGGAAATTCATTAGATATAACTCAATCGGTCAAGGTTATTGCCCAAACTGTGATTTTAAATCTAGTGAAGCTAAATATACGGTCATTAGTCACGATAATAACACCGTACATACTAATGTTGGTGATTACCCACTAGTAGGTGGAAATCGTATCATCGACTTATATAATGAAATATCAATCGTCTCATTACTAAAAGAAATGGGCTTTGATAACGAAATGATTGTTAAAGGTTTAAAAGATAAGAAGATTGTCGCATCTAGATATCTTGAAGAAAGGATCGGCAATAAAACAGTTATCTCAATGCTTGCGAAAGGTATGAATGCCATCGCATGTTCAAATGGCTTTGAAACCGTAAGTGATGATAAGCAAGAGAAGAATGTTTTGATGATTCTAGATGATGAACACGAAAACAGGAAATCATCTGAAATCGTCTCTTGGATATATGACACTGATTTTGAATTTCTAACTGATCCAAATATTAAGCAAATTGTTGTTGGCGGTAAACGTAGTTATGACTATAGAGTTAGATTACTATTAGCTGGTGTCCCTGAAGAAAAAATAGTATGTTCTCTGGATGAAATAAAAACAGCAGAATTATTAGATTTATCAGTTGATAAGATATATATTCTTTGGGATATGTATAATACAAAATCATATAAAGGAATTAAAGAAACATTGCATAGGAGGTTAGATTAATGATTATCGAAGTACTATACCCTAACCTATGTAACCTTTTTGGTGATCGTGGCAATGTTGTCTATTTAAAGAAATGCTTGCCTGAATCAACATTCATTGAAACAGGTATTGATGATGAACCATATTTCAACAAGCATCACGTTGATTTGATATATATGGGCCCAACATCAGAAAAAGGTCAAATAATTGTCAAAGAGAAATTAGAACCTTACAAAGATAAAATAAATGATTTAATTATCGAAGGCACAGTTTTCTTCTTAACGGGAAATGCGATGGAAGTATTTGGAAAACAAGTAGTTGATAAAGATGGAACTATTTTTAATGGTCTAGGTTTATTAGATATCAATTCAAATAGAGACATGATTAATCGTAAGAATTCAATCTTCTTAGGTAAATATAAAGATCTAGAAATCGTTGGTTTCCAATCACAATTCACAACATGCACAACTAGTGAAGAGAAAATCTTTGAAAAAGTATATGGTATCGGCTTAAACGATAGTGATAGTTTTGCCGGCATCAAAAAGAACAATCTAATCGCAACACCGCTAATCGGACCATTGCTAGTATTAAATCCTCTATTCACTAAACTAGCGTTGAGAATGGACAAACTTCCATTTGAAAGCGATCTAATGAAAGCATATGAAGTTAGACTTCAAGAATATAAAAATATCATAAACAAGCAATGAAAAAACAAATAAAAGAAGCGTTGACTATTTTAAACGACAAAGGCTATGAAGCCTTTTTAGTTGGCGGCGCCGTTAGAAATAGTTTACTTAATAAAAAAGTCACTGATTATGACATCACTACTAATGCAGACCAAAACGCAATAAAGATGTGTTTTTCTAATTATGCACAATACGATATAGGAAAAAGTTTAGGCACCGTTATCGTAATAATCAACAAAGTAAAAATAGATATAACACCCTATCGTAAAGAAGGAGATTACACAGATCATCGTAGACCAGATAGTATCACTTACACAACCGATTTAAAACAAGATTTAAAAAGAAGAGATTTTACTATCAATGCTTTATGCATGAACAAGGAAGAAGAAGTAATTGACTACTTTGGTGGAATTCAAGATTTAGAAAATAAACAAATAAAAGCCATAGGAAATCCCGATACACGTTTTAAGGAAGATGGCTTACGTATCTTGAGAGCATTGCGCTTTAAAAGCAAACTAAATTTTGATATTGAAACAAAAACGAATGAATCAATCTTTAAAAACAAAGATTTATTAACATACATTTCTAATGAACGTAAAAAAGATGAATTATTACAAATCTTATGTAATAAAAATGCCTTTAAAGTAATAAATGAATATCTTGATGTATTTAATACTTTTATGTCTATAGAGAAAATAGAACGCAAACAAAACGATTTCTCTAATCCATTGTATTCTCTAGCATATATCTTGATAGATAATAACTTAAATAATCTAAAAGAACTTAAATATTCTAAAGCAGAAATTGAATTAATTAATTCATTAAAAGAAGCATCAAAAATCGATATCAACAATGATTATGAATTAATATCATGTTTATCTAGTATCTATCAAAAAGATATCTTGAGATATCTTAACGAACTATATCATCAAGATTTTACTGAAAGATACAATCGATTAAACAAATATATGGTGATGCTTAACGATTTAAAGATTGATGGAACTACTATCAAAGAATTTGGCTATGAAGGAAAACAAATAAAGAAAGTTAAGAACACGTTATTAGAATTGATACATAGAAAAAAACTTGCCAACAACAAAGCATCTTTAATTAGATATTTGAGAAATGCTATTATATAAGTGCTGCCGGCTTAGCTCATCAGGTAGAGCAACGCACTCGTAACGCGTAGGTGGTAGGTTCAAGTCCTATAGCCGGCACCATTTGAACGATTTAAGAAAGTCCCTTAAAATGGGGCTTTTCTTTTGTTTTAGCCGATAAATAAAGGGTTTTTCGGCACTTTGCACATAATCATTAAGTATCATTAAGTGGTATCTAATATACACTAATTTGGTGGCAAATTGGTGGCAAATGTGGCAAATTGGTGGCAAAAATAAAAAAAGAGGGTATTTCTACCCTCTATTTGCTCATTATCTTTTTGTAAGCATCTTGATATGAAGTTTTATATCCACTTAATCCATACAAATATTCTTTTTGCGCTTTAGTCAAGTCGGTGTCTTCTAGATATCTAACTTTATCTTCTTGCTTGTCCATTGCAGAATAACCAAAGTATTCATAAATATCTATTCCCTGGTTAATTGCTCCTTGCATTTTATCGTAAGAAGAATCATCCATCTCAACCCCTATACTTTCTAGATAGTTCTTTTTAGCTGCCTTTTGAGCATATTTTCTTATATTCGTAATTACATCAGCACGTTCTTCATCATTCATTGTTTGATATTTTTCACTGTCAATGAAATCATTAACGTACTTTTGCTCAGTGGCATATCTATCTTTGTGGAATTGAGTATACTCTTCACCATCAAATTCATACTTTATACCATCATTTGTAAAATTAGATGATGTTGATGAAGGTAATACGTTTACGTTCCCTGTCTGGTCATATAATCGGTACATTTCTTCATCGTACTTATCAACATCTTTAGATGAATAGTAACCTGGAGACAACATATTTAGAATCATTCTACCAAAAACACCCATGCCCAAGTCTTCCGTTTTTTCTTCCTCACCTTGTTTGTTGATGTAAGGTTGATTTAATTTTGAAGCAAACGGAATCTTATTTAAGATTTGTTTGATTGTTTTATCAACAAGCCCTGTGTTTGGATATGTTGTTCTTCTGGTATCGTCTATCGTTCTTGCAATTTGTCCGCCTATAGTTGGGAAGAATTGCAAAACATAACTTGATGCCATAGACATTAAGATATTGCCCATCCACTCTCCACCACTATTTGCATATGACTTTAAGGCATCTTGCAAACTTGAAAGCATTGATGTTTCCATAATTGGATCCTGTAACTTAGCACTTATATCTAAAACCGCATCTAAGACATTAAAGCCTTCTAGACCGTCTAAGTCAGTTAAAGCGTTGTATAATTCAGCGCCCATAGCGAATGGCATTATAACCGGTGTTGCCCAGTCTATAGTATATGTTCCTTCTATTCCTAATGGAGATAAGTCAATAGCATAATCTTGCTCACCGTTCTCTTGGTCAAAATAATTCTTTCTATCATTATCATCATCTTTAGTTCTAAATAAGCCCATACTTGCCAGCCATGCGCCAATAGCCATAATTACCGAACCACTTGCACCACTTGCAATATTATCTAAGAATTTAGCGGCATCAATCTTACCTTGATTTAACTCGTATGCTCCATAGGTCAAAGAATAAATCAATCCAGCAGGAGAATACTCAACACCTCTTTTGATGATATTCATTGGAGTCTTTGTGAACGGAATCAAAGCATCCTTAAAGAACGACGCCATTCTTAATCCTTTCTTGTCGGAATTTTGCCATCCATTCAGTTTTTCAGCTAATGAATTTGCATCTCTATATGTTGCTTTTTGTGCTTCGAGCATTGCGTATTCGCTAATTCTCTTTTCAAGTTCTGGAGTCATATTCTCCTCAGTTAAGTTATTAGCTTTCATAGCTTCTGCATAAGACTTAGCATATCTGCTCTTAGAGAAGAACAAGTCTTCTTTATCCATTAGAGTTGAGTTAAAATTAGATGCTTTATTTAGTAACTTTCCAATAGTTCCGTTACCAAATTCACTTCTCTCATATTTTTCTTTCGAGATAGCGCCTCTAGTTTCTTCGTATCTAGTTTTTCCTAGTTCTAGTCTCGCTTTATCTTCAGCACTATTTGTCAATAATGCTTTAGTTCTAAAATCAGTAGAATTGGCAAAGGCTTTTTCTAATCCTACGCCTATTGCGTTTTTAAGATTAACCGCTGGTACAAATATCGCATTACCCACAATGTTTCTTATATGAGTTCTAGGATTGCCCAACATTGCTAGGTATCTCCATGCGTTCCAATAATCTCTAAATGTCTTAGGAATCTCGTTAGATATTCTATTTTCGATGTTAGATCTAGCGTTCTCTAGCTCTTCAGCGTTTTTAGCATTTAGAATACTATTTATTTCTTCTGGGGTTAAACCTATATCGGGAGCTTTATTGCCATACCTATTGTCAATACTTTGTTGTAACCTATTTACATTTCTTTGAATTGAAACAAGTTGGCCTTCTGGAGTCAATCTTTGTAGAATTGAATACGCTTGTAGCGCTTGACCGATTAAAGTTGCATCATCAGCAAGTTTTCCCGCAACCTCTTCCCATCTAGAATCATTGTTCTTTGCTAGTTCGTTGACTAATAATTCTCCATCAATAACGGTTGTTAAAGATGGTGTTCCATTAGCCATATAGTCTTTATAAGTTTGTTCAACACCTTTCTTCGCAAGCCTCTTTTGACCTAGTTCAACTTGCTTGTTGTTATGTAATACAGCATAGTTGAATTTACCTTCAGCAACTTGTTGCCTGATAGTTTCTTTTTGTTCATCATTAAAGATTGCTGATCCTTCAATGTTGTCGGTAAATCTTTGGACGTTTACGTCATTTGTATCAATAGAATATCTAATGTCATTTTTGTTTGAGTTGTACCTTTCGCTTTGTGGAATAGGTTGTCCGTTGTCATCGTAAGTTATTTCATCGGCAAGTTTTCTATTGTTAGGAGTGTTTTTATATAGATAGTTGTTTCCGTCATCATAACCCCATTCATTTATGTCGTTTCCATCCCACCAAATAGCACTTATAGGAACTTCGTTTTCAATTATTCTATAATCATCCCATCCGTGAACTTCAGCATTGTCTATTGCATAGCTTCTGCTAGGAGTAATCCAATCACCATTTCTAAAATAGTTTTCTTTAACATCAAAAGGAACAGAGCGATACATTGTAATAGTATCTCCGTCCATGGCTTTTCTTAAATTTGCAATTGACTCTTTTGAAAATTTAGAACCATTCCTATACGCTCTTTGGTCGTTTAAGAAAAAGTCTAATGACATATTATCAATGCCATAATTCTTAAACATATCCAAAGTCTGGTCACCCTCAAACTTTCCATTGTCGTACGCTTCTTTTGCTTCTTCGACGTTGCTATACCATCCTTCGTTCGATGGAGCCATACCATTAAAAGCACTTGTACCTTGATAACTAGAGTCGTTGTTGTACCCGTTAGTATCAATAGAATATTTGACATTTTTATTATTGTTTGAGATATTATTTACAGGAGCAAAGTTCAAGTCGTTGCCATCATCGGCAGACGTGTAAAAGTTTGAGGCATTATTTGCATCAAGCCCTTGAAGGTCTCCTTTTTTTATTGTGTAAATAGATACCAATAAAGATGATTTATTTCTTTTTGGCACTAGTTCTATTGTTCTATAGAAATAATTATTATTAGTGTCAGTCTCGAATCTTAATCTAGTTTGTCCTTTTTGCTCAACCAATTCAACTTTGTCATAATTATTCAATATGTTTGCAAGATTATTTAAAGTTGCAATTGTGATAGGCTTAGGATTGCCATACTTGGAATAATTGTTCTGATTGTGTTTCTTTAAATGAGAAAAATTATCAGATGACAGCACAAGACTTCTTCCTTGTAAATTAATTCCTGTATCAGCCTTTATCTTGTCAACAAGCCCTTTATTAATTTTTCCTAGCCATAATAGCTTTTGTTCGTTATTATTGCCAAACTTGTTAAGGAATTCTTCAATAGTATAATCAAGTCCTTCAATGTAATCTCCGTTATTGTGCGTTATATCTATTTCTTTTTGTGAATAATTTGCATCAAGAATACTTCTATTATCTATTTTTTTATCTTCGTTGATTGAATATTGAACTTCTTGATTATTTTCAAATTCTCTAAACGCATCTTCAAAAGCTAACTTAATATTTTTAATTTCATCGTTAGAAATAAAAGCGTCTAATCTTTGATAGATTCTACTAGCAAGTGAAGAATTGTAGTTAACTAAATCTCTAATAAATGTACTGTCGTTTAATAAAGATTCAATTTGCTTTGCAACAAACTCTTTTCTTGCGCCATTGTAATCTAATTTAGTATTTAGATTTCTATTATATAGTTTCTTGATTCTATTTACTTCAGTATCTACTTGTTCCTTAGTTCCGAATCTATTGCTTACTAGTTGATCTAGCGTTTCATAGTATTTAGAACTTTCAGTTCCGTGAGTCAACTCATGAGCTAGAGTGGTAATAATTGGCTTTTTAGTAGCATCAATTACAATAGTTCCATTATCAAAGTAACCATTAACATTTTCTTTTAAGTTGTTAACCACGGCTATTCTGATGCCTGTTTCATTGCCAAAATCAAAGACTGTCTTAACATCATTTCTAGTTTTCTCATCTAAATCAAGATAAGTATCGGCTGATATATTGTAGCCTTTATCGTTAAGAGCATTTTGAAAATCATTATATAATTTGTTCGCCCTATCTAAAACCTCTTGAGCAGTTCGTAAGTTTCCTTGCACGTCTTGTCTTACAGCATTTGCTAAGTTATTAATAGCTTCATCATAAGTTGGAAGAGGGTCAACATGTTCGCTTGCTAGTTCAATCGCATCTGCTAGCATTGATTTATTTGTATAATCACCGGTAGCAATATCAATAGCGTTGATAGCGTTTTGTGCCATTTGTTTTTCTTCGATAGAACTCAACTTACTAGACAAAGTACTTTCAAAGAATTTTCTTGCTTCCATAGCACTGTTATATTTTGCTTTTGTATCCACAATTGTACTTACAGCAGTAGGAGCACCAAGCAATAACGAACCGGCATAAGCCATTACGAATTCCTTTGCCATTTGATTAGGATCTAATTTATCTACGTTAGTTCCAGTCAAATTAGAACCAGTAAGAGAATTGATAACCTTTGCGCTTGTATTCAAAGACATGTCAGCAACATAATCAAAGACATCTTCTAATACTTCTTCTGTTCCTTCAGAAGCACCAATGGAGTTTAGGAATCCAGCAATCTTCCAATAATCTACATCGCCCATTAATGCAGCTGATGTCAAAAATTTTCCTGCATCCCCTGTAAATAAAGATGCAACCTTACCCGCATCTAGTCCTTCAACTAAACCGGTAATAGTTCCATGCACGATTCCGTTTACAACTGCAGAAGGTAAATCGCTGCCTTCTTGTAACCTTTGTCTTACAGTTTCTCCAGCACCTTGTAGGCCTAGAGTTACATTAGTAAAATTACTAGCAAATTTAGTGACATCTCCTACGCCTAATAAACCACCAGTAGCCATACCCACTAAAGTAGCATTTACCATTGGCATTAAACTTGATAAACATTCTAGCGACCATTTATTTGCTCCTCCAGTTCCTGCAAAAGCATACTCTCTTAATTCGTTTGCATAATTTGACAATTTGCTAGACGTTGTATTTTTACTTGTAAAATCATAATCAGGATCATTAATTGTTTCTAATATCTCCATATATTGTGGGAGAATATTAGCCATGTCAACTAGAGAAGCAGCATATAGTTTTCCTAAATTTTCGATGTATGGATCATTCATAGATGAAACATACTTTTCAAATTCAGTTGTATCTACGCCGTTTTCTCTTGCCCAATCATACCAATCAAAGCCTTGTTTAATTTGATAGTTGTTTAATTTGTCTCCAATTAATTTATTCTCATTAGCTTTTGCTTTTAGTTCAGCGTAACGAGTTTCCAAAGTTTCTCTATCTATCAAACCTTTTGAATAATCATCACTAAGTTTTTCCATTTCTTTGTTGATGCTTTCATTAGTTTTGTTATAGAGCTCTACTTTATTAAGATATTCATTTTCATCAACAATGTTGCCTTCCTCATCTAATAAGACTCCAACTTGGTTGATTGCATCTAAATCTTCTTGAGCTAAGCCTTCAGTTCTAGAAAGTTTCTCAACGTTTTCAGTTTCATTTCTATTTTGAACTTCTTTACTCACGTTTTTTAATTGTTGATTGATTCCTTCAACATATTCTTGTTGCTCCTCAGTTGTATAAAGAGGGTCAGCGGTATATATTTGGTATTTGTCATCATTAATAAGGTTCATTCTTTCTTCGTCTACTTTGGTGTCACGAGTGGAAGAATAGTTTTGTCTTTTATTGTTATCAGATATTTTTTTACCAATAGTATCTGCTGCGTTAGTAAATTGCTCTCTAGAAACGTCTTTTGTTGGCAAAAGAGTTGCCGACGCTTTACTATAGACAGGAATGGTATTAACACTATCTTTAGTAAAGTCAGTAGTCTCAGTCTTTGCCTTTTTAGTATTATTTGTATATTTAACGTTAGCTAGATTATCGGCATCTTGGTTAACGCTGTTATTTGCATTTTCAATTGCCTTTTGGGTTGTTTTATTTAATGTTTCTTTTAATTTTTCAAATAAGTCCATTCTATCCTCCAAAAGAAAGGAGGGAATTGCTCCCTCCTAAAGATTTGATAAATATTGAAGATAACGAGACATGACGTCTACTTCGTTATCATTTATTGCTTTATTAATTTCTCTATTTGCATCGTCTCTATCACGAGCATTTTGAGCATACATATTTTGAACATCGCTTGCTCCAGATAAATAATTAGATATTCCAGAGCCTCTGTTCATGTTTGGATTATAAGCATTGTTCCATGCTTTCTTATATTTGTTCCAATAAGCATTAGTGGCATTATCTGCTAGTTGCTTATTTCTATCAGTTTGGCTTAACAAAGAGTCTTTATTTTCATTTAGACGAGCCATGATTTGGTCATAAATTTCTTGCATCTTTTCAGAATAACCATTGTCCATAACTTCGCTGACTGCTTGGCCAACGTTTATTGACGAACCTCTGCCCCCACCACTACTTTTGCTTTGCGCTTGTTGAATTTGTTGCGCTCTTTGTTGCTGAATAGCGTTGTTGTTAGCCATTGCTTTGTTTACGACATCATTTTGTGATGTGCTTGTAGAGGCAGCACTCTTTGTTGTTGCACTTCCGGTATTGATGTCGTCATATTTCATCATTGCCATAAGTTGTTTTCCTCCTTCACTACTTTCGCCATCTTATCTGTTCCTTTCCAGATCACTAATGCGGTGGTTGGCGACTTTTATTTGTTCTTCCATGACACACGCTTTCTCTTCGAGTTTGTATTGTCTCTCGATTACATTATTGTGTTTATCTTGCTTCTTCTCTAATTGGTCAATCTTTTCTTTTATGACAGCTAAAGTTCTTGAATTAGCAATTAAATTTCCGAGAAGACTAATACCACCCGTTATTATTGCTACTAAAACAGCATCGTTCATCTCAAATCTCCCAATAAATTATTAATCTTGTTATTAAAATCAGTTTGAATAGCAGTTAATTCTTTGATAATCTTTGCCTTATCAATATCTTCTTGTGAAATTGGATAATATTCCAACGACTCATAAGGAGCATAGTCAAGTTTAGTTTGTGCTACCCACACATTTTCTGCGATTTCATACCATGTGTATACATTTATTGCTTTTTTAAGAACATTGTAGTAACCAATTGGCGCATAACCATACGAGCTGAATGTTGTGCCTATGCCACTTCGCATATTAAGAGAGTCAATCTTAATATAAATTTGTTCTTTATTAGTATCTTTTTGAACTGGCGTAATTTCTGGTGGCATGTTCTTAATTTTGTTGCCACCCCTACCAAAGCCTGTCCAATAGTATTTTTTGTTTGGTGACCAGTAGATATTCTCGGTCGGATCTAAATAGTTATCTCTTACGAATTGTTTGTTATACGCGCCCGTATAAGGTTTAGAGATACAAAAGTGTAAGTGTGGCCCGGTTGAGTGTCCTGTACTACCACGATATCCAATTACATCACCCTGCTTAACTTCTTGCCCTACTTTGACAATACCGCCAGGTTTCTTAAGGTGAACATAATGCGACACTTGTTTTGTACCATCAGCATTGTAATGTTCAATATCAACATAAAAACCTGTATCATCTTCTTCATCATTAGCAACAACTACACCCGATTTCCAAGCCCATACTTCACAGTAAGTATATTCTGGATTATTCCAACCAATGTCTATTGCGTTGTGTCCGTTTTCCCCAAAGCCTTTTGTAATATTACTTTCTTTGATAGGAACTATTCCATACTTCTCACTAATCATAAGTGTGCCTCTATATTATCAAACAAACAATCGTTGTTTGCTTTGATTTCTTCTTTATTTTCATTGTTTACATATTGTTGAATCATCTTAATTAGATCAGCAGTGTAATTAGATCCTCTTGAAATAATAATTCCAGTAATAACATTACCTACGAATGGAATCGTACTAATCAATTCAAATTGTCTAGGCAAGTCCATGTTGTAGGCTATAGCAACGAATATACCAAATATAATAGACACTAATTGTTGCCATACTATTTTTTTGTTTATGAGCATTTCTTTTGCATAAGTAATAATCGCTTCAACAAATACTGACATTATTAATATTTTTGTGATGTCCATATTATCCTCCATATAAAAGGCTAGATTTCTCTAGCCTTAATAATTTATTTTCAATAGTTTTATTCTTACAATGATTGCTCAGTAGTTTCTACGTAAGGCTCTCCAGTGATTAATTCATACTCATTAGCGTTAATAAGACCTTTGTTTACAGCTTGTTTAACCATTGCTTTAGACCATAGACCTAATTCATAGTATTTCTTAATCTTATTAGCATATGATGGAGAGTTAATATCATTACCTTCAGGAAGCATTGTATCTGTTTCCATTGCTGTGTAATAACATTGCGCTTCTAGACGCATTGAATTTTTAAGTGCTTCTCTATTACGTGCTTCTTCATCTCTTAGTATTTCTTCGTATTTAGCAGAATCAAATATCATTTCCCCATTAATGCATTTGTAGCAACCTCTAAATAATGGAATTCCACCATTGTTAGCTTCTACTTCTCTTATTTGACCATAGAAATCGAATTCAGTTGCATCACTAGAAAGTAACGTTAATCCTTTAACATATCCATCTTCGTTTGATACAACATTATATTTAAAATATCTGTATTCCATGAAATTCTCCCTATTCATTTACAGTGTTTTGCTCTACATTATATGCTACTGCTCGCATAATAAACCCATATCCAGTATATGCGGGAAGCGGCTTAGTCACATTTATATGAGTCTTTATATATTTAATTGAACTTGATAGATAAGAGGGCATTGTGCCCATCATTACATTAAAATGTTCAATACGAATATCCCACTTACCTGGAAGAGCAACTTCTGTTCCATCGTTCAATATGTATGAAAATGTAGTTTCTAAATTAGGAACTGATGAAGCATCAAAATTATTAAACCATATATCAAAATAAATAAAAATTGAAAAGTCAATGGCACTGATATCAAGCAATATATCTTTACTGGTTTCAGTTGTGTAATCAATTTCTTCTACAGCAACCATGTTAGTAATATCAGGATACGAAACAATATTAGGAAGCAACACGTTATTCCCATCATTGCTTGTTAAATCAACTATTTTTGTTTCCATAGGTTCTCCTTTCTATAAAACTACTCTATAAAATACGGCTGTTGCGCTGTATTCATTTAGTGATTTCTTGTTTACAAGTCTATCTGGATTAGATAATTCACTTTCAGAAGTAACAGCAGTTAATCGACCATATCTAGAAGTAGTATTAATATTAAATGTAACGGTTACGTCTTTATTCACAATATAAGTATATGTACTAGTTGCCGTCGTAGATGTAGCTCTTAATACTTCTGTTCCGTCTATCGTGACGCTTCCGTAATAAGTTCCACTTCTTCCATAACATTTAAATGTGATAGTGTCGCCATCATTAACTTCATAATCGCCAGCAGCAGTCACATTAGTTCCATTAATGGTCACATATCCATAAGTTGCGTTTCCGTTATTTGTTAAAGTTATTTTATGCTTGATATGAAAAATATCATCAATATCATTACTATCAGTTGATTCAATATTTGCTATGCCATCCGTGACTTTTGAAACGTCATTTACTCTTACATCAGAGACACCACCCCCAGTAGGAATGGTGTCGATTGTTGACGCAAGATTATTTGTGTTTTTAGAGGCTGGCATTGTAGCGCCTTTTTCTTCTAATGAGTCGTAGGCTTCTTCAATATTTTGTTGTATTCTATTTATTTCTGAATTTACGCTCATACTAAACCTCCTTTACTAAATTAATGCTAAAGCATTTTCAATGTCTGCTGTTAAAGAGACACGACCTGCTTCTGGGTAATAGCCAGCAGCAACATCATAATAAGTATCGCCTTCAACTACACCTAAACCAGTAATTGTAGCAGTAATTTTAGCTTTAGTTTCGATAGTACCTTCAACAGTTTCACCATCAGCATTTACGAAAGATGAACCTGCTAATACAGTATCTTCTGTTGCTGTTACGCCACTAACGTCTGCATATTGGTCTGGAATTGGAGCAACTGTAACCTTGCTAATTACCTTACCAGTAGAAGCGTTGATTACTTGTTCTGATTCAGTTGGTGTAACGCTCTTTTCTTCTGCAACGATTGCAACTACACCTGAGCCATTATGATAGCCTGCAGGTACATTATAAGATGGATTAGAGATAGATAATGTTTCGTTTACAGCGCCATTGTTAGCCATAGTACCTGCAACAGTACCATCTTCTGTAACGATTGTTTTGCCTGATAATACATCACCAGCGCCAGCAGTTACACCGGAAATATCTTTGTATTGTTCTGGAATAGCGTTAACTGTAACTTTGCTTAAACCATATTTACCAGTGTCTGGTGTTACTACTTGAACAGCAGTAGTTGGTGTTGCTTCTTTTTCTTGTAGTTCATAGCTACCACCACCAGCAACGCCAGTAACAGTACCACCTTGGTAGTAACCTGGTTGAATAGTATAAGTGTCACCTTCTCTAATTTCAGCAGCAGGCGAGCCTTGATTAGCAATACCTGCAACAGCAGTTGCTAATGCGTCTAGGTTATCACTTGATGAACTTAAACCTAGATTGACCATCTTTGTACGGATAGTATCACGATCCGCACTAATTCTAGTAATTTGTGCTTGAACGCTCATTTTTTTCCTCCTTGAATTAAATTCTTTCTAAAAGCGTATTTATGTTTCCAACAACTACGTAAACGCCATTTGAAGTGATAGGTCTACTATCTCCTTCTGTCATTTCGTCAGTTGTTTTAACCGAAATTCTATTATCAACAATTTCGATATTGTCACCCTCTGTGTATTGAGGGAAGTCGTATATGTATGATTGCCATATACTGTTAGTATTGACGGTGCATATTAATACTCTTGATATAGTGTCATCATCGTTTGTTACTTGTGTAGCAAAGACATATGTACCATCGGCTTTCTTTTCTGATAAGCCATAATAAGTTGCATAGTCTTTGATAATGACGTATTTAAAAACGTTGACGCTTTCGTCAACGTGTTCGTATGTGTCACCGTAATTTAATTGGTTTAGTGATTCTCCACCTGGATCACCTTTATCACCTTTTTCACCCTTGATAGCCGGTATCGATTTAAAGATAGGAGTTCCGTCAGGATTGTATCCTACTCTAACTCTCAGAATAGCATTCATTATGATTCCTCCCATAAGTAATAAGTTTTATTAATTTCAGGTGTGCCTGAAAAAATTCCATCGGTGTACCTGAACATGTTTACAAAAGCATCTAAAGGAGCTTCACCAGTTCCTTGATAAGGTATTCTAAATGGTCTAGTGTATTTGTCTACTTGAGTTTCAGACATTAACATTCCAGTCTCATCAAACATCGCTTCACAAGAACAGCTAAAATATTCGAGCGCTTTGAATAAATCACTTGGCAAAGTCTTTAGATTATAGTTACTTGAGAACATGTAAGAGTAACAATTAGGAGCTAATGAAGTTGCCCTTAATAAATTACTAGGTATTTCTCTAATATCACAATAAGAGAACATATTTTGATAACAATACTCCGCCAGTACTGGAGCAGGAAGTAATTCTTCTGGCATGTAATTCAATCCGGTGTCGTGGAAAAACATAAAACCATAACAGTCACGAGCAAGTTCTGTTGCGGGAAGTTTTAGATTTTCAATAGAAATAAGTTTGCTATTATTTGCAAACAACTGCCTAAATGCACGCTCCGGAACTTTTTTTAGTTTACATGTTGAATCTAATATAGACATTACATTACCGCCTACTTTAATTTTGTTTGAAGATTTCAAAATTAAATTATTATCAGCAGAACTCATTTTTTCATTATCGCCTTTAAAATATACTTTTTGTCCAACAGATAAAGAAATATCTGTCCCATATGTATATTCTGAAAAACTGTTTTTTGAGCCAACAGAATATTCAATAACTGGCAAAGAGGACGGAACTCGATTCCATTCAAATCTCACTGTTCCATCTTCTACTGCTTCAGCATATAAATAATTATTGTTTTCCCATAGAATTCTTCCAACATTGTCAACTATTTTTTCAACGTTACCTTCAGGTATTTTAATCGAAGAAAAATTAGTTAAGTCCATAGCATTACCTCTTTAGTAACTTCTGTTCCATCATCTGTTGTAAAGGTCCATGGTTCGTGAGCAACGTGGCTAGAATCAAGTTTTAATTCAACTGCAGATGAAATATTATTTATTGCATCTTCAAGTTCATTTTCTTTTTCTTCAGCCCTTGTTCTTTCATTATTGGCTGCATTTAAAGCATTATATGCAACTTCTGAAGCATCGGTAATTTGTTGAGCTAATTCAGTTTCTCTCATAGTTGCTCTATTAGTTTCACTATTAGCAGCAGCCAATGCTGTTTGAGCAGTTTCACCAATTGACGTTTCAATTGTTGTCGCTCTTATTCGTTCTACAGCAACTGCATTGTCAACATATTCTTGAGTAACACCTGGAGATCCTGGTTCTCCTTGTGGTCCTTGAGGACCTTGTGGCCCCGGTTCACCTTGAGGACCCTGAGGGCCTTGCTCTCCTTGTGGACCTCGCTCACCATCACGACCATCTACACCATCTTTTCCATCAGCACCTGGTATTCCTTGTTCGCCTTGCGGTCCTTGTTCTCCATCACGACCGTCAATGCCGTCTTTACCATCACGACCATCTACACCTGGAGGACCTTGTAATCCTTGAGGACCTTGTTCACCTTGTGGGCCTCGCTCACCATCACGACCATCTACACCATCTTTTCCATCAGCACCTGGTATTCCTTGTTCGCCTTGCGGTCCTTGTTCACCTGGATCACCCTTGTCACCTTTTTCACCTTTGGTATCACTAGCGATGATTTCATATTTGGTTATGTCGTGATTGAAAGTTGCTTCATGAGTTTTAATTAATTTGTTAGTATAATCTATCTCTTCAAAAGAGCATACAAAAGATAAAACAGCATTAACATATTTTATTTCTGTGCACAAAAATTGTGTACTATCGTAATCTTCTGCAAATGGTTTAAGTAGTATTTTAGGATATTGCTTATTATTAACACGACAATTCATTAAAGTATCATGAATGTTTGGTGTTACTACCAGTTCGCCAAATTCGTTTTTTATTACTTCTACTAGTAGAGTGTCGTTTGAATCAGGTGAAACATAACTGATACTGCCATCATAAATATTGTATTTACCATAACCGTATTCATGAAAATTGATTATTATAGAACTAGAATCTACTTTGTAATAATCTAATGTCCATTTTTCTTGAACATCAAGAGGGTTGATTTCGTTATATATGAACGCTATCCTACAACCTTTGCTGATGTAATCAAACATGCTTCGTACATCATACACTGGTAGCATATGTCCATCAAAGGAATCGTACTTATCAGGATATAAATAAATAAGCTCTGCTAATTGTCTTACATCGCTTATAGCGTTTTGAACTGCTATTGCTGATATAGGATTAGAACTTCCATCTAAACTGTTTACAGGCTTATAATTAAACTCACGCCAATAACCATCTCTATATACTGCTTCATGATCATATGATTCTAAACCAATAACGACACAGCCATAGTTAATTTGGTTAATATATTGTGAACCGTCTATGTATTTATTTGCGTTTACAATTAATCCGGTATTTGGTATTTCATCTACGCTTGAAACGATTGACGCTTTATTTGAAAAGAATAATGTAAATATTTCTTTAGCATATTCAGCATTGTAATCGTTTTGTGGGTCAAATACGACTCTACCATTATTATTAATAATTGTGTTTGTCTTTGCATCACCAAAATAGTTTGTCCTATCAATTCTGATAAAGACATCTCTGTTGACCGAGTCATAAGAAGCGTCTTTTGGAATTAATATCTGTTGAGTTAATTGTGGAACGCTTCCATTAGATAACATCTTAAATTCAGCTTTTTCAACTTCCGCTGTAGGAATTAATAATGGCGCACCAATTGCGTCATTTAAAAACCATGGAACGCTGAAAATTAATGGCAGCGTGACACTTTCACCACCAACCGTTACTGTGAATATGCCCTTGTCAATGTCGTATGCAATAGATACATCAAATTTAACTGCCAACGTTGGGTCTAGAATGTAGTAGTCTTCGATGCCATCAATATTCTTATCTATTAATGTAGGCTTGCCATTTCTTGGTGTTTTGATTATGTACAAATCATTTGTTGGCACGCCTGGTAATTCTTCGGTCCAAATAGGTTGACCGCCACCAGAATGAGATATTAATTCATCAACTTGCTCAGCGGTATAGTAATTGAAATTAAAAGTATATACTACGCTTGTGTCTTCTTGGAACACAATACGTAATTCGTTTTTATCTAAATCGTAAACACCGCCATGAATTGTTTGCCAAGTTTTGCCAGTGCTTCTATCTCTTGTTGCATAAGCCTCAATAGCTTTATCAACAACTCCACCAGTTTGATTATACACAGATACGTCAGTATTGCACTTAATGTCTCCGCCAACAAATTCTGTATACCAAAAATCATTGTCACCTTTTGGTTTTGTATAAGAGTTTGTATATTTTAAACTATACACTAAAGCTTCAACATCAGACTTATCACGTACAGTCTTTAATGCTTCGTTTATGTGGTTGTATCTTTCTAAGCCACAACCGTATTCAGTTATTAGATTTTCTTCAATAGGATTTAATGTGCCACTTTGAGTTGCTGGTGTATATACTGAACCATCTGTGTTTGGTCTCATACCATCGATAAAGAAGTTTGTTACAAAACCACAAGGATTAAATTTTAGGACATTATCCACAAATTCTAACACACCTGTGTTGCCTTGCTTATCGGCCATAAAGTAGTGAATCTCATACCCCATATTCAAAAGAATATTAGAGTTATATACTGACACGCTTGATTCAATATATTTTACTGCATCTTGAACGTTTGAGAATCTATCCAAAATGAAACGTGGAAGCATAAGCATGCACACTTCTTCTTTTTTAACTTCAGTAGGAATTGTGCCTGTTGTGTTTCCTTTATCATTTGGAACAACTAAACTTGCTACAAATAAACCATCTTCGTTGATACCATCGGTTAGCAAGAATGGAAGAATATCATATTTCTTATTGTAGTCTCCACTTTCAACTATATCCTTTAATAGTTCTCTAGAACGTGCTACACCGATTATTGCTTTTCGATTATTAATAGCTGGTGTACGAACTACAAATGATTCAGCATTGTCGTAATTAAAATCGAAAGTTCTTCCAATTAAATTTTCAAATCTAAATGCGGAACAACCTCCAACTTTATCTTTTTGTCTTTTGAAACTTCCATCATATCGCGAAGAAGCATAATTGTTATTCGGTATTTGCTCTGAAAAATAATCATATGCTTTTGAATAGTCTATATCTGTATAAACTGCTTGATGAGCATAATCTCTTATCTTTGTGCATGAAGCAAATGGATTAGTTTTCCCTTGCAGTTTATCAACAGGAACAACATCACCGTGTTCATCTATACCTAATACTTTATCTTTAAATTCTTCGCCTTGATGAATATCAACTTTTGAATTAAGTTCATCTTCTACAGTTGTATCTTCGTTAGTCTTGATATCTTCGGCTTTTAGAATGACATCACCTTTTTTTTCATTTACAGAAGTGACTAATTCATCGGCGTCACCTTCTGGATCTATCCAAACTTTTTCATCATTTGTAGGTGTATCACTGCCGATATAAACTTCTTCTTTGCCAGTACCAGTCGAACTGATGATTGTTTCATCACCAACTTTTTCAATAGTGATGTTTTCACCTGACGTTAATTTATCTTGTTTGAGGTCAATGGAATCTTGTAAATCATCTTCTTTTGCTTTTGCTCTTTCGATTTCGGTGTTGAGTTTTTCTTCAATAATTTCATCTTTTCTATCAACATATTCTTTAGTGACATCTCCGCCACCTCCACCGCCTCCGCCTATTAAACTTTTAATAGCTAGTAGATCCATAATTACCTCCTATGATAGTTTGAACCATCGTTCTTTTGATTGACTCCACATGTATACTTCTGATGTATCCATACAAAGGAAACTAGAGCCGTTATACAAAGGACAGCCTTCTACCGATGTTGGTTTTTCTTTGTCTGCTGTGCCTTTAATTTCAGCTTCAATGTATGTTTTAACTTTTCCATCTTCAATTAATGTGTGTCTTCTAATTACTTCATATGTAAAATCCATTTGGCCTCCTTACTATTCCTCTGCTTTCTAACCATTTCTTACTTCTCTATAAGTGATACCACCAACAACATCTGTAAAGCTGACGCCATCTAATGAATATTGCAACTTATTGTTTTCAGTAACTCTAAGCAAAACAACTTTGCCTTGATGGTTTGTTGGGATTGTTTTATTTATAAATTCTTTAAGTTCGGCGCTAGGCTGTCCAAGTTCTTTTCTAGCCATGCTTTCACTTAATACTTCTGTGTATGATGATGAATGCTCAAGAAACGGACTATCTTCTCTCGAACCATCATAATCAGAAAAATTAAACTTTTCCATTTAATCTCCCTTCTATTTAACTGTTCTAATAATTTGATAATCGATTCCTATATGAGAAATCGACATATCTCTTCCAACACATGGGAAAACAAGTTCTCCACCTTCGTAGACATCGACGCTTTCAAAATAGAAAGCAACCATTTGTATTCTCTTTAATGAACACTTTCTTCTAAAGACATTCGTTAAGTTGATAACGCGCCAGCCGAAATCTAACCAAGAAAAATGAGACCATATTTTTCCTTCAATTCTAATTGACAATGGTTCTTTTTCTGGTTCTAAAGAACCATCAGTAAAATAGTAAATATCTATATTGGAAATTGTGTCACCTCTACATTGGACATAAATGTTCCTAACTGTCTTTAAATACTCAACAGCATTGAATTGCAAAAACGGAGTCATATAATAAGCACTTATTCCATCAGCCTTACCGTCTTTGTCAAAATCTAAATCTTCAAAAGAATCATTAAGTTCTATAATGCAGTTATCAAACAATCCATTGTCCGTGCAATAGATTAACTTAAGTCCTGCTTTAACAAATTTTTTTACATAGAAATTGTTAAATATGAACCAGTCTAAACTCTTTGGCTCTGTTGTTTTTGAAGATGTATAACTATATGGAGATATTGCATAATCCCACATATAGCAGTAGCCACTTTCTGGGAAACAAATAAAATATTTAGAATCATAGTCTATTGAATTAATTTTCTCTAAGTCTTCCTTATAATCTAATATTCCTTTTATTTTTCCAGAGTTCGAGTGATTTATATTTCTCGAAATAACTCTAACATTACGTTCATCAACTACGTTTGTAGACACTAACGTGCACACGCCTTCTTTAGAATTAAGCCAAGTAAGTTGGTTGTTTATAAGCTGAATAGTATTGGGGCAATCACACCCAACCTCTGAGTTAACAATCGTTGATGTAAAAGCCTCTGTTCCAATTAAATCTTCTTCTCCAGCTTTAACCATTGAAGCAGTGATTTGATAAGAATATATTGAGAAAATTTCTTTTGGTTTTAGAACAAGCAAAACATTATATTGCAAACCAAAACCGGTAATATCATTTTCAGTGCTTCCTAATATTTCCCAGTTGTTCTCAGGAAAATATGTTGGGTCATAAGATTCTGAATAAAAGTATTTAGAATCTCCACCACCAGCTAAAAATAACCTCGAGTTTCCGTTGCTACCATAGGCTATACTATATTTGCTGGCTAGGAGTCTATTCCTGTCTTGAGCAAGCCAACTTTCTTTTAATGTCATTGTGACAACAACATTCAAGTTTCCTTCTGGTGGGGCACTATTAAATTTAATTTGTTTGTTAGCTTTATCAACAGTGAAAGCAGTTGTAGGAACTTCGTCTATAGTGATTGTCGGAACAATGTTCCAATCAATCATATCTTCATCATCACCCCAAACCGAGTAAGTAGTACTAACACCATCTCCGTTATAAATTTCGTTAAATTTCAAAGATAGTAAATTAATTTGTTCTTGATACTCAAAGTTTGGTATGCCTTCTTCAGTAGAAGCTGATGGCCTACAGTTAATCAAAACATCAGGTATATATGATTCTGCTTCTCCCCAAGTCCATTCGGCACTATCGTTCTTCTTGTAAACATAAACTTTGTTTCCACAGAAATAAAAAAGAGAGTAAGAGAATTTAATAAACCTTCCCATAGTTTCGGAAACCGGTTGGCTTATCACAGTTCCATCACAATAAACGTATTTACCAGCGTGAACAAATAACTTTCCATCAAAATAAGTTACACAATATATTTTTCCACTGTATTCTTGATCAATACTTTGCCCATATCTTTTAGAGAACGTTCCGTTTTTATACATCATGTTCATCATGTATGGGCTTTGATTTACTTCTTGTTCGTATTCCAAATCGAATAGATTTAGTCCGCCTATACCTGGATTGGGAATTTCTAGCATCAAATTTTTTGGTGCTTTATGTGTAGGCATTGGTTTAAGCGGCATACCATGCCTCCTTTGCCTTCGCAGTTAAAGAATCAACCTTTTCCTTTGATACTACTTTTTGGTGCAACACCCTAGCGTTGTTGTATTCTACTCTATATATATCCATTTTGCTAACGTCATCATACATTAGAAAATTCGCATCTATTCCTTTTGGAATAACATCTAGCAAATACTCGTCTTCGTAATCTAATTCATATTTCGTCATATCCGCATCTTTAGGTATTTGGTGTTTTTCAACTCCATCAACAAAAGGTAATTTGCCATAAAACATTCTGCACATATTATTTTCTTCGTATGTTTCAGCTAATATTTTGTTGCAGATAGGAAGGATATAATCGTTGTAATAAGTGCTTGAAGGTTTTTCAAACATCCAGGCTTTAGTCTTCTTGTATAGTTCTTCTAATGTCATTTCAAACCTCCATAGAAAGAGGGAGAAGAACTCCCTCTAAAAAATACTAGATAGTTGGATCAGCAGCTAAGCAAGAGATAACGCCCTCTTTCTTTGCTTCTAGAACGAAAGCATCGTACATATAACGAACTTCCATTAGTGCGCCTGAGATACCAGGAGCATCTTCATGAATCTTAGTTTCCTTAATTTGGAAAGGAAGATATACAGAAGATTTCTTAACTGTCATAAAATGCACTCCTGTTGGTAAATAGCCATCTGGAACAGGCTTAATATCTAATCCATTGACTTTACCTACAGCACCATCAGCTAACGCTTTAGTGCCTAGCTTTTCTAGATTCAAGAACTCAACACAGTTTAGTAGGTGAGCATAGTTTGTCCAGCCAATGTAACAAATAGCATCAGAAGCATTTGTTTTAGCATTGCCTAGAATTACGACGTGCTTACCAATTTCGACAATGATATTATCTTTTGATATAGATGGTTGAACAGTGTAGCCACCCCTACCAGCGTTCCACTTAGATAAAGCGTATTTATCTACCATAGGAACAAATTGTTCTCTAATTTCTAGACCTAACACTTTGCCAGCGTTCTTGATCATCATTTGTTGTTTGTTATCACCTTTATCGACAACAAGAGATACAGACTTATCTTGAGTAATCTCTAAGATTTGATTAGTATCTTCAACGTCTTTTGGTGTACCATATCTGTTTAGTCCAGAACGAGTGTAATCGTTTGGAGCATAAGTCATAATTGTTGAAATTTTAATTGATTTTGAGCCATCCCAAGAATAATCTTTTGATGTTCTGCCACCAATTACAGATTCTAAATAAAACTTTTCAGCAGTCTTCTTTTGAAAAGTCTCAGTTGCTAGATTAATAGCCATTTTTTATCTCCTTAGCCATTCGGCTTTATGTGAGGAGATTAAATTGAATTCATTCCCTTAAAAAAAGCATCATTGGAATCATCGCTGTCTTCAGCGTTTGTTGTGCTTCCTAATGATTTCTTTTTATTCTCCTCATTTAACTTTTCGGCTTTAGATTTAGCATCAATGGCTGGTTGGTCTTTCTTCATTTCGTTAACTACCCATTTGTTATAAGCTTCTAATAATGTGTAGCCATTCATAATATCGTTTTTGATTTGTTCATTGCCTTGAATAACTTTATAGTCAACGTTAGGATATTCTTTCCTAAACATTTCAGCTTGCCTTTTGATTTCTAAATCTTGAGCATCCGATTGCTCTTTTTGTTTTTCTAGATTCTCTTTTTGTTTAGCTTCCATTCTGTTGATAACGTTTTGATGTGCTAGTTGTTCTAACAGTTCCTCATCAGCATTTGGATACTTTTCTTTAAGGGCATCTAGTTCTTTTCCTTCTTCGTAAGCAACTTGAGTTTCATCCAATTTAGTTAAATACTCTTCAACGCTAATGCCATTCATCTTGGCTAATCTTTCTAGTGAGCTATTTAAGTTGGTATATCTCTCGTTGATACGGTCATAGTTCTTGCCCTTTTGAGCAAGCTCTATTGCTTCTTCCTTGGTAAGAGATATGTCTTGTTTGTCATATCTGATATTTAAGAAAGGTTCTGTTTCTACTTGTTGATCATCTTGTTGATTCTCATTTTGAGTAGGTTCTTCGGTCACTGTTTCTTCAACCTCTGTTGGTGTACTTTCAGTTTCAAAAGAGTCACTGAATAAGTTTTCGTCTTGTAGTTCTTGGTTTAGAACTTCTTCCATTTTTTTCTCCTTCTTGCACTGGTATGTGCATATAAAAACACGCTTGATGCGTGCTTTAGATTGGTTTAGTTTCGTTAGCTGGTGTGCTTCCGAAAGACTGTGGTTGTATTCCTTGGCTTGCTATTTCTCGATATGAGTCAATCAGCATTTGCTTTTGTGGAATATATTTATTTGGTATAGCTTTCATATACGCCTCTGGTGTAATGAAACCGGCTTGTACCAATTTATCTAAAGTATTGATTTGAGCAATCTCGCTATATTGTGCGCCATTGCCAATCTCTACTTTCAAATTAAAGTTAACATCTTTCAATTTCGAGAAATCACAAGTTGCTAGTTGATTATCTTCCGTCATCACTTGTCTTTCTCCATAAGAACAAGCAACTATATCAATAATGTTTCGCACTGTGTCTTCCCAAAATTGGAAGAACGCTTGCTTTTGCAGTTCAAGTGGAACACTTGAAGATTCTTGTAAAGCAATAATAGCGGAAGTGTTATCTGGTTTAACGTTTCCTAGTGAAGCATCAGTTACTCCCATGCATTCTTTAGTTTGCCCAATTGTTTCTCTTGCTAGGTCAACTATGTTATTCGAGAAATCAGGAACTTTTATAAAGTCCATGAATTTTCCCATTAAGTCTATTCCAGCAACAGCCTGAGCAGTTGCTCCCATAAATTCTTCTATATCAATCTTTGATTTATCATAGACTAGTTTAGGGAACGCTGATTGTAGGCCATACATTTGCGCAATAGAGAATACTTTATTAATAAATATTTGGTTAGGTATTACTGAGGTCATTGGTGATGTATAAAGATATGAATTCTTTACCTCATCCCAACCAAAACAAGAAATAGGATAACGTTTGTATCCTAAGTCTGTTGGCCCAATCAAAGTTACATATTGAGTTGTTTTTGTAAACCAAATAGTATCTCGAACTTTCTTCTTTTTGATTTCGTACTCTTGACCAGTATATTTATCAATTTCCTTTATTGTTTCTATTTCTTCAGTAGTATTTCTGTAGAATTTAAGGATAACTGTTACTAGATCATCAGAATCGTCATTTGCTTGAAGACTGTCATTCTCTGGAACAATCTGTTCTATTTCGTCTTCACTTACACCATACTGTCTTGCTTCATTTATTACTTGAGATTTGTGCTGTCTCAACGCAACTATAATGTATGGCTGCTTTTGAATAACATTCGAGTATGGATTACCGAAATACATATTCGTATTATCAATAACTTGATTCTCAACAACACCTTTTGCTAGTTGCCCTGTCTCGACATTTGGGTTAAATGTTTGAAGCATATAAGAACTTCCGTCAACATAAGCGTTTCGGATTACTAATTTAGTAGCTTCTTTAATTCGAGCAACTTCAATGATGTCATCTATTTGTTTTGCAACGACGCTCATCCTATCAATGTCATCTTTCACTTCAGTAAAAGGAACCATTTGGATTGCAATATCGTTTGAAGAAATAGTGGCAACCATGAACTTACCGGTTCTTTGTAGGACATTAAAGACTGGCTTAGGCATATTGTCTGCCTTGCATCCTTCCCATTGTTTCCCTTCGTAGAACTTTTCATTAGTCTTAACTATTTCATAAACATTGTTTCTCTCTAGGTACTCTTTTAACTTTGTATATTCACTCCATATTTCTAGAGGTTTAGTTTTAATGCTTTCCATTGTCTACTCCATAATTGAAAAAGTCTAAGATAGATTTAACAGCTTCTTTATTGTTATTGTCGATAACTAAAGAGTTGTCTTCTTTCTTTTTACTTCCAAACATATAACCAAGTAAAAAAGCACCTAAGGCCAAGCCGCTTATTAATGTGCTAGTTAGAATTATTAGTATTACTTTCATCTTTTTTCTTCCTTGGTTCTTCTGTGAACTCTCCGATAATATTAACGAACTTAACGCCATAGTCATTATTAATCAAAGGCAATAGCTCGTTACCATCCACAATAAATTGCTCTCCAACATCCGGTATTCTCCCTAAGACAGAGCTTTTAATTCCACCGCCTATTAAGAAAGCATTAGTTGCTTCAACAATATATTTTTTCATCTTGTTCCTTTCTACGTTCCATAGTTAAAGAAATCTTCATCTCTATCCCTTGTCTTCTTTAATGAGAATTTTTTAGGCATTTGTCCCATTGCTTCATAAGCAATAGCTAGCGACATAACTAAATCATCATGCGTGCCTTCAGAAGCCTGAGGTTTGCCATTTATTCTAACAAAAGATAACATTTCTTGAAGAGTCTCTCTATCATTTATCCATTCGATATTTGTTCTAACGATTTCAACTAGTTGAGAAATAATAACCGGTCTAGTTACTGTTGTAGTTCTAAAACCAAATTTATCTTGAACATCAGGTCTTATCTGGTCATATTTTTCTCGAACATACAGCTTATCGTATTTAAGCCTTTGCAATTCCCTATTAGGGAAAGTAGAGAAATTACACTCAATAGCAATTAAAGAGTTGTAATACACTCCTAAGCAATAGACTTGTTTAACATATAAGTCTTCATCGAATTGATGATGTAAGGTAGCACAAAGGAAACCAGTATCATCTAAAACCTGAGCTGTGAAAAAGTCTTCACCATCTCCGGCAGTATCACCACCGATAACGGTTGGGCGAATAGATTTGTCTTTATATATCTTGATATATCCGTTAGGATCATCAACCCAATGGATACCAGTTATGTGAAGACCATCATAGTTATAGTTAAAGTAGCCTCTCTTAATTGGCTCTTTAATTTTCTTCATGTGTTCCAATACTAGTTCAGTATTAAATACTGATGTTCCAGTAGTGATAAACGCTTCTTCTGGAGTTATTGGATATTCTTGACGGAATTGATTTTCATCTCCTCCACAGTTATTTGCTATACACCATCTACGCCATTGTAGTTGGTCTAAAGTTAAATTAAATCTTTCTTTGATGTCCTTTTCATATTGAGTTAGTTCAAAGCCTTCATATTTCTTGGTGTAGTTTTTGTCCATATACCAAGGAATAAAAATTGGAATATAGTCATTTCTACCGTTTACGGCATCTTCCCATAGTTGATAGAAGAAATTAAATCCATTAGCTGTTGATTCTAAAACAATTAAAGAATCATTGGTCATTGGTACTGCTTGGCTTAAAGCATTCATGGCTTCTTTTGCTTTTGCCCAGAAAGCGACCTCCGACAAATGAGCTAGCTTATAAGTTGAGCCTCTAGTTGCATCTCCAGCAACCATAACTCTGATAGAAGACTTAAGTCCGTTCTTATCATCATCAAACACTATCTCCCTAGCGTTTGAATACTTTTGCTTAGGCTTCATAGCTTCCGGCAATTCCGATATGAATAACTTAGTCATATCAAAAATATTAGAAGCAGAGTCAGATTGATGAGCAATAATAACCGAACTAGTATTAGGAGTCAACATAGTTAGTCCTGAAATAATACTCTCGGTTAAAGTTGAGATACCTAATTGTCTAGCCTTCAATACAATAAATCTACTAGGTCTATTGCCATAGCTTAACCTAAACTGCTCATAGAATATTAGCTGAGCATTATTAAACTTTAGATTAACCAGGTTTGAGTCTTTATCCCTGATTACAAAGTTATCTTCAATGAACTCTTGTAAAGTAAAATCACTTTCCATTTAATTTTTGTTTTTGAACAGTACCGCTATTAGTGTTTGTTCTTACTTTCCTAGAGTGTGGTTTTAATGTTTTTAAATAAGACTTGACATAACCGTCGTTTACTTTATTTACTCTCATACCTTCACCTTATGGTTCTTTGCCCAAGACTCAATAGTCTTACTTTCATCTAACTCAACCTTATCAGTTGGTTTTTCACCAATAGTATCTCTGATAGTAATAAACGCTTGAACGTCTCCAGATAAAGCCTTCTCAGTTAGAGCAATAGCCAATGCTTCATTAACGGTAATGTTTTGACCATTAGCCTCAGCTAAACTTTGGATCTTCTCAGTATCCACAATTTTGCCCTTCTTCTTGATAGTTAGATTAAGGACAATCTTTAATGCTTCCTTTAACTCTTTTCTGCTTCTAGCTTTTTCAGCTCTTGCTAATCTTCCTTTTTCACTAGCAATCTTTGCAGTCTCAGAATTAAATGGAACTAGATGACTGTTTCTTCTTTCAAGTGATTCTTTTGACATTTTGCTTCCTCCAGTTCTTTTATCTTGCTCTTGTAAAACCACTCAACCATTTGAGCGCTAGAGCTTCCAGGAAGAGAATACTCATGTATCTCTCCATCAAATTCAATTTCAATTACTAATTTGTTACGTTTGCGATATAGGTTCATACGGAAATTCAAAAATGGGGGCGATATTAAAGAGGGGTATTTAGCGTTACAATGTGCGTCTCAAAAAGTACCCCTACCCCCTACGCTCAGACACACACAAGTTAGTACAAAATATAAAAAAATTAAGTTATTGCCTTATTCGGCACCATAATATGTGATAACTAAAGGCTTTTTGAATGTTTGCCACATCGTTGCCACATTGATATCTGATATGGTTTTGAGACACACGTTTGTGCATCCCGTTTAGTACTAGACACACATTTGTTAGTCCGGTTTTCGATATTGTTTGATTGTCAATTATGACCTTCTTGTTTTCATCACTTTTTTACTCACTTATTTTCTAGGTATTTTTACACGTAAATTGATACTTTTTTGTGTTTTGCTTATTATCTTCAGATATGTGTGTTTTTGTATATGTTTATGTTGTGTATTCACGTATGTGTGTATATGTATGAATGGTAATGTATAACTAGTATCTTTTTTCTTTTCCTTTTTCGGCAAGTCCGCCGGTTCTCTAGACACACAAAAGTGTATATGAATTATATTTCTAGACACACATTTGTTAGTACGATAATGTTTTAGACACACATTAAATACTTATAGACACACAATAGTGAATATAAAAAGCGCTATTTTTCAGCGCTCTTTTTTGCTTTAATCTGATGCTTACAAGTTGGACACACATATGTGAATATATGTGGTTTATCTTGTTGCCTTATCATATTGTTTTTACACTTTGGACATTTCATATTTATAACCAATATCATAATAGGCTCTTTAAGTGGTAGATGCATACACTTTCATATGTTTTTATTAATATTTGACATTTACACGTGTAATGTGCTTATAATTAATCGTACTCATTACACGGGTACATAAAACAGGATGAAAGAAAGGAGACACAATGAACTTACTTGAAAACGCTCAAAAAATGAAATCTCAAACTTTCGGTGTTGAAATTGAGATGGGCAAAATTTCAAAAGAATTAGTTGCAAAGATTATTTGTGACTACTACAACCAAAAATATGGTTGTAACAATCAACCACATTATCACGGTGGTTATTATGAAGAATGGCACGCTTATGACAATCAAGGGCGCAAATGGAAATGTATGAACGATGGTAGCAGCTCCGGTAGATTAGGTCACATCACTTGTGAAATGGTTACACCAATTATGTTCTATGAAGACATTGAAGATTTACAACAAATTACGCGCATATTGAGACAAAATGGAGCACGTAGTGGTAATGACTACAATGCCGGCGTGCATATTCACATCGGCGCTAATTTTGATGAGGTAGGCGGACAAAACGCCACAACTATTAGGCATCTAGTTAATGTAGTTGCGAACCACGAAAAATTAATCAATAAGGCGGTATCTGTAACTGACTCACGCCACCAAAGATGGGCGCAAGATGTTGAAAGAAATTTCTTAAGAAAACTAAACGAAGAAAAACCAACAACAAAAAAAGGTTTAGGTTCTATTTGGTATGGTAGTGAAAGTTATTACAACGCAATCATAAGAGATCCCCACGGAAACCATTATGATTCATCTAGATACCATTTATTAAACCTACACGCACTATTTACTAAAGGCACTATTGAATTTAGATGCTTTGAATTTAAAAGAGGTTTACACGCCGGTGAACTTAAGGCTTGGATACAACTTTGTATGGCTATGTGTAGTTATGCAAAAATGATAACTCGCTCAAAATATGCCCCAATTGATATGGCAAATGAAAAATACGCTATGAAAAATTGGCTTAATAACTTAGGTTTAGTTGGTGATGAATTCAAAACTGCAAGAATTGTTTTTGAAAAAAGATTGATGGGTGATTGTGCGGTTAAAAGTGGCCGTTCATATGGTGACTTAGACAACTTAATCTATTCACAATCTTATGCTGGTATGAATGAGTAGGCGCACATTTGTGTGTCTACCATACCACAATATGCACCAAAGTGTGTACGAAAAGGAAAAAAATAGGAGGTAATTTTATGTGTATTATCGCAATCAAACCAAAAGGTAAAAAAATGTTTGATGATGCAACAATCAAAACTATGTTTGTAAATAACCCGGATGGCGCCGGGTATATGTATTATGACAAGACCCACAAATGTGTAGTTATTCAAAAAGGCTTTATGTATTATGAAGATTTAATTTCAAGTTTAAAAAGCAAAAAGTTAGATGATGTAAACGTTATTTTACATTTCAGAATTGGAACTAGCGGCTTGATGGATGATTTAAACTGTCATCCTTATCCCGTTTACCAAAAAAACGCTAGAAGATGTAAGACTGATTTAGGAGTGGCACATAATGGCATTTTACACGACTATACACCAACAAAGTCATCTTTAATCAATGACACTCAAGTGTTTATCCAAAAAGTGCTTAGTAACCTTAAAAAAGGCTTTCAGTACGATACTGATAAGTTGCTATTAATCAATGAATTAATCGGCACTAATAAGTTAGCGTTTTTGGATGATAAAAACAAAGTAACTATTATCGGCAATTTTATTCAAGATGGAGATTATTTTTACTCAAATACATCTTATAAGTCTAGAGTGTATTATACGCACAATAGTGTGTCTAAACCTAAAAAGAGTGTGTCTAAAGCAAAAGATAGCACTTCAAAAATGTGGTATAAGACACACGAAAGTGTGCAAAAAGTGGAAAGCATTTTCAAAGATGATGATGAAGAGACTAACGATTTTTGGAAATGGTACGATAGCAAATATTTATACTAGGAGGAATTATGGATAATTTTGATTTGATTACATTAGGAATTGTTATTGTTACGTTGTTATTAGTTGTTATTGCGTTAATTGAATATGGCACTGATGCTATGTGGGAGGAAAAATAATGAATGACCATTACTTTTGTGAATTAGTTGAGGAAAAAGGAAACGAGGATATAACGCATTACTTTATATCCTCACCTTATGATGAAGATGATTTCATAGAATTAATTATCAAAGACTATTGTGATGATGATATGGAAATGGAATATCACAAACATTGTGAAATGTGCGATGATGATACGATTAATGAATTGCTTAATAATGGAGCAAAAATAAACTTTATTGATGAAAGCGTACTAAAAATTTTTCTTATAGATATGATAGAAGAGTTTAGCGGTAAAGCTATTAAAGAGCTTGTAAGGTATGCACTAGATAAAAAGATAATGTTAGCAACTATTTAAGAATGGGAGGAACAAAATGTTAGAAGATCTATTGAACTACATTGCCGGTTGTGTTCATGTGCGAGTTTATGAGTTTGATGGCATGGATGGACTAGACAATAAAATAATTTACGATTGTGAGAATTACCGCATACATAATTGTGTGCCTAGAAAAGTTTGTTATTGTTGGTCTAGTAGAAAAGAACCTAATTGCATAGAAATTTTAGTTGAAAGAGGTGATGAAGGTATTGGGAACTGTATAGAAAGGACAAAAAATGTTAAGATTTAGGTATGAATAAAATGGACAACATATATAAGTGGCGCAAGCAAAATCAAGTTAGAATATATCTAGAATTGAATAAAAATAGTGAAGATGATGTTATTCAAAAACTTGAAAGTGTTCCTAACAAAAGGCAATATTTGATTGGTTTAGTGAGAAAGGACTTAAATGCTAGACTATCAGCCGATGTTTCTACATCAAGTAAAGAAAAAGAAATCTAGAGCAAAAAAATTTGTAAGAGTAGAAGTTAAGTTTGATAAGAAGACTGATAAGAAACTGATTGAAAGATTGGATATGGTATCAAACAAAAGCGACTATATTAGAAACTTAATCAAACAAGACATCAAACTACAAAAAAAGAAGGGCGTTATATAAACGCTCTTTTTTTATCTCCAGAATCATAAAATTATATTCACTTTAGTGTGTCTGACCTTAAATGATGTGTGTCTCAGAATTTTAGAATCAAAGGTCGTACTAACATTTGTGTGTCTAGAAGAATTGAATCTGGAAAATAAAAAGGCCCTCATCTGAGGGCTTTTCAATATCATCCATTAAATAATGCCATCACTTTGCTGCAATGCAGTCTCAATTGCTTTATTAATCCGTTTATCCAAACCTGCACTACTCAATCCAAGCCTCTTGCATATTGATGACATTTGCTTTTCATTAACGTATACATCAAATATAGCCTCTTTGAGCGGTGTTTCAATCAAGGATAGTATTTTATCTATTGATTTAAGTTTTGCCTTCACATCGTTAAGCAATTGCGTGTAGCGTTCAACATCGTCACGTACTTTGTACTCGTGATCTTTATTTGGTGGACAATGAATTGGTTCTTTTGTTGGATCTAAACCTTTTATGCCACCTAATAGATGATAACAATACTCTATTTGATCGTTGAGTTCTTTAATTCGTGACAAATAGTAGTCATAATTTCTTAGTTCATTCTTAAATGCTCTAACACTATCTTTCATTCACTCTCCTAGTATCAATAGAATGGCAAATCATCAGATTCGATATTGACACCATCCATCTTTATAGTTTTTCCAAATTTACTGCCGAGCTCTGAATCTTTTTGAGACTCAGTTTCGTGTGTCTCGGCTTCCATAACCACAAGCTTAACTTTTGTTGCTTCGTTCTGTATGTATGATGTTAAGAAGCACTTTCGTGTGTCTCCGCCACTTGTCACAAATTGAAGTTCACCCTCCAAATCTTCTTTCGGTTCGGTTCCTATTTTGAACTGCACATCAATGTAGTTCTTAACAACATTGCCCTTCAAGTCTTTAGAGTGTGCTGTTGTTGAGTAACCATATTTCGATTTATAAATTTTCATCTATAGCTCCTTTCATCGCCTTTATCCACTCTTCTTTTGGATAACTTAATAATTTAAGAATTAATTCAGAGAGATTTTCTTCGTGGTTATTTGTAGTGCAAACATAATTAATGTTCCAATTTTTTAAGAAGTATTCTTCAAGTTCTTCGACCGTCTTGTATTCACGGACGTTATTACAACATTCAGTGATTGATATTTTGTAGTGAGATAAATAAGTGCAAGATTGTTTAAGCGCTCCTTTATATTGATCTATAGCTTCTTTTGATTCATCAATACATTTTTGAAGCAACTGATATGCTTTTTCTATATCGCAAGATTTTTCTTTACCTAGTGTTCCTTCATATAGAGTTGTCAATGCTTCTTGGTATTCTTTATTCACTGTTCTCCCTCCTTTTAAGTTCATATTTCAATTTTCTACGTGCCTTCCTTTTGAAGACTTTTTCGGCTTTGTTATTTTTCTTTACACACTTAGCGTTTAGGTCATTCCATGTGTAATCTACAGTAGTATTGCGCTTGATATAGTCTTTACTTTGCATGATTTTTCTTTTTCAAAGCCTTCACTTCAATCGTTGCATAGTAGATTGTTTTGTCTTTATAAGTTTCCTTATCAAATTCAACAATATCTTTTCTGCTTACAAATTCTTTCATAATTTTGTTAACTAGCACTTCTTTTGTAAGCCCTTCCAATTCTACTTTTGGAATATGAGCTATATCTAATGAAGACACACTATATTTAAAAGTGAACGGTATTGTTTGAGGAGCCATTGCCTTATATTGTTCTCTAATTCTTTCAATTTCAAGGTTCCATTCTCTTCGGCCATAATATCTCATTACAAAGCCAAACAATTTCTTTGCTAACCAACACTTAATTTTTCTCATTGCCTAGTTCCTTTCGTGCTTGGTCTAATATCGTTTCTTCTAATGTGTACCCTTCAACTTGATACCAAGTTCTTTTGTGTTCGGCATATTCACAACATATTTCTAACGCTTTTTTATATAGTCCAACATCATCTATGGCTCGTTGTATATCTTCTTCTAATTCAATGATGTCTATTGCTTCATACTCACTATTAGGCTCTCTGATATACTTTTTATATTTGTTAAATAATTCTTGATTCTCTTTACTCGCCATCGTATTCCGCCTTTATCTTTTTCATAATTGCTCTGCCTTTGATTTCAGCTTCTTCTCTAGTACGGAAACAGTTTCCTAGTTTCCAATGACAATAATCAACCGAACAATCACACCACGTTTCTAATGCAATATATCCGCCTTTAATAAAAAGACAAGTCCAATATTCTTCGCCGCATTTAGGTTTGAATGGTATTTTAACTATTTCACGTCTGCCATTAAGAATACTTGATAAAAGATAAGGTTGTTCTACATCTCTATTGCTTTTTAATCCGTGTTCATCAAAGTGAAAAGTTAATGTTTCATCAGTATCACTTATCTTAAATTCTTCCCCAACCTCTACACCTAACATTTCGGCTACTTGTTTTATGTAATTCATACTATCCCTCCGCTATGATTCCTATTATGTCGTATGTTTTTTCAAAAATATCTTTCTTGCAAGGATATTGCTCACCATTTACGCCGGTAATAATATAGTCACCTACACCAGCTTTCATGTCCCCTTCAAGTGTATGAATAATGATTTCTTTATCAGTTTGATAACAAATAATTTCTATAGGCTTTTTTATTGCTCTTATCTTAATTTCACTCATTATTCCTCCTTTAACCAACCTAGTTCTTTACATTGTTGATAAACTGCTGATATTTCTATTACTTTGAAATTGGTTGTTTTATGTATTGTTTTTTCTTTTATATCAAAGACTATATCATCGTGACTATATTGTTTATATTCTTTGCGATACCTTATCCAACAACCTTCTTTTGAACAATATTCCTCATAACCTAGTTCTTCAAACATTTCTTTTGCTGTCATTAATCAACCTCCGTTTCTTGATATAAGTGGCAATCAACTGAGCCATTTAGTTCTTCATCAGATACTTCATCTTCTTTAGTGCAGCCTTGCCATTCCCATTGCATAACGCCCATTTCGTGATAGGTTTCCCATCGTGCGAATTTACAATCATCGCATTGGTATTCGCAAGTCATAGCCACTTTCCCCACACGAGATTACCTTTGTAGAATTTTACTTCGTGAGCGTAATAACCGTTGTGGTCATTTGAAATAACAAACTCATATGTTTTAATATCACCAACAATTTTTATTACGTATTTTTTACCATGCACTGTGTGGTAACATTCATGTTTAAATTTTTCATCTTCTTCTATTGTGATTTTTACGCCGTTGTTTGAGACTTGGTAATCATAAACACCTATTCCATTTTTGTCTATGTGTTGGAAATTAAAATCTTCATAACATTGTTGTTGTAAGTCAATAGATATAGCATAATGTTCGCCTTTCTCATTGGAAATCATTATTATATCCGTATCATCTCTAAAATTGTATTTTTTGATATAGCATTTTCCTTCTAGTTTATATTTCATTGTTTCTCGCTTTCTTGTAAGAAATACTCTTTCATCTTTTTTCTATCTTTTGTGTATAAATAATCAACGCCTACAATTTCATTTACTTCAAGTGGCATTACCCTTGCTACATAATCACAAGCCATATCTAGTGCTTTATCTAACTTGACCTTTTGTTTCAGTAAGAGTGCATAGCTTTCTTGCCAATCATCACGTTCTTTTTCAAGACTCTTTAATTCCCATACTGAACTCCTTAATGAATTTGTCATTTGGTCTAAATCTTCAGTATTTAATCTACCAGTTTCACCAGCGTATGTTGATAGAGTGTTTATTGCACACATTAGATAACCATATTTATCTTCCATCTTGCACCTCTTTTATTGGAATTGGTATTCGCAACTCATCGTTTCTCCTTCCTCCTTTAACATTTGGAATGTATGCCCAATAATCAACTTTCATTTCACATTCTTTGTAATTTTTACCACAATTGAATCCATCATAATATTCTAGAACTTGATACATATATCCATTTGAAAGTTTTTTTGCTATTAATACTTCTACCCCATTTCTTGGTAAAGACTCTTTTGCGTTATGCCATACCAACATACTTTCCCAAACAGCATCTAGTTGTTTTTTAAAAAGTTCTTTAGGAGTTCCATTAAATAAAAAATTTTTTATTTGTTCAAATGCTTCATTCAGTTCTCTTGCTGTCATCTTTAATCCTTTCAAAATTTCTTTTTATTCTTTCGTCAATACAATAATCTCCATAAAAATCTTTAGTCACTTCAACAGTTAACCAAGCTGCAGCGATCAATAGAAACACAATAGTGAGTATGAGAGCAATCATGACCAAGATAAGCAAATTACTGTTTATCATTAAACTCAGCCTCCAACTTGTCTAACTTTTCGCAAAGTTTTTTATTGCGCTTGTGATATTCTTCTTGAGTTATTTCTCCTAGTGCTCTAAGCCCTGTATTCTCTAAAAACTTTTTCTTGATTCGATAAAGTCTTAGTGCTTCAATTTTGTCCATTAGTTCTCCTTCCCAAAATTTCGTTAAATCTATTTGCATCAAAGGTTGGATTATTTTCAGTAGAATAAGCTGGCACGACATCTTTTGAATCAAGCCTGTATTGTGCCATCTCCTTATCGCTAAGTTCAAATAAACCTTTCCATCCGTGTAAGATTGATTGTTGTAAAATTGCTTTTTTGATATTAGTATCTCCGTTAGATAATTTTTCAAGTTTATCTAGACAAAGTTTTTTTGCATATTCGGTAAGAGGATCTTTGAGTTTAACTCTCATCTCCACAAAAGCATCAAACTCTTCAGAAATCTCTTCTGGAATAACAACTCTCTTTTCTTTTATATTTTCTTTTCTAATATCATTTACATTTACATTATCATTTACATTTACATTTACATTAGGTTTCGTTTTGGTTATGCTTTGGTTATTTTTAGGTTTCGTTTTGGTTTCGTTTAGGTTATTGTTAGGTTTTTCTTTTGATATTTTTTTATTAGGTCTACCGCCTTTAATTCCATTGGTATATCTCACCAAATTAGCGTCTAATTGGGGTTTTATTAATGCAAAGATAGCATTAACCATTGGTTTTGTTTCGGTTATGTTTTGGTTTAGAGCATAATCGCAGATTAAGTCATATGCTTGTAACCTTTCTTCATCGTTTAATGCACTAATTCCCTCAAAAAATGAGCGGTAAAATACGAAACTATCTCTAGCCATTTTGCACTGTCCATTCTCTTCCCATTTGTGCATCTAATAACCTAAGTTGTAACTTATACGAGTTAATTGCTTCTTGATTTGCTTTGTAGTTTGCCTCAGCAATGTCCCTCTTAAAACGAGCTTCAGCAACGCTAGGAATGCCATAACAAGTTAATGTAATCATCCCTATTGCCATACCTTCATCACGCAATTTTAAACATTCTTGTCTTAACAGAATCTTGTAATCACGTTCTGCAGTAGCGTATGTTTCTGATGTCTTTTTAAGTGCGCTGATTGACTTGGTAAGTAGTTCATTAGTCTGATTCAGTTGTTCCCAAATTTCCATACTTAATCGGATACCTTTCGTTAATAAATTTATTTGCGTTAATTGCTAGTTCTTGTTTAAGCAGCATCTTTGCTTGTTTGGCAAATGGTCTTTGATATGTAATCTCATCGCACAAATTCGCAATCTTTATATAAAACCACGAATCTTTCAATCCAGAGCTTTTAAATTGCTGATCTTTACCAGTTCTCAAATATTCGCCATAAATTCTAGTAAAGTATTCAGTTGCTTCGTTCCCTAGTTTGCTTAATACAATCTGTGTTTGTAGTGTCATTTAATCTCCTTTCTTAAATTTCTCTTATAACGATGTCGTAACGTTCTTTCATCATGCGAGCTTTAAGTTTATATACATCAGTTCTATAACCTTTAGTGTCTTCAATAACGGTCTCTTTAGCGTCTTCATCAAAATAGACAAAGTCAGCTTTATAAACTATTTGTTGGCCATATTTACTTTTTTCAATCAAGACATATGGCACTTGTAATCTTAAGTTCGAGATTTTTTTAGCACGTTCGAGTAGTTTAAGTTCGAGGTATCTATTTGCTTCTTTCTTAGAATCGAACGTTATGCCATCTATTTTTGTCTTGACAGCGTGAAATTTATTTCTTGTATATAAGTTCTTCTTCGTTCCAATCATCGTATAGTCTTTGTAAATACCTCTTAACAATGGCTTTTAATTCCTTCCTACGTGGTGAATTATCCATAAGGTTGTGGCAGTTGGGGCAAAGAGTAACAACGTTTCTCTCTACCCCTAAGCCACCATATGCCCTAGAGACATAATGAGCGTTTGGGAAAGCATAGGGAGAATGACAAATTATACATTGATGATTGTCTCTTTCCCATACAATCTGTTTAGTTGAAAGGCTTATGTTCGTTGCTTTTGTGCGCTTGTTCATAAGATTTTAATATCTCTAAACATTCTTCCCATGTCTTGACTTTTATTTCTTTGACTTGGGCACACTTTTGTTTAGGCAACCATATGCAATAACCAAGCTCTTGTCTAATACCACAGGCCAAGTAATATAAGCCTAGTTGTAAAGCTAACCAATCTTCGTGTATTGAAGATGTTGTTTTTAAATCAATAATTAGGTTATCTTCAGTTTTAATATCGTAAGTGCCTGCATATTTGCCTTTGTAACAAACCATTTGTTCCATTGACTTTATGTAGAACACCCATTTTTTACGTAACAACTCAAATTGCTCAACAGCAATCTTTATATTTGGATCTATCTTCTTGGACTTTATTTCATCCATAGAGATTTTCCCACTCGCAAACTCTTCTACTAATTGATGAACTTTAGTTCCATAATCAGCTTTTGCTTTAAGCTTATCGGCCGGTATTCCTTTGTAAGCATCTGGAAATGCAAACCTAATAATTTCACTAACCGATGGAATAATTACGCCATCATATAGATATGTATGCGTTTCTTCGACAAATTCTAGACTACTCATATTTAATCGTTATCTTTACTGAGTCTTTAACTGGAGTGATTTTAGTGTAGAGTTCATAAATTCCTTCTTCTTCTAATCTCTTAGTGTCCACAGATACGCGCTCAGTAGCTTCAATATAAGTGACTTTTATTTTGTCATTTTCGTAACTCTTTAAATTATTATCTTTTAAGAAATTTTTAATTGCTTCGTTCTTAGCATCTTTCATTGTTTTAACTCTACTTTCAAGTTCATCAAACTTTACAAGCATCTCAATGTCAGATGGAGAGAACAACTCGTTAAATTTTGTTTCAACTAAATTATTTTCCATACTATTTTTCAAGAGCCTCCTCAAAAACACTTTCAAGTACGTCTTGTCCTTTCGCTATAACGTCGATGATGTTGAATACTGTTCTCAACGTAACTAAATCTAGTTCATTTTTCTTGCTAAGATCCAATAATGCGTCAGCAATTATAACAGCAAATGGCTCACCATCATGTTTTTTTAAGTTGCTAAAAATTGCTTCACTTATTTCTTTAGCTTGGTCAGCTTTTTCTAGTTTCTTATAGTAAACTCTTAATGTTACATAATCTCTATTTTTGTCCATTATTTTTCTCCTTCTTATTAGCAATTACTTCACTTGCTTGTTTAATGTTTAACTCTTCTAAACTGTTGATTTGATAGTATTCAAGCATCTTTGCGATATTTTCTTCATCGTATAGCCCTCTAATCATTTCAATTTGTTTAGCTGTTGCTGCTTTCGTTACAGCAGTAGGCTTTTCTTCTTTAGCCTCTGTTGTTAAATCAACAATGTCGCTTTCAGTTAGATCTAATAAGTTTAAGTAAAGGTATCTTCTTAAATAAGTATGTTTTGCGCCTAAGCTTTGAATAGGACTATTCATTGATGGCTCAGCAGTTGGTGTCACAAACACAATTTCATCTGGCCCTTTAATCAGTTTTAATGTTGCCATTTCAACACCTTCAGGACTGTAGGTAATATTGAAGATAGGACATAAACCTCTTTCATTGAATAGCTTTGTTGCAGTTGGCACAAAGTCAGCTAATTCAAAGTAATTGAATTTTAAGTGTGCATTATGGCCACTTTTTTTAAGAGGTGTCTTTGATAATTCATATCTAACCTCTTGTAATAACTCATAAATTGTTTTTTCTTTTTTGATTTCGTTGTCCAAATTGTTTTCTCCTTATGTTATAATTTGGATGAAAGTTTTTGAGTGGGACTTTCATCCTGTGTGTGCTCCTAGTGAGCACATTTTTTATTTTGTTCTTCGTATAAATTGTCAATATACTCTTGAACATCACTCTCCTTAAATAGGAGTCTTGTGCCGATTTTAATGCCTGGCAGTATTCCTTTGGCTCTTAGATTCCTAACCATTCGGCCTTTAGGGTCGTTACATCCAAACATTTCGGAAACTTGTTTAAGTGTTAGTAATTTTTCCATATCTCCTTTCCTTCCTACCCATACAGGAGCACACCATAGGAAACGAACAGTAACAAACAAGTCTTTCAAGTATTTTGGTTTAGTGCAAACATAAAATAAAATAGGAATATGATGTGCTCGTATATGGATAGGAATTAACGTTTTGTTAACTACAATTTCAAAAAAAATTAGTTTTCGATAAAGTCACTGAATTTTACGTCAAATAGTTTAGCTAATATTCTTAATTCTGAGAGAGTAAATTCGGCTTCTCCCTTTTCTTTTTTTGCATAAGTATTTCGATTCATATTCAGTTTCTCTGCAACTTCTTCTTGCGTTAGCGGCTTCTTTGCATTTAGTCTCATTAACGCGCATTTAGATAATTTTCTCTTCATTGTCCTCCTTCCTGTTAACATTTTGTTAACTATATTCTAAACCTTTGAATCGCAAAATGCAACAATTAATTAACAATTTGCTAATTTATTTATTTTTTGTTATCATTATCTCACCAAGGAGAAAAACTTATGGATAGCACGGATGTAAAATTTGGAGAAATTATTAAAAGAAGAAGACGTGAACTAAAACTTACTCAAGAAGAGCTTGGCAAAAAAGTAGGCTGTTCAAAAGTTTGTGTTCACTATTATGAAAAAGGTTTAAGAGGCCTTACTTTAAGCCAATTTTTCAAGTTCTGTACTGTCTTAGGCCTTGATCCAGATTATGTTCAAAAAGAACTTAAATAGGAAAGGAGATAGAAATGTTCCACTCAATCATTTGTATCGTTGCTAGTATGGCAATAGGATATGTTATATATTCGTTGCTATATTGGAAACACAATCACTGCTTGGTAAAACTCGAAATAGGTATTTTATCAGCAGTTGACTTATTAATTATTCTATTTGTGGTTGGTTTAGTGCTTAGTTTTCTATAGAAAGGAGAAACGTGGCTAAAAGAAACGAGCCTTTTATTAGAGAAAGGCATAGCAAACTTGGCGTAACGTACCAGGTTTACATCAGAACCCCAATGGGGTCAATCACTAAATCGTTCAGTGAGAAAAAGTATGGCTCGGCTAGAATAGCACACCAAAATGCGGTTTTATTTAAGAATAAGACAATGCTCGAGGTAGCAAATAAGACAGTGTTTAAGGAAAAAACAACAACTGTTAACGATATTTTCGAGGAATATATAGAAAATACGCCTATTAGTTGTAACACAAAGAATAAACACGAAAAATTGTATAGAAAGTTTGTTACACACGGGAATAAGCCTATTCAAGAATTAACTAGAGCTGATATTCTAAACGACTTAAATGCCATGGTAAATAGTTCGAGTGATGATTTAATTACTCGAGTTTACACCATATATAAAAAGGACATTGTCGAAACTGCTCTAAATAAAGAAATTATTTATAAAGATTTAACCGCTGGGTTAAGACGACCTAAGTCTAGAATTATTAAAACTAAGAAAAGCACTACTACCGATAGAGAGACTGTTTTACTTGTTGAAAGGAAATTGTTGGAAAGTAAAACCAATAAATTCAATGCACAGATGATAGTTGATCTAATTGAATTGTTATATTACACGGGAATGAGACCTGCGGAAGCAGAGGCACTAACAAAGGATGACATATTCCCTAATTACATTTCAGTTAATAAACAATTAGGTTCAAACGAAAACGAAAGATACGTTGTCACTAGAACTAAAACTGATGCATCTATAAGACAAGTACCAATTCACCCTTCACTGCGACCTATCTTAAATAGATTGCTGCAAGGAAAAGAAGAGTTTATTTTCCATAGAGAAGATGGAAGACATTTAGATTCTGATTTTGTAGGCACTATCATTTGTAAGATTGCTAAAGAAAATGGAGTTGATTTCAATTTATATCGTTTAAGACACTTGGTTGCTACGTCATTAGTAACCAACAATGTAGATCCTAAGACAACTATAACGTTGCTAGGACATACAAATTACGATATGAGTTTGGATTATTCCAATACTAGTGAAGAATTAAAGAGTAAAGCCATTGGGTTGCTATCATAATGTGGCAACTCGGTGGCAAATATCAAAAATAGCCGATAATATCAGGGTTTTTCCCGCCATAGCCGGCACCATATATTCACCAAAAAGTCTTATTTCTATGACAGTGGACCCCATTTAGTTCACTAGATTAAAAAAGCCTTTTATAAGAAAGGGGCTGTAACGAAACCTACTAGTTGAATAGTAATAGGTAGAGCGTTACAGCTCTTTTAATTTACTCAAATCATTAAAAAAAGGCGTCGAGGAATCGAACCTGGGCACCTTTGGTAAAATATCTTTGTTCAGGAGATATTTTATATGCTTAATTTTACCACGAGAGATGTATTTCTTATTCCTTCCTTCGATCTAGATGTGAAGGAAAAAGAGAAAATGGATAAGTTTTTGTTGTTTTTAGATAAATCAGGAATCGCTAATCTTTTTCCTGATGATAGATATTTAAATTATGGAGGAAGACCTCACTATTCATATTATGATATGTTTGCGACAATTCTTTATGGTTTTGCTTTTGATTCGTGCACATTAAGAGATTTAGAAGAAAGTTGTAAATATGATTTGAGATACTTTTATCTTATGCAACAGAAAAGACCAGCTCATACCAGATTTGGAGAATTCATAAATAAAGTCATTGTTCCTAGTAGAAAAGAAATATTTAAATTAGTAACTAATCAAATAATTAAGGAATGTGGCTTAATTATTGATGATGTATTCATTGATGGAAGTAAGTTTGAAGCTGATGCTAATAAATATAAGTTTGTATGGAAGCCAACTAAACATCATGAAAAACTATCAGATAAGATAAGAATATTATTAAATGATGTTGGTTTATCTAGGTCTATTCCAACTAAAGGAATAATCGATTCTAAACTTATAGCTATTAAAGTAAGTGAACTATCTAAGCTTATTGAAGAAGATATAACACTTAAAAAGAAATATGAACTACTTTGTGAATATTTAACTAAATCATTAGAATACGAAGAAAAAGAAAGAATATGTGGCCCTAATAGAAATTCATATTATAAAACCGATATAGACGCAACCGCCATGTGTCTAAAAGAAGATTATTATTCAGGACTAGGTTCTAATATGCACGCAGGTTATAACACGCAATTATTAGTATCTAAAGGAATAATATGTTCATACTATGTATCTCAATCAAGAAACGATATCAAGGATTTCATCCCTGTTTTAAAGGCTTTTTATGATAATTTTGGTTATTATCCAAAAAGAGTATGCGCTGATTCAGGATATGGTTCATATGATAACTACGAATTCTTAAATCAAAACAATATAGAAAACTATGTAAAGTATTTTACTTTTGATGG
>JAGHUL010000116.1 GCA_018064825.1 Candidatus Colivicinus equi
GGTATGACCATTGAGAACTATAACGATATTAAAGAAGGCGATATCATTGAAGGATATGTTGATCAAGAGGTTAAAGCTGAATAATGGCAAGAACAGATAAATTAGATTCTATCTTTATGAAAGAGCTGTCGATTATTATTTCTCAAGAGATTAACGATCCAAAATTAGGTTTTCCTACTGTAACTGATGTTAAGATTGCTCCTGATTTAAGTGTTGCCAAAGTATACGTTTCTTTCTTGGGTAAGAACTATATGAAAAGAGACGGTTTAGATGCTTTAAGAAGGGCAAAAGGGTATATAAAAACTGAATTAGCTCATCGAGTTAAAATTAGAAGAATTCCTGATTTAGACTTTGTAGTAGATGATACTTTAGATAAAGCAAGTCGTATAGAAGAATTAATTAAAAATAGTAAATAATTCATTAATGATTAAAAAAGACATTCCTTAGATAAGCGGAATGTCTTTTCCTTTTTCGGTTTTAATGATGTCTTCAAATATTTTGTAATGAGCCTTGTCATCGCCATAGATAGTGATGTAATCGATGCCATAGTCATCTAACCATTTCTTGGTTAGTTTATCTTGATTAAGAGCTTCTTGTTCATTTTCATTTCTGCCATTTGCTTGATATGGGAATCCTCTTTCAATTAGATAAACTCTGTTATCATATAAATCCCAAGTTTGTTTTACTAGATTATAAAATGCTTGGTTCCAAGTATTTGGCCAATCTTTTTCCATCCAGAAATTGTGATACATATTGGACATAATTAAGGGACGATCAGTAACCATATAGTCTACTTTGCCATTGATTGAATATTGAATATGAGATTGCTTTGCAAATAAATATAGCGAATCATCAAAGGTCTTTTTTCTTTCTTCCCATACTAAAGATTTTGGATATTCACTAACTAATTCCGCATCTCTTTGTGACATCTTTAGAAGATTGAAAACACCAGATGCAATGGTTGATTTTCCTGCTCCTGGACCTCCAACAATATTTATTACAATCGTCTTTTTCATGCTTAATAATTATAGCATTAAAAAAGGCCGATTATATCGGCCTTGTGTTACTTGTTATTGAAGACTATTTCTTGCAAGTTTTCTTACAAGCTTTTTTAGTTTCCTTTTTAGGAGCGTTCTTGATAGCAGCTTGAGCAGCAGCTAATCTTGCGATTGGAACTCTATATGGAGAGCAAGAAACATATGTTAATCCAACTTTATCGCAGAATTCAATTGATGCTGGATCGCCACCGTGTTCGCCACAGATGCCTAATTTAATATCAGGACGAGTAGTTCTACCTAATGTAACAGCGTTTTGAATTAGTTTACCTACACCGTGTTGATCTAATTTAGCAAATGGATCTTGTTCGTAAATCTTAGCATCATAGTATGAACCTAAGAATTTACCAGCATCATCTCTAGAGAAACCAAATGTCATTTGAGTTAAATCGTTTGTACCAAATGAGAAGAATTCAGCTTCAGTAGCAATTTCATCAGCTAATAATGCAGCACGTGGGATTTCAATCATTGTACCAACATGGTAAGTTAATTTAGCTTTAGCTTTCTTGATTTCTTCATCAGCAGTCTTAACTACAACGTTCTTAACGTATTTAAGTTCAGCAACTTCACCAACTAGCGGAATCATGATTTCTGGAACAACATGCCATTTTGGATGTTTCTTATTAACTTTGATAGCAGCTCTGATAACAGCTTTAGTTTGCATTTCAGCGATTTCAGGATAAGTTACTGCTAAACGACATCCTCTATGACCCATCATAGGGTTAGCTTCATGAAGACCATCACAGATTGCTTTTAATTCAGCTGGTTTCATCTTCATATCTGCAGCTAATTCTTTAATTGCTTTATCGCCTGTAGGAACGAATTCATGTAGAGGTGGATCTAAGTAACGAATAGTTACTGGATTACCTTGCATTGCTTCGTAGATACCTTCGAAGTCTTTTTGTTGTAATGGTAATACTTTTTCTAATGCAGCTTTTCTTTGTTCAGCTGTAGAAGAAACGATCATTTCTCTGATAGCTTTAATCTTGTCTTCTTGGAAGAACATATGTTCAGTTCTTACTAGACCAATACCTTCAGCACCGAATGCTAATGCTTGTGCAGCATCTTTTGGAGTATCAGCGTTAGTTCTGATCTTTAATCTTCTTCTTTCATCTGCCCATTTCATGAATTTCTTGAAATCGCCTGAAATTGTAGCAGGGACAGTCTTAATAGCTTCACCATAAATCTTACCAGTTGAACCATCTAATGATAGCCAATCGCCTTCTTTATAAGTTTTGCCATCTAATACGAATTGTTTCTTAGCATAGTCAATCTTAATTGCACCACAACCAGATACACAACATTCACCCATACCTCTAGCTACAACTGCAGCGTGAGAAGTCATACCACCACGAACTGTTAATACGCCTTCAGCAACAGCCATACCTTCGATATCTTCTGGAGAAGTTTCAAGTCTTACTAGAACGACTTTCTTACCGTTCTTAGCCCATACTTTTGCATCTTCAGCTGAGAATACGATTTGACCACATGCAGCACCTGGAGAAGCAGGAAGTGCAGTAGCGATAGCTTTAGCTTTCTTTAATGTAGCAGCATCGAATTGAGGGTGTAGTAATGAATCTAATTGCTTAGGTTCAACCATTAATAATGCTTGGTCAATTGTTACTAATCCTTCTTTAACCATGTCACAAGCAACCTTTAGGGCAGCTGTAGCAGTTCTCTTACCGTTACGAGTTTGTAACATGAATAATTTCTTTTCTTGGATTGTGAATTCCATATCTTGCATATCATGATAATGTTTTTCAAGGATATTGCAGATCTTAACGAAATCTTTATAAGCTTCAGGGATAACTTCTTTTAATTGATCGATTGTCTTTGGAGTTCTAACACCAGCAACAACGTCTTCACCTTGAGCATTCATTAAGAATTCACCGAATAATTTCTTTTCGCCAGTAGCTGGGTTACGTGTGAAGGCAACGCCTGTACCACAATCATCACCCATATTACCGAATACCATCATCTGTACGTTTACAGCAGTACCCCAACTATATGGGATATCGTTTTCTTTACGATAGAAGATAGCTCTTGGGTTATTCCAAGACTTGAATACAGCTTCAATAGCTCTTTCAAGTTGGATATTTGTATCTTGAGGGAATTCTTCCTTTAATTCTTTCTTATAGAAAGCCTTAAATCTCTTAACTAATTCCTTCATATCTTCAGCATCAAGTTCAGTATCTAACTTAACACCTTTTTTCTCTTTTACTTCATCAATGATTTCTTCGAATCTCTTCTTTGATAGACCCATAACAACGTCTGAGAACATTTGAATGAATCTTCTATAAGAATCGTATGCGAATCTTTCATTATTTGTCTTTGTTGCGATTGTTTTTGCAACTTCTTCATTAATACCTAGGTTAAGGATTGTATCCATCATACCTGGCATTGAAGCTCTAGCACCTGATCTAACTGATACTAATAGAGGGTTCTTAGAATCACCTAATTTTTTACCAGCTTGTTTTTCAAGTTTTACTAAAGATTTTTTGATTTGATCCATGATTTCCTTGTTGATCTTTTCGCCATCATCATAGTAAGCAGTGCATGCTTCTGTTGTGATAGTAAAACCATAAGGTACTGGTAGACCTAAACTAGCCATTTCAGCTAAGTTAGCACCTTTACCACCAAGGAGTTCACGCATGTTTGCATTTCCTTCAGCAAACATATAAACGTATTTCTTGCTCATTACTTTCTCCTTTTAAGTCTTAATTTGACCTTATCTATTTTATCATAAAACCATCGATTTTCATTAGCTATTTTGCAAAAAAAACACACATTTTATAAATAGTTTGCGCATTATCTAAAACATATGACATCTCGTTAGTAAATAACCTTTGTTTTTTTGTTTTGTGAGTACTGTTTATTTTTGTTGACACGGTATTTTATTTAGAGATATTATTAACTTATCATAAATATGTTGAGTGTATCTTTTGATACAGCGGGAGAACCAAGTATTTGGGGTTAAACGGCTTAAGCTGTAGGATGACAACCGTCCTAACCCGTCAGCTAATTCCGTCAGGCAGGGTTGATCCTTTTTAGGGAGCGTTTATTAACTCGCGTCTCATATTTGTGGGGCGTTTTTTATTGGAAAACGTCGTTTATACATTTCTTATTTTTATGTAGAAAAGATAAAAGATGTATAATTTATTTAGTGATAATTATGCTTTGTGTGTGATTTAACTTTTTATTTTTTATGAACAAAAATATCTATTTGTATTCTGGAATTTTAGGATTATTAGCTAGTGTCATTTGCGGATTTTTTAATTGGTGCATATCTTCTGGAATTATTATCGGATTACTTAGTTCATATTTATATTTCTATTTACTCAACATGCAATTCCAATTCAAAGATGGTGAGATTAAGAAAGGTGGAATATTAGGCTTTGGCATTAGAATCATTGTACTAGCCTTACCGCTATTAATCGCATGTTTATTACCAAATTACTTTAATATCTTCGGAGCATTTGGTGGTGTGATGGTATTTAGAATTATTATGATGATTATGTTTTTTAAACAGAAAGGAGAAATGTGATGGAAATACAAAAGACTTTATTTTCGATCCTTATTGTTACTGTATTTATTGCGGTTCTTCTTTTGGTTGTTAATAGAGTATTAGTTAAAGTTGATCCTCTAGATAAACCTAAAGGATTAGTCTTGTTAATGATGATGGCTGTTGATTTTATTTCGGGTATTGTAAACGGAGCAATCAAAGATAAAAATGTTGCGGATAAGTTGATACCTTATTTCTTAACAGTTATTGTTTATGTGTTCTTTAGTAATATAGCCGGGCTTTTCTCTATTGAATGTCCAACTTCTAACTATTCAGTAACACTTACTCTTGCAGCTTTAACATGTATTCTAATTGAGGTTTGTTCATTTAAGGTTAAGGGTGCTAAAAAGTATTTCCATGGTTGGGTAGAACCAATGGCGCCATTCTTAGTAATGAATATTGTTTCTAAATTAGCTACTTTGCTTTCATTGTCGCTAAGATTATTTGGTAATATCTTAGCAGGTGGAATATTAATGTCAGTTGTTTATCAACTGTTTGCTAATATTTCCGCAATGATTCCACTAGTTGGCAATTTTAATATAGTGGCAGTAATTATAGCACCAGCATTACATTTTTATTTTGATTTATTCTCAGGTGTGATGCAGGCGTTCTTATTTACGACATTATCAGCTAATTTTATTGGTAATGAATTACCAAGTGAAGAATAAAAGGGAGAAATATTATGGAAAAAGGTTTAATTGCGATTGCTGCTGCACTATGTGCAATGGCTGGATGTGTAACAGGTATTGGTGAAGCAAAAGTTGCTGTTCATGCTGTCGATGCTATTGGAAAGAATCCTGATGCTTCAGGTAAGATTCAATCTATGGCTATCATTGGTGCTGCTATTTCTGAGACATGTGCAATTTATTGCTTACTAGTAGCATTCTTGATTATCTTCGTATTAGGAGCATAGTAACGTGAAAATTGATACTGACGTTTTAGGCCAACTATTGCCTAATCCTTTAACAATGTTAGCTCAATTATGTGCGACTGCCATATTGTTTTTCTTAATGTATAAATTGGCATACAAGCCTATTAAGAAAATCTTAGATGCAAGAAGTGAATATGAGCAATCACGTTTATCTGATGCTGACAATTTAAAGAAGAAATACGAAGATTTACATGCTGAAGCTGAAAAAGAGATTACTGATGCCAAAGCAGAAGCAAGACAAATTATTAATAATGCCCAAGATGAGGGCAATCGTTTAAAGAACAATTTGATTGATGAAGGTAAACAAAAGTCTCAACAAATTATTGATGAAGCACAAAATAACATCACATTACAAAAGAATAAGATGTTAGATGAAATGCATGGTGAAATTGTTGATGTTGCTTTATCAGCAGCTGAAAAACTACTTCAATCTAAATTAGATTCTAAAGACGATAAAGATAGTATTAATGAGTTCATCAAGGAAGTAACTAATAAATGAGTATTGATACAAGAAAATACGCTCAAGACTTGTATGAATTAGCTGTTCATGATGATAAATTAGAACTTTATCGTAAAGAACTAGAAAAATTAAATAATGCTCTAAATGTTAATTTAGAGTTATCTAACTATTTTGATTCAACAAGTTATTCTACAGCAGATAAAAGAGCTAAAATAGAAGATCTAAATATTAATAGTGAAGTGCTATCAACGTTTTTTGTTATGGTTAACGCCATAAATAAATCACATGTTGAACTACAACTATTACATGATTTCTTAGTTCATTATTATGCTCGTGAAAAGAAAATGTTCGGTACTATTTTTTCCGTTCGTGAACTTGATGATAAGACCATCGCTAATGTTGAAAAAGCTATCGCAAGTCAATTAGGAAGAAAAGTAAAATTAGAAAACAAAATAGATAAAGAATTATTAGGTGGTATAAAAGTTGTTGTAAATAACAATGTTTGGGATGGTTCATATAAGACTAAATTAAAAGATTTAAAACATAGTTTGCTTGCGAGCGATGATGAATTAAAAGCAAATTCAAAAGAATTATCTAGTCAAATAAGATCTCATATCGATACATTTGAAAAGACTAATGTTAACATCGAATCAAATGATACGATGGGTTATGTTACTAGTGTTGCGGATGGCATAATCAATGTTTCTGGTGTTTATCACGCCATGGCTTCTGAACTATTAGAAATAGGTGAAGCAAAAGCAATGGTTATGAACCTTGAAGAAGAAAATATCGGTGCTGTTTTATTGTCTGGTGAAGAAGAAGTTGCCGAGGGTTCTATTGTTAAAGCAACTGGTAAAGTTGTTGAAATCCCTGTTGGCGATGCATTACTAGGTAGAGTAGTAAATGCATTGGGTGAACCATTAGATGATAAAGGACCGTTAAAGAACGTAACATACGCACCAATAGAAGCAAATGCTCCTGGTGTATTAGATAGACAATCAGTAAATGAACCTCTAGAAACAGGCCTTATGGTTATTGACTCTATGATTCCTATTGGTAAGGGACAAAGAGAATTAATTATTGGTGATAGACAAACAGGTAAAACGGCTATTGCGATTGATACTATTCTTAACCAACATGGTAAGAATGTTAAATGTATCTATGTTGCTATTGGCCAAAAGAATTCTACCGTAGCTCAAATCGTAAAGAGACTACAAGAAGAAGGTGCGATGTCATATACAACAATCGTTATGGCAGGTGCATCTGATTTACCAGCATTACAATATATTGCCCCATATGCAGGTACAGCAATAGGCGAATATTTCATGAATAGAGGCGAAGACGTATTAATCGTCTATGATGATTTAAGCAAACACGCTGTTGCATATCGTACTTTGTCACTATTATTAAGAAGGCCTCCAGGAAGAGAAGCTTATCCAGGCGATGTCTTTTATCTACATTCAAGATTGCTTGAGAGAAGTGCTAAATTATCTGAAGAAAAGGGTGGCGGTAGTATGACTGCTTTACCAATCGTCGAGACTTTAGCTGGTGATATTAGTGCTTACATTCCAACTAATGTTATTTCTATTACTGATGGTCAAATCTTCCTTCAAACTGAGTTATTCAATTCTGGTAACCGTCCAGCTGTTGATTCAGGTTTATCTGTATCAAGAGTTGGTAGCGCTGCTCAATATAAATCAATGAAGAAAGTTTCTTCATCTTTAAAACTTGATTTAGCTCAATATCAAGAAGTGTTGGCATTCTCACAATTTGGTAGTGACTTGGATGCTTCAACACGTAAAACTATTAACCATGGTTCACATTTAATCGAATTATTAAAACAACCTCAATATTCTCCAATTGCTGTTGAGGATCAAGTAATTCTATTATTCGCAAATCAAAAAGGTTATATAGATAACATTAATAAGAGCGATGTTAGAAAATATGCGAATGGTTTATTGTTAGAAATTCATTCATCTTATCCAAATATCATTAATAACATCATAGAAACAAAGAATATTTCTAACGAAATAGATGAACAATTAAATAGAATTATCAAAGATTATACAGAAAGATTTAATGCAGTAAAGTAAGATGGCAGGAAATATTACAAAGGTCAAAAGGCAGCTTAGAAGTGTCAAGTCTACAAAGAAGTTAACGAATGCAATGTCTTTGGTAGCGACTGCTAAGTTACAAAAAGAAAGAGGACTTTTATTCGCAAACAATAAGTATGCAAGTATTTTTTCTGAACTTGTTCATGATGCTTTATGTGCTCATTTTGATGGCGAAGAAACTAATAAGTTTTTAATAGAATCAAAGGTTAATAATCCTTTGCATATTATCTTCACATCTAATAGTGGCCTTTGTGGTTCTTACAACATGGATTTATTACGATTCGTCGAAAAAAACGTCAGTAAAGAAGAACCTATTTTTGCGATCGGTACATATGGCATAAGATGGCTCATGAACAATGATTATATGGTCGTTAAAAAGATTGATGAACTAAATGATTTTCATCCAACTACAATTAATAAACTTATTGATAATATTATGACCTTATATTCTAATGATGAAATAAGTTCTATTGATATTTATTACACAGATTATATAAATACATTAAAGTATGAACCAAAAGTACATAAATTACTTCCTATCGAAATCGATAAGAACAATATGGAAGAGACAGATTTATTATTAGAGCCTAGTAGAGATGAATTATTAAATACGCTTATTCCGATGTATGTTTCTAGTCAAATATATGAAAAATTCTTGGAATCAAAAATAAGTGAAAATGCCGCAAGAAGAATGGCTATGGAAGGTGCTAACCAAAACGCTGATGAATTAATTGAATCTTTACAAATTCAATATAATCAAGCTAGACAGTCGGCGATTACTCAAGAAATGAACGAAATTACAGCAGGAAGTCTTAAGTAGAAAGGAATCATATGGCAGAATACAAAAGAGAAAATATTGGTGAAATAGTAGAAATAATTGGTCCAGTTTTGGATATAAGATTTTCTGATATTTTGCCTGCAATATACAACATGATAGAAATAGATAATAATTCTACTAAGATTTATGCAGAAGTTGAACAACATATCGGTGATGATAAAGTTAGATGTATATGTTTATCTTCTACAGATGGTTTAGTTAGAGGCATGAAAGCTATTGATACTGGTGCAGGTATTAAAGTTCCAGTAGGCAAGACAATCTTAGGTAGAATGTTTAATCTATTAGGCGATCCTATTGATGGTTTAGGTAATATTCCAACAAATGTTCTTAGAGAAGAAATTCATAAGAAAGCGCCTAGTTTTTTTGACCAAGACACTTCAGTTACAATCCTTGAGACAGGTATCAAAGTCATCGACTTATTATGTCCATATATCAAAGGTGGCAAGATAGGATTATTTGGTGGTGCTGGTGTAGGCAAGACTGTTTTGATGCAAGAAATGATACACTCAATAGCTACTGAACATAATGGCTTATCTGTTGTTGCCGGTGTTGGTGAAAGAACTAGAGAAGGTAATGACTTATATTATGAAATGAAAGATTCAGGTGTTCTTGAAAAGACAGTATTAGTATATGGTCAAATGAACGAAACACCTGGCGCAAGAATGAGAGTCGCACTTAGTGCCCTTACGATGGCTGAATATTTTAGAGATAAAGATAGCCAAGATATTTTGTTATTTATAGATAATATCTATCGTTTCTCTCAAGCTGGTTCAGAAGTTTCTGCTTTATTAGGAAGAATGCCTTCAGCTGTTGGCTATCAACCAACTTTGGCTAGTGAAATGGGTGAGCTTCAAGAAAGAATCACTTCAACAAAGAGTGGTTCTATCACTTCGATTCAAGCGATTTATGTTCCTGCAGATGACTTGACAGACCCAGCTCCAGCCACAACGTTTGCTCACTTAGATGCTAAAACGGTATTAGATAGAAAGATTGCTTCATTAGGCTTATATCCTGCAATCGATCCACTAGAATCTTCTTCGCGTGCTTTGGATCCTAATATCGTAGGCGAAGAGCACTATGAAGTAGCTCAAGAAGTTATTAAAATATTACAAAAATATAAAGATTTGCAAGATATCATTGCAATCTTAGGCTTAGACGAATTATCAGATGAAGATAAACTAATCGTTAATCGTGCTAGACGTATTAGAAACTTCTTATCACAACCATTCGCAGTTGCAGAAAAGTTCTCAGGAATAGAAGGCAAGTTCGTTAAGATAGAAGATACTGTTAGATCATTTAGAGCTATTCTAAATGGTGAATATGATTCTTATCCTGAACAAGCGTTCATTTATTGTGGAACGATTGAAGATGTTAAAGAAAAGGCAGAAAGGTTGAAATAATGCTTTTTGATACTGAGTTTGTTACATATCACGGTGATTATAAGATAGTACAAACTGATAAATTAAATATTCCAACAAAAGATGGTCGTAGAACCATCCTTTCAAATCATATGCCTATTATGATTCCTATTGATATGGGTGTGATAGAAACAAACAATAATGGTGTTTTATCTCATTTTGCCGTATCTGAAGGAATTCTTTATTTTAAAGAAAATCATGCAACAATTGTTTGCGATGTAATAGAAGATATCGAAACTGTTGATTTGGATTATTATGAACAACGTCTAAGTGATGCTAAAAAAGAATTAGAACAAGCTAGAACTGATGTCGATATCAAGAAAGCAAATATTCAATTAGCGAGAGCTACTAATATTATTAAAGCTGCTGGAAAGAACCATAAGTAAAGAATACAATTAAGATATGCTTAAAGATAAAATAACCGAAATAGTAAAATCTTTATCTAAAAGATTTGTTGTTAGTAATATATTAGTTTCATCATTTTTTGTGGTTATCCTAGTAGGAACTGTTTTATTATGTCTTCCAATTTCTCAAAGAAATGAAATCACTGTTTTAGATGCAGCTTTTACTTCTGTTTCTGCAACCTGCGTAACAGGATTAATGACAATAAATAATTTTGCGGATCTAACTGTTTTTGGTGAAGTGGTAGTTTTAATCATGATTCAAATTGGCGGCTTAGGATTAATGTCGTTTATTTCATTATTTCTAATGGCCTTAAATAATAAACTCGATTTCTCAAATAGATACATAATTAAAGATATGTTGAATAAGGATTCTTTTGAAGGTATATCAAGTTTCCTTATTTCTATTTTTAAGTATTCTTTATTATTTGAATTTGTTGGTTTCTTATTACTTCTAACCCAGCTATATAACGGAACTGCTTATTCTATATTCCAAGCATTGTTCTTATCTGTTTCTTCATTCTGTAACGCTGGTATGGATATTCTTTCTTATACTTCTTTACTTGAATATCAAAGTAATATCGTAGTTAATTTTACTGTTATATCATTAATAGTTTTAGGTGGTTTAGGTTTTGCGGTATGGTTTGATATTTCAAGAAATCTAAGAATTTGTCACAAAATGAAATATCGTTTCACATATTTTCTTAAGTCATTAAAACCTCATACTAAGATTGTTCTAATTGTGACTTCTATATTATTGACTAGCGGTACGTTGTTTACGTTGTTATTTGAATACAATAATGCATTAAAAGACCTTGATTTTGGAAATAAGTTAATGGCGTCATTGTTTAATTCAGTTACATTAAGAACGGCTGGTTTCTATACTATTGATAATTCGATTTTACGAAATCCATCAAAGATATTTATGTCTGTATATATGCTGATAGGTGGTTCGCCTGGTGGTACTGCCGGTGGTTTAAAGACGACAACAATATTCTTAGCAATATATGCAATATATTCTGAAATTGAGGGAAAGGTTAATATGCGCTTATTTAATCGCCATATTACTAAACGAAATTTCATAAAAGCTACGGTGATCATCAGCTTATATATCGCATTCGTTACAGGTGCTATGCTTATCTTAACAAGTATTGAAAAATTTGATTCTCTAGACTTATTGTTTGAAGTTTGTTCGGCAATTGGAACGGTAGGTTTGACTATAGGTATCACACCAGCTTTGACATCAATTGGTAAAATTATAATAATGATATTGATGTTTATTGGACGTGTTGGTCCTGTAACTTTACTTCTTTCAATGAAGAATAGAGTAGATGATAATCCAAATATTAAATATCCAAAAACAGAAATAATGGTGGGGTAAATTATTATGAGTGATAGAAAAACATATGTAATTTTAGGTTTAGGAAGATTTGGTGTAACCTTAGCAAAAGAGTTAACAAATTATAACCAAGATGTAATCGCAATAGATAAAGATATATCTAAAGTTGAAAGAGTATCTTCGTATGTTGCGAATGCTTTATGCCTTGATTACACAGACATCGA
>JAGHUL010000049.1 GCA_018064825.1 Candidatus Colivicinus equi
TCAAATTCTGGAGAGAAATGGTGACCATAGATAATGATATTTTCATCATCTAATGTATTTCTATAATCCATGAATATTGAGCCACCATGTTCCATCTTGTCATATTCCATTGTTTCCCAATATGTCCATAGATAAACATCGTTACCTGTACATGCATAATCATCGCATCCATATTCTGCATCTTCTTCTAGAATTCTATTTCCATCAATATCATAGAATGTATAGAATTGACCATCATCATCGTAGATATCTTCCGCTTGAACAAATGGTAAATCAATAATTCCAGAATCAAATACAATGTGTCCTAGATAGTCATCGCTAATAGCTTTGTTATCTAGATATCTTTGCCTTAAGTCGGCATCCATCTTATTATCTTCTGGTTCAACTACTGGCGTAGGTTCTTCGGGTGTTGGAGTTACCTCTTTGTTACTAGAGAAAACCATCACACCTAATACAATGCCTAGTACAGCAATAGCAGATAATAAAATGATTATTATTTTTTTCTTTCTATTACCTTCCATCTTCTTACCTCATTATAAATGGCAATACCGATACAACAACCATCAATATTACTATCACTATAATTACAAATTTTCTTGTATTTTGAGACATTATTCTTTTACAGCCTCTAATGCAATCTTAATCATGTTGATTAAGGCAACTCTTCTTTCTTCATGAGTTGTTTCTTCTTTAGTTTCTAAGTTATCAGAAATCGTTAATAGGCAAGCTGCTTTTTTGCCTAGCACTTTTGCGTTGTGGAATAAACCGAATGATTCCATTTCTGCGCACACAACACCAGCTTCCTTGGCTATTTGGATATATTTTTCTGCAGCACCTGCTTCTGAATAGAAAGCATCTGATGAATGTACTAAGCCTGGATGAATTTCAATATTTAATTTTTTGGCTGCTTCAATTATATTGTCATTTAATTCTTTACTTGGATATTGAATCTTTTCATGATCATCAGATTGTACAACAGCATATGTTGAATCTGAATATGCACCAGTAGCTAATACAACATCATAAATCTTTAAATCTTTATAATAAGCTCCAGCAGAGCCAATACGAATAATACACTCAACACCATATTGTGTAAATAACTCGTGAGAATAAATACCGATAGATGGGATTCCCATACCTGAAGCCATTACTGACAATTTCTTACCGTTATATGTTCCTGTGTAACCAAAAATATTTCTTACACTATTGAATTGAACAGGATTTTCTAGAAATGTTTCTGCGATGAACTTTGCACGTAGTGGGTCTCCTGGCATTAATACTGTTTTTGCGATATCGCCCATTTCGGCTTGATTATGTGGTGTAGACATTTTTATTTCCTCCTATAACTGTCTAAAACGCTTGTTTTGAATGAGTATGTCATTTTTTCTTTTTTTGCATATCTTCTTAGTGCGTTTTGAATCAACATTTCACATTCTTTATCAAATTCAATTCCATTTTCTTTCCATAAATAGAAAGCAAGTGAACCAGGAATTGTGTTTATCTCATTGCAATATACTTTGCCTGTTGACTTATCAATCATAAAGTCGATACGAACACATCCATGAGCATTTAATATCTTGAACACTTTTGTTGCGATAGTTTCAATCTTTGCCTGTTGAACTTTCGTGATATTTGCAGGAATCTTTCTAGCAGTTGACGCCATTCCTTTAGATCCTTCTTGTTTGCAACCGACTTTAGAAGGAATCTTCTTGCTAGATTTGCCTCCGCCCATATACTTCTTGTTGTAATCTAAGAATCCGTTAGTTACTTCTTCGATAACTGATACTTTGCAATCTTCTATGCCACCGATAACAGATATATTAACTTCTTTAAGTTTAGCTATCATCTTTTCAACAACAACTTTGAAATCATAAGTTAAGCAATTTTCAATCTTCTCTTTGAATTCCTTTTTTGTTTTGATTACTTCGATACCTATAGAAGAACCAAGATTAGCTGGTTTTGCGATTAGTGGATAGCCAATCTTGTCGGCTAGTTTTTGATATTCACTGCATTTATCCGCAAAATCATTTTGATAAACAACGAAATAGTCAACCATTGGAATGCCTTCAGCTTTAAAGATATCCTTCATAACCACTTTATCTTGGCCTATTGCACCACCTAATACATCACATGATGTATAAGGAATATCTAACATTTGAAGAAAACCTGCTAAGGTTCCGTCTTCTGCATTAGTTCCGTGAACTACAGGAAAAGCAATATCGATATATCCTATCTTATTGTTAAAAAGAGACTTTTTAATTGGAGCAACAACCACTCTATTGCCATCTTTATAAATGGTGACTTTAGTAAGTGAGGCTGCTGGATCATTGATGAACTCTGAATAATTGCTTAAATCAAATAACAAATTTGAACAATAAAACTCATTATTTTTTGAAATATAAATAGGCAAAACATCGTACTTATCTTGGTCGATTGCATTAAGCACTTGATTTGCACTAATACAACTTATTTCGTGTTCGGTAGATTTTCCACCAAAAAAGACTCCAACGCTAATCTTCATACTATTAATTATACTATCTTACATAGAAAATGCATCAGGTAAGTCATTCTCTAACAGAATAGTGTCTTTGCTAGAGAAATTGCCATATACATATGCCAACGCTTCTTTTGCCGACTTAACTACTAATACGTTTTTCATATTGTATTTACTATCGTTTAATCCGTTATAGATATATTGTGTTTGTTTTTCACCAACTAATATTACAAAGTCAGCTCTATTTTTCATGTAGTTTCCAAATTCATAATTATAATCATTCTCTTTTTCACCTAAATCAATCATGCCTGGAGTAACTATAACTCTCTTGCCAGGCATCATCTTTAGAACATCAAGAGCCATTTTTGAACCAACAGGATTAGAATTGAACGCATCATCTATAAATGTATAATTGTTTATTTTCTTAACTTCTAGACGATGTTCAACCTGTTTAACTGCTTTAACATTCTTTACTATTTCTTTAGCTGATATGCCTAATTCATAAGCCAAAGCAATTGCAGCTAATAAATTTGTGATATTGTGTTCACCAAGTAAACATGTTTCAAAAGTATAATTTCTTCTTCCTAATTTAACCGTAAATGATGAACCGTCTTTGCTATATTCGATGTTTTTCGCAACATAATTTGCATTCTTATTATTAATTCCGACAGAAACAACTTTTACATTGTTTTTTATTTTATAGTTCTCTATAAATTCATTATCCAAATTAATTATGCCTAGACCATCTTGAGGTAACATTTCAATCATTCTCATCTTTTCATTGATGATGTTGTCCATAGTCTTGAATGTCAATAAATGCTGAGGACCGATTGAAGTTACAATACCATATTTAGGTTTCACAAAATCCATTAGATAAGAAACTTGTCCAACTCTAGTCGCACTTATTTCGCAAACAAATACTTCGTGAATTGGTTTCATCATTTCTCTAATTGTTCTTGTGATACCCATTGGTGTATTGTAACTAGCTGGAGTCATTAAAGTATAATATGTTTCTCCAAGCACACTAGATACTATATTCTTAGTACTAGTTTTGCCATAAGATCCAGTAATGCCAATAGTGATTAAATCTTTCATGCTATAAAGAATCTTCTTTGCATCATCTTCATAGTGTTTCTTTATTAGATTTTCTACTGGCTCAGTAAGTGCTCCAATTAAGAATACTAATAAATATGGTCCATATATTGCGATGAATCCATCAAGCCAAATAGGCATAATTCTTGTATATGCATAAGTCAAAATAATAGATAAGATTGTTGTTAAAACAATTTGTCTTTTTACTCTAGAAGTAATTACTAAAGGCTTAATATATTGCGTATCAAGTTCCGTAACGATTAAATAGATTGCAAAGATGATGCTTAATAATAAACCAATTAATATCTCTGCAATATCTTTAAAAATAAGACATTCAATAATCATTAACGCAAGATAAACCAAAGTCAAAGAAAAACGAATGTTATTCTTGTTAAATAACCATTTCGCATAGCGATATAATTCGTAATGATTTTGTTGAAACATATGCAAGGCATTCTTTATAAATACAAAAGAAAGCGATAAGAAAACAATTACAAAGATTACACTGATAGTCATTAATAATCACTCCTCAAAAAAGCATCAAGCACTCTAACGAATCTTGCGGATTCATTAAAGTATGCAAAATGGTCGTCATTTTCAAAAATAATCAAAGCGGCGTTTGGCATAAGTTTTTCCATCATACGTCCCTTTTTTACAGGAGTAGCTGTATCGTTTTCGCCAAACACTAATAACGTTTCACAATCTACGTGTTCTAGAAGTGGAGTTGTATCTTCGTTAACAACTTTCACAAATGTTGTTTTCATGACTCCACTAGTATTTTTATAATCTTCACTTCCAGCTTTGCTTTCAAATCTTTCTTTATATTTTTCAAATGGTTTCAAGCTTAGTATTTTCTTACCAAGTTTGTATGAATATACTTTAAAATACCACTTTAGTGTGCGCTTATCTCTAATTCCGGCAGCTCCTGTTAAGCACATCTTATATGCACCGTATTTATATGCGTATCTGACAGCAATTCTGCACCCAAAAGAATGGGCGATAATAATAGGATTTTCTATTTTTTTCTTAATGCAGAAATCGTGAAGAAAATCAGTATAGTCATTAGTATCCCAAGCTTGTTTTGGTTCATCAGAAAGACCGAAACCAGGAAAATCAATATTATATACAACAAAATGCTTCTTTAGACTTTCGGCTATAAACGCCATCATCGAAATATTTTGTCCCCAACCATGAAGAAGGATAACTTTCTTACCCTTTGTTCCTGACTTTTCATAATTAATATTCAATCCATTTATGTTGACTATCATGACTCAATTATACCCTTTTTACTTGCCTTTTTCTTTGATGGCTTTTTGAATTTTCTTACAGCATATACTCTAAATACAACGCCGTTGTCCATGTTTTCGCCAACTACATTATATCCATATGTTTCAGTTACTTTTTTGACAATTGATAGTCCTAATCCAAATTTACCTTTTGTGCCTTTTTCATATGGTTTAAATAGTTTGTCGATACGATCTTTGCTTAGTAATTCGCCATCATTGAAAACTTCTAATAAATCTTTATTAAGCTTTATTGTAATGGTTGTCTTTGCGTATCTAATGGCGTTGTCCAAAAAATTTTCGACTACTACTCGCCATGGCTCTTCTTCGCCATGAAAATATACATCGTCATCTATTTCTGTTTCAATGCTGATATCATTTCTTAATACCTCGCATGAAAGAATTGCTTTTCTAATTACTGGAGCCATCTTCAAATTAAGAACATCTTCATTTTCATCAACTAGATATCCTAATTTATTGAAAGTTATCAAACTATAAACTTTCTTTTCTAATCTGTTGGCATGTTCAAGTATTACGTCGACAGATTTCTCTAAAGTATCATATGGATAAATGCCATCTTTGATTGACTCTGAATATGATTTGATTGTTGCGATTGGTGTTTTTAAATCATGTGAAATGTTTTGAATCATTTCTTGACGTATATGTTCTTGTTGATTCAATTCATTCTGCATGCTCACTAATGCTTCAGCAACCTCGCCTATTTCATCACGTCTATTTATCTGCAGTTCCGCATCTTCTCCGGCTTTTATTTTGTTGATATAGTTTCTTATTGAATTTAGCGGTCTAATCAAAGATACGACCCACATCATGATGAAGATTACTAAAGCAACAACCATATACAACGTGACATTTACAACACCAGTAAACAGAGCGCTTTTGAACTCGTTACGATACCCTTGTTTAACAATTGAAAGAAGATGGTAATAATCGTTATAAGCTCTAATAGAATAAACAATTTCATCATCGTAATATTCAATATGCCCATCAAATAATTCGTCTTCGACTTTAGGATCAATTCTTAAAATGATGCCTCTATATTCACTAGGAATTTCGCTTAAATATTTGTTTGATAAATCACTATAAACAAAATGCACAACATTCGTGTCAGTATATTCATCTTTTTTGCTGTTAGATGACAATAGATAATCATCTTGAGCACGATGAATATATGAATGCATTTGCGCATTTACGAAAGTATCAATATTGTTTGTTAAAGAAGTGAAAATAAAAAAGATTAAGGTTGCAATTGTTAAAAAACCAATTGTTAAAAATTGTTGTAATAATGTGAAGTTACTTAACCAAATTCTTATTCTTTTCATCCAAGTCTATAGCCAAATCCATATATTGTTTGGATATTTAAATCAGGCATTTTCTTTCTTAATCTTCTTAATGTGTCATCCACTACTCTATCGGAACCGTAATAGTTTTCATCCCAAATACGTTCCAATATCTGATTACGTAAGAAAGCTGTGCCTTTGTTTCTAACAAATAACATCATCAAATCAAATTCTTTTGTTGTAAGTTCAATTTGCTGTTTTCCTTTATATACGATTCTTTGTTGTTCATCTATTGAATAGCCATTTATTTCGATACGATTATCATCTTTATATACACGTTTCATAATGGCGTTTATTCTAAGCACTAATTCTTTTGGTGAGAAAGGTTTTGTTATATAATCGTCGCTTCCTTTTTCTAAGCCGATGATACGATCAAATTCTTTATCACGAGCCGACATAAAGACAACTGGTGTATTTTGATTACGCGCTTTAACTTCTTCAATTAAGTCAAAGCCTGATTTATCATCTAACATGATATCTAATATCCAAAGATCGCAACTATCATCCAAATGAGAATATGCCTCATCAAAAGTAAGATATGAATTGACGACATATCCCTCTTTTTCTAAATATGATTTAACTAATTCATTTAAATCTTTTTCGTCTTCAACAACATTAATTATTTTTTTCATAACTACGACCTCTAATTATATAAAGGCTATGATTCCGCATAGCCTTTTTCTTTAATCATATCTATAACTTGATAAACATATTTGTTGCATAGTTCATCGTTTTCAGCTTCTACCATTACTCTAATTAACGGTTCTGTGCCTGAAGGTCTAACCAAAATTCTACCGTTACTTCCTAGTTCTTCTCCAATCATTTTAATGGCATTATTTATTTCTTCATCTTCCAAAACGATTTTCTTATCTTTTACTTTTTCATTAACTAGTAATTGTGGATATATTCTTAATTCTTTAACTGCATCTTTTAAACTGCAATCATAATGTTTTAAAGCTTCTAACAATAATAACGCTGTCTTTAAACCATCGCCAAAATATGAATCGTTAGAATAAATGATGTGGCCAGATTGTTCACCACCGATAACAAAACCATTTTTAACAATTGAATCTACAACATGTTTGTCACCAACTGGTGTAACATCATATTCTATACCAAGTTTATCTAAAGCTTTGAACAAACCTATATTTGACATTACTGTAGTAACTAATGTATTTTTGTTTAATTTACCTACTTCTTTTAAATACTTAGATAGTAAATACATAATGTTATCACCATCTACTACTTCGCCATCACTATTCACAAATAGCACTCTATCTGCATCGCCATCAAAGGCAAATCCCAAATCGTATTGTCCAGCTTTTATACTAGCTGTTAAACTTTCTAAATGTGTTGATCCACATCCATTGTTGATGTTAATACCAGTAGGCTCATCATTAATATATGTTATTTGTGCGTGAGTGTTATCTAAAACATCTTTGGCCGTGTAGCAGTTTGAACCATTACACAAATCAACTACCATCTTCATTCCTGATAAATCTAATGAATATAGATTTTTTAACCACTCTTGATAAGAAATGATAGCTTGTTTGTAATCAATAATCTTCCCTATTTCATCATCTGCCTTGTATTCAATTGTTGTTGGATTATCAATGTAATCTTCAATTAAACTTTCGATATCATCTTTTATTTTTAGGCCATCATTGCCGAATATTTTTACTCCATTATCATAATAAGGATTATGTGAAGCACTAATCATAACACCACAAGAAAATTTTTCATTCATTGTTGTATATGCTAAGCATGGCGTTGAACAATAACCGATTAAATATACATCAGCACCTGAACTAGACATAGCAGAAGCTAAAGCAAATTCAAACATTGAACTAGATAGTCTTGTGTCCATACCAATAGCAATTCTAGCTTTTTCTTTTTGGCCATAGTAATAACCTACAAATCTACCGATATTGTAGACAGTTTCAATATTTAATGTTTTATTAGCACGACCTCTAACACCATCAGTGCCAAAATAGCGACCCATTATTATTCACCAGCCTCAACGAAAGTAATGTTTACAACATTCTTAGATAAAGCGAATGATACGTATGGATTTGAATCGCATTCAATTATTAGTGGCAATTCATATGTTCCTGGTTCAATTCCTTCACAATCAAAGTATACAGATACACTCTCATCATCAAATGCATCTAAGTTAGCTTGTGAACCAGTTACGATAACATCTACCTTATCAACATCAATAGCTGAAACAGCTAAGTTGTTGTTATTGTTCTTATATAATAGCGATACATCTTTAATAGTTTTTGTAGTAACTTCCGCAAGTTCAACTTTTACGTTAACCATAGTTACATCTGATGATGAAACATTTGCAGGAAGTGATACTGGAAGGATAATTTCTGCTTCATTAGTGATAGTAGATAAATCAAAATCTACATATACTTCATTGATTGTAGCTAAAATAGCTTCTGAAGCATATATTTCGGTTGTTTGGTGATCCATTGAAACAGAGTCAACAGCTAATCCTTCTGGCGCTTTGCCTGTTGGTCTTAATTTGATATCCACGCTCTTGTGTGGAGATGAAACTTTAACTTGAGCAGTTACAGTGCTAGGCACTATTTCTGCATCAACGACCTTACCGTTCTTATCATAAGCAACTAATGGTGCTTCTATTTCAAAATCTGCTGTTTGGCCAGAAACATCTATTAGTGCCTTTACTAGAGAAATAGAATTCAAAGTATCTTGAGAAGCACGAATATTAATCTTTGAGCCTGATAAGAAAGTTGGCTGTGACAAGATATATTTAGAATCTAAAGCATTTTGATTGATATAGTCATATGACAAATCAAATTGCATTGTTGTCTTTTTCTTTAATGTGACTGAAACTTCGCTAGGGTTAACTACTGCGCTTACGCTATCGCCATAGCCACTAGCTGTCATCTTAACAGTATGTGTTCCTTCAGTATATCCTTCAAGATTAATTGAACAATAGCCTTTCTTTGTTGCAGCATTTGTAACGTTTGCAGCCTCACCAGATAAGACAATTTCGCAACTACTTGGTGCACCTAATAACTCAAACGACTCAGAATTGTATCTTGCTGAAATTGAAACATTGTTTAAAGTCTTAGAACTACTTAACGCAGCTGCTGAAGAATTATCGTATGTAACAACGAAATAAGAAAGACACGCAAGTAATAGTGCAAATAAACCTGTATATTTTTTCGAATAGAATAAACGATCTATTATTGAAGAAATCCATCTAAAAAACTTGAATATAGTTTCTTCAATTGATTCATATATTGTTCTAACTTCATTACTAGATTTTGAGGCAATCTTTTTGGCTTGTTCAACCTTGCGCTTATCTTCAGCCATTAGTCGTCCTCCCTTCTAGTGTTATCTTCAATGATGACCATTTCATTATCTTCGATTTCGATACTATCATTGTCATTATCGCTATCATTATGAAGATTATCGTACTTGATACGATTGTTTGTAGGAACTTTCATATCAAGTTCCTTTTCTTCATCTAAGTTAATATCTTCTGTTTCTTCTTCTGCTTTCTTTTTCTTCTTTAGTCTAGAGAATAATCCACGATTATCGTTATCTTCTTTAGATATTAGTAAACCCGATTCATCTTGAATTAACAAACTATTTCTTTGCTTAGAATGTTTTTCAATCGTGATTTCATCATTACAAATCACTCTTCTTAAGTAATCTTTTAATTGTTGTTCATCAACAGAGAATATCTTGCCGTTTTCAGCGATTGAAATAGCACTTGTTTCTTCTGAAACAACAATGGTTAAAGCATCAGATACTTCAGCTATACCTAAAGCAGCACGGTGTCTAGCGCCATATCTAGAAGATAAATTAACGTTTGTTGGTGGGAAATAAGCACTCGCGCACGCCACTTTATCACCTTGAATGATAACAGCACCATCATGTAATGGAGTTGTTGTCATAAAGATAGAACATAATAATTCTTTTGTGACGTTGGCGTTTACATTAATGCCCGTCTTTATATAATCTTGTAGAGATTGAGATTGTTCAATTGAAATTAATGCACCAGTTCTTGATTTAGATAAAGTGATTGTTGCTTCATATAGTTCTTCAACAAGTTTTTCTCTTTCATTTGATAACAAAGATGATATTCGAGAGAAGGCATTGGTCTTGCCTATCTTCTCTAAGAGCCTTCGTATCTCTGGCTGGAAAATAATGATACAAGCTAATAGCCCCCAGTTAATGAACATATCTGTAAAATATGTAATTGTTTGTAGACCTAATAGTTTGGAAATACCATTTATTGCGACTATCGCAATAATACCTTTGAATATTTGAATAGTTCTTGAATTGTTACGAACTGCCTTGATGGTATAGTAAAAAACAAACCACATTACGGCTATATCTATCAAGACTCTAAAGACTGTCCATATATTTTGGATGGTCAGATTAATATTATAATCAGCCACAGATCCTCCTAACTAAAATACTCTTTATATTATAACATAATAGCCTTATATCAAAAAAACTGAACGTCATCCATTTCAGTTAGTTTTTAGATAACGTTCAGTCTACTTATTAATGCTTTTTCTTGCTGTTTTCTTTGGCAATGATATCAAATAGTTCTTCCATATTGTGTATGCGATAACCGTTATAGTAATCTGCAGGTCTTTCATAATCTGTCGTAATCCATACAGGTATCATGTTTGCTCTCATAGATCCTAATATATCGCTAGAGAATACATCACCGACAAATAAGCATTCGTTGCATTTTACTGATAATCTATCAGCCATTATTTCAAAGATTCTTTTATCTGGCTTATTGATACCGATATCGCCAGATACCATAATGTCATCAAAATATTTAGCTACTCCACAATGATCAATTTTATCGTGTTGTGACTTTGACTGGCCATTTGACAAGATTGCTAATTTGAAATGACCATACAATTTTTCCAATACTTCTATTATTCCCTTTTTCGGCTCAACAGTAGTCCACATGTTTTCGTAATAGTGATCAGTAAATTGCTGTTCAAAGTCTTCTGGAAAACGATTATCTTTACTGTATTTATTCATGAATGGTTTCAAACGAAATTTCACATTAGTGGTGCCATTGCAATCATAAGTTAAAAAATCTTGCAACATTGCTTCATATTCCATATCTGTGTAATCAGTAAAATATGGTTTTAAATAATCGTTAAATATCTCGTAGGCATTTATTTGCCTATTAGAAATTGTTCCATCAAAATCAAAGATAATCGCTTTAACCATTCTCTTCTGCCCTCTCAATCATTTTCTTGCATTTACGTTCGAATTCGGTTCTTTCCATCATAACGATTGCTCCGCATCCTTCGCATTTTATTTTTATGTCAGCTCCAACTCTAACTATTTTCCAATAATGAGATTTTTTACAAGGGTGATCTTTTTTCATCTGCACAATATCATTTAACGCGTAATGGTCTATCATAAAAGCTCCTTCGAATCGAGAATTATTGTAACTGGCCCATCGTTTATCAAACTAATTATCATCTCGGCTCCAAAAATACCTTCTTCAACTTTGATATTTAATGAGCGAAGATAGTCATTAAAGAAATGGTACAGTTTTGTTGCCTCTGTTGGTATCATAGCATTCACAAAACTTGGTCTGTTACCTTTCTTATAGTCAGCGTAAAGCGTAAATTGTGATATGGACAAAATGTCACCTCCAACATCTGATAGTGAGAGGTTAATCTTGCCATTTTCATCATCGAAGATTCTTAACTTAACAAGTTTATTTGCCATTTTCATAGCTATTTCTTCGTTATCTTCTTGTCCAAAACCAACCAAAATCATGTAGCCTTTTTCTATTTTGCCAGTTATCTTATTGTCTACTTCACATTTTGATTTTATAACTCTTTGAACAACGATTCTCATGCCTTCATTTTATCACAAGATTATTACTCGTATTTATCTAGAAATTTCTTTCGCAAATATCTCAGACGATTATATATGCACTTTGGTGTTGTGCCTATTTTTTCAGCTATTTCTTTAAATGACATATCTTGCTTGCGATAGTTTATTATCGATTTATCTTTTTCTGATAAGCTTTCGATAAATAGATTTATGGACTCTTCAAATTCCTTGTTTTTGTGATAAATATAAGCACTATCACATACCCTGTCGACTTGCTTATATACTGCATAGCGATCTACATTCAGTGAATAGTACTCTTTCCTATATACCCTTGCGTTACTTGCATAATACGTCATGATGCGAGAGTGAATAACCATATATGCATAGGACTTGAATGACATGCCTTTACTTCCGTCGTATTTTATACTTGCTTCATATAGCGCGATTGTTGCGATTTGTTCTAGTTCATCTTTGTCTATTGAATAGTCACCGTATTCTACGGTTTGCGCATTGACTATTCTTGTTATTAATGAACGATATTCTTCTAATAATGATTCAAATGCTGATGAATCTCCTTCCCTTAGTCTAGTTAATAAATTATCATCCATAAGCCCATTATGTAATAAAAAGATGAGAAATTTTTCCCATCTTTTATTCAATTTATTCTCATTTTTTTCCACATTAGTGGAAACTATTGTGGATTTCTTTTTGCTAGGACATTATATATTAGAATTCCCGCAGCTACAGAAGCATTTAAACTTGTGACATGGCCTTTCATTGGAAGCTTTACAATAAAGTCGCACTCTTGTTTTACAAGTCTTGACATACCTTCGCCTTCAGAGCCGATTATCAAAACTGTATTCATATCATAATTGATATCTGTGTAGTAGTTTTCTCCACTGGCATCGCTTCCCACAATCCAATAACCAGAATCTTTTAATTTCTTTAATGTATTTACTAGATTAGTTACTTCAACTACTTTCGCATATTCCAAGGCACCACACGCTACTTTTGCGACGGTGTCGTTTACTTTAACGCTGTTGTGCGTTTTATATATAATTCCATCAACTCCTGCGCATTCACATGTTCTAATAATCGCGCCTAAATTGTGGACATCTTTTAAACCATCAAGAACAACTATTAATCCATTTTTGTCTTTGATAATTTCATCGATTGTCGACATCTTGAATTCTTTCACTTCTGCCAAAAAACCTTGGTGATTACCTGACTTAGACATTTTATCTAAAGTCTTGCGATCAACAATCTTATATTCAATGTTGTCTTTCTTGAAACGTGCAACCATCTTGTCATCTAAAACATAGGCGCATTTGATACGCTTATTATCTAGAGCTTCAAAGAAAGAGTTTTTTCCATATACTATCTCAGACATTTTCGTCACCTTTTTCAAATATTTTCTCAAAGAAAAGCTTTAATCTTTCTTTATCTGTTAAATACAAATAGCCAACAATCGCTTCTATTCCTGAGGCAGTTTCATAAGATAAACGATCACCGTTTTTTGGAATGTGTGTAATGTGATTACGACCCCTTTTAAATATTTCTAATTCATCTACTGTGAAGAAATTTTCTTCATTTAATTGATTAAAGGCTCTTGTTTGACCTTTGGCACTATTGTATTTGTTGCATAGCGATTGCAATGTTTTTGAAGCTTGATAGCGACTTTCCACAAAGTGTTTTCTAACCTCTAGGGTATAAACAGCATCGCCGATAAAAGATAGAGAATTACTGCTATATTCTTTAATATTCACTATAGGATACCTTTCGCGATTAATTGTTGGCGATATTCATCAGCAGATGCAAAATCTTTTGCTGCCTTTGCTTCATTCCATTTTGCATATATAGTTTTTGTTTCTTCATCCAATGTTACCTTATCAATGTAGATACCCAAGATATATAGCATCTTCTTTATTGCGTTGTATTCTTTAGCTACAGCTTGCCAATCGATATCTTTTACTCTTAATGCTTGGTTTAATAGTTTAACTGTGTCAAAAATTACCATATAAGCATTTGGCGTATTTAAATCATCGGCCATTTGATCCAAGAATTCTTTATACTTAACTTCATCATATTCATCTGCTAGGTCTACGCCGCTTACAGTTGATTTAACATCAACCTGTTTTAGAACTGTTTCAATTTTTCCTAGTTCAGTTCTTGCGGTGTCAAATGTTTCTGGAGAATAGATTAATGCATCTCTATATTTAGCTGACAATAATAACCATCTAGTTAGGTTTGGCCCATTTTTTGCAATAACATCTTTTGCCCATTCGGTATTGCCTAAAGATTTTGACATCTTTCCACCAGCTGTTTCTAACATGCCGTTGTGCATCCAATAATTGGCTAGACGATGGTTGTTTACGCATTCTGATTGAGCAACTTCGTTTTCGTGATGTGGAAATTTTAGGTCTTTTCCGCCACCATGAATGTCTATCATTTCATGATTGAATTCCTTGCCTATCATTACAACACATTCTGTGTGCCATCCAGGTCTTCCTTCGCCCCATGGAGAATCCCATTTAATACCTTTTTCTGTTTTCTTCCACAATGCGAAATCAAGAGGACTGCGTTTTTGATCGTTTTCTTCAACTCTTGCGCCCGCATCTAAATCTTCTAATTTTTGGTGTGATAATTCGCCATATTTTGGATCTGAATCAACAGAAAAATAAACATCGCCATTTACTTCGTAGGCATTGCCGTTTTTAACTAGCTTGTCAATGAATTCTATTATTTCATCCATTGTTTCTGTTACTCTAGGGGTAACATCTAGCGGAATAACATTTAAACTTTTTCTAACATCGTTATAGGCATCGATGTATCTTTCAGCAATAACTTTTTCGCTGACATTTTCTTCTATTGCTTTATTGATAATTTTGTCGTCAACATCTGTAAAGTTTGAGACAAATTTTACTTTGTATCCTAATGCTTCAAGCGTTCTTCTTAGTGTATCAAAAACAACTATTGGTCTCGCATTGCCGATATGAGCGTGGTTATATACGGTTGGGCCACATACATACATTGAAACTTCACCTTCTTTAATTGGTTTGAAATCTTCAACTTTTAACGAATAAGAATTATACAGTTTCATTTTTCTTTGTCTCCTTAAAATAAAAACGATAAATGCTATTGCCTAACTTGACATGATGTTTCATATCTTTTGTTGCGACAGCGGCATTCTTACTAATCTTTCCTTCTTTTATCATTTTGATTAATTCTTCATCAGAGAATAAATCATCAATGCCTTTAATCTTCCAAATCTTGCTCATCTGGATCACTCTCCACTATTTTACAATATTTGTATTTTACTTTTCGTTTGCTTATTTCACTACGTGTAACTTTTTCGTCTTTTGAAATGCCAGCTATTTCAACAACATAATCATTACTTCCATCACACAAAGGATCATCTTCTATTTCGCTAGCACTTATATTCTTTTCTGGGATTCCTAGATATGCTAAATAACTATCAAATTGAGCTTTTGGTAATTTTTGTATTTCTCCGATTGTTATTATTTCTTCATCTTCATCGTCTTCTTTGTCGTCTTTATCGTCATCTTTCTTAGAATCATCAGTTTCGGTTTTGAATAAATAGTTTGTTTCGTAAGGAGTTGAATCTAAGTAGTCATCATCTCCTAATGCAACAATAGAAATCTTGTAACTTGTTCCTTCTTGCATATTTGTTACATCGAATTTAACTGTCTCTATCTCGTCTATTGTTTTGTTCAGACCTGTTCCTAAATCGATGCTAACTGAATATCCTGTAGCATTCTTCACACCATCAAACGAAACATATAGATAATCTTCATCTTTACTAATTTTTACATTGCTTACTTGTGGCAATATTTGTGTTTTTATTTCTTCGGTTTCAAATTGTTTATATTTGTTCTTTCCTACACCATATATCTTTCTACCATCATAGCCAACTAAATAATCATCTGATGCAGCGATGCAAATTATGTTATTCCAGCTTGATACTTCTTCTTTATATTTTTCGTTTTCAATATCTATATGAACCTTGCCATATTCATCTAGGGCTGCGACGAAATCGTTGCCGCATGCTACATCAACGATACTATTCCAACCTTCTGCACTTAAGTAATTATCTGTATTCTTTGTATAAACATCAATTGTTTTGTCTGTATTTAAGATTGTTAAAACATTGTCACTACCATCGATATCTAATATGTCATCATAGTTCTTTAAACTCGATGATCCTATGAAAGATCCAGAAAATATCAAACCACCGTCTTGATTTACTACGATAGAACCATCATCAAAGGCAAATATTTTTTTGACATTTCTTGTTCCTGCTAATTCACATTGTTTATTTGAATTTTCTCCCGTTGAGAATACTCTGCCGCTCGTGTCTAAAGCTAAAATATGATTATCTCCACAAGCGATGTCGGTGATACTAGACCAGTCTTCAACTTCTTCGGCATATTTGCTTAATAAACCTATTGAACTAACTGTTCCATCTTCTTGTAAGATGATAGTGAAACCTTCGCCTTCGCAAACTTTTATTGCGCCACTACTAGGAAGTAGCGATATTTGCCCATTGCTATTATCTCCTGTTCCTATTACCGCTCCAGAATCATCGATGTATACAACATTAGTGCTTGATGATGATAAACGGCTAATGTTTTCTCTTACAATTTCTAATGGCTTATTTGATTTGTTTAATACAATTATCAAAACTAAAATAACTACCAATAATGCGAAGATTATTCCTGTTACTAGTTTATTTCTCATTACAAAATTTTTGATATCTCTGAAAACACTTTTCTTTGTGAAATAGGCGATATTTAAATCATCTGTTGTACTTCCTGTTGCCTCGTGAAGTGTTATTTTATCATCGTTTCTAAATATCTCTTCTACAGGAACATGATACAAAGATGCTAGTTTTTTTATCACTGGATAATTTGGAATATCGTTTCCATTTTCATAATTCATATATTTCAATGTGTCTACACCACAAACACTCGCAACCTTAGATTGTGAATAACCGTAGTGTTTACGTAGTTTTAATAACTTATTTGGTAAGTAATTCATACATAAATTTTATCATAATCGCTTGTATTTCATTAATTAGCGTGCTAAAATAAACAAGCGATGTGCCCGAATAGCTCAGTCGGTAGAGCAATCGGCTGTTAACCGATTTGTCACAGGTTCGAGTCCTGTTTCGGGCGCCATTGCTTGTGGTAGGTTGGTGAAGCGGCTTAACACACCGCCCTTTCACGGCGGCATTCACGGGTTCGAATCCCGTACCTATCACCACTAAGACCAAGTAAGGACTGAAAGGGCGACCTCAGTCTTTTTATTTCCAACAATAAGCCGCGAACATATTGCATCATATTGCTTATATATTGCGACAAGTTGTAGTGACTGTGCTATAATACTCTTGTTGGTCCCCTAGCTCAGCTGGCAGAGCAATTGACTCTTAATCAATGGGTCGTCGGTTCGAATCCGACGGGGATCACCACTTTAAAAAAATAGAGCATCTAAAGTGATGCTCTTTTTTATTGTTCAAATTGAAGTTGATATAGTTTGTAGTAATAGCCTCTATTCTTAAGTAATTCTTGATGGGTTCCTGATTCAATTATCTTTCCTTTTTGCAAAACAATGATTTGATCTGAATGTTGAACGGTTGATAGTCTATGTGCAACTATCAACATAGTTCCAATATTTTTCATCTTTTCAAGTGAAGATTGAATTAGGACTTCTGTTTCTGTATCAATGTTGGCTGTCGCTTCATCAAGAATCATTATTTGAGGTTTATGAATGACAGTACGCGCAAATGATAATAATTGTCTTTGTCCTTGTGACAAATTTTCGCCTTTTTGAATCAACTCTTCATTAATACCATTTGGCAATTTGTCGATGAACGAATCGGCATTTACATATTTGCATGCCGCTTCAACTTCTTCATCATTATAGTGTTCATCATGTAATGTCACATTTTCTTTTATTGTTCCACTAAACAAAAATACATCTTGTAACATTTGACCAACTGCTTTTCTTAATGAAGAAATCTTAATATCTTTGATGTTTATTCCGTCAATTAATATTTCACCTTTTTGAATTTCATAGTTTCTTACTATTAATGATAAAATAGTAGTCTTTCCAGCTCCCGTTGCACCTACAAAAGCACATGTTTGTCCCGGCTTAATTTTGAATGAAACATCTTTTAATATCCAATGATCTTCACGATATGCAAACCAAACATGTTTAAATTCTATTTCGCCTTTTATTTCCATAGGCTCGACTGCATTTTCCTTATCTAGCACTTCAGGTTTAACATCTAGCAAATTAAAAATTCTTTCTGATGCTGTGAAGGCTTTTTGTAAGTTGTTTAGTTGATCAGCTAAATTTTGAATTGGATTAAAGAATTTAGATAGGTATAAATAGAATGCAACTATTTCTCCTGCAGATAATCCAAATTTAATTCCTAAGATAAAGCATAGAGCAATTGTGCAATTGTAGATTAATGAGATTAGTGGCCTATATATAGAGAATGCGCCAATTACATTGAAACGTTGTTTTCTTAGCGCTTCGTTCTTTTCGTTAAATTGTTCTTCTTTATATTTTTCCTGATTAAAGATTTGTGTTAATTTCATGCCAGATAAATTTTCTGATAAAAATGTGTTGATATCTGATTCGCATGCTCTTTCTTTTCTAAAGATGTTTTTTATTTTGCGTGAAAAAACAAAGGAAATAACAAAGACAACTATGATTACAAATAGTAACGAGAACGATAGTGATGGTGATATATATATCATGATGACGTATACACCAACTAAAGTTGAAATATCTTTCAATATTCTTACTAAAACTCCAGTAAATAAATCAGACATATTTGCTGTATACGAAGTTACTCTAGTTACTAGAGAACCAACCGGCATTTCATCAAATTGATTTAAAGACATATTTTCGATATGTTCAAATATTTCGTTACGCAGACGGAAAATAATTTTTTGTCCGCATTTTTGTAAAACACGAGCTTCTATGTATAGGAATGCTTGATTGAAGATAACGATAACAAACGATAATATACATAGAGTGATTATTAGTTTGATATTAATATTTGTTTCTACTAATAAGTCGGTTATCTTGCTGGTGAATAGTGGTGAAATAGCATCTAATGCAACGTTGAACACTAACAAAACTAGAGCAATTATGAAACTGTTCTTTTCGGGTTTAATGTACTCAAGAGTTCTTGAAATAATAACTCTTAGAGGTAACTTCTTGTCACCTTTTAATTTTGCAAGCTCTTCGTTCATCTATAATTCACTCTCTAGTTTCTGCAAGTAAACCATCTTCTTGTATGTTGGCGACGTATCTAATAGATCGCTTGGTTTGCCAAAAGCTTCAACTTTTCCAGCATTTAAAACTAATATCTTGTCTAGCGAAGATACCGTTGAAACTCTTGATGCAATAATAATTGTTGTTTTACCTTTTCGTTTTTCTTTGATGTTATTTAAAATTGTTTCTTCAGTTTTAACATCTACTGCTGAAACCGAATCATCCATAATCATGATTGGAGAATCTTTAATATACGCTCTCGCGATTGAGATTCTTTGTTTTTGACCACCTGATAACGTAACTCCTCTTTCACCAGTCATTGTGTAGTAGCCTTCTTGGAAGTCTTTGATATTATCATCTACTGCTGCAAATGAAGCAGCATCTTTTACCTTATCCATCTCAACCTCTTCATTCGAGAAGATGATATTGTTTTTAATATTATCTGAAAACAAGAAGTTATCTTGCGGAACATATGCAATGTTACTTCTAAGACTTGTTATATCGATATCCATTAAGTCGATGTCATCGATATAAATGCTTTCTTTTTCAATATTGTATAGATGTAGCAAGGAATTAACTAATGTGGTTTTGCCTGCACCGATCTTGCCAACAATGCCAATCATTTCTCCTGGCATTATTTCAAAAGATACGTTATCTAATATTGTTCGATCTTTTTTAGGATATATAAAACTGAAATTATTGAAAGTTATTTTACCTTTACAGTTTTTAAGTTTAATTGCGTTAGGATTATTTTGAATTTCTTCTTCTTCGTTTAGGAAGTGAACAATTCTTATTAAGCTAGCTTTAAAGCGAGAATGCATCTGCAAGATTTGTCCCATAGCAATCATTGGCCAAATCAATATGTCAACATATCCTATGAAAGATATTAATTGACTAACCGACAACATTACTGGCTTGCCAAAGAATACTACAGGATTATTAATAGAGTTACGATATACAAAGAATGCGCCGAAGCCTAGAACCATACTCATGGCTATGCCGATAATTAATTCTATACAAACATCAAAACCGACTGATAAATTTGCGAATTCTAAATTTTTATCACTGTTTTCTTGAGCAACTTTTTTGAAGGCTTTTTGTTCTTGCTTTTCTTTGACAAAGGCTTTTATAACACGTATGCCTGTAAAATTTTCTTGAGTGAAATCGTATAGTCTATCATAATAACGTTGTCTTTCTTCCCACTTATCAGACATTGTTTTTTCAACTTTGTTTCCCCAAATGATTAGAGCGAACATCGGAATGATTGCAATAAGACTTAATGTATAATCTAGAGAGCACATTCTGTATATAGCTAAAGAAGATAGAAATAGAGCATCGACAATCATGATTGTTCCCCAACCCGTGAATTCTTCAACAGCTTCTATATCACTTGAGAACCACGACATAATGTTTCCGACTTTATTTTCGTGATAATATCTTTGCGACATTCTTTCTGCTTTCATAAACATATCATGTCGTATACCGGCCTCTATTTTATGTGAAGCCGGCATTATTGCCATTCTAAAAACTATTCTTCCAATGAATAGTATAAAGGCCACAATTATTACTTTGATGACGATGACTTTTATATCGGCAAATACGACACCATTTTTACTTGATACTATTTCTACAATCGAACCTAAAAAATCAGGAATATACAGTTGGACAATATCAACTATTATGTCAGCTAATATTCCAAGCAATAGCAATCCTGAGAATTTAATATAGTAACTTTTAATATACTTTTTATAACTCATATACAAAATATATTATGCAACATGTTGCTTAACAAAAAAAGAAGCACCGCGTTTGCGGTGCTATATCAATTAGTCTCTTCTTTTTCCAAAGATGCTTAGAACTCTTAAGAATAGATTTATGAAATCAAGATACAATTGGAAAGCTCCCATTATCATCATTTTTTCTTGCATTTCAGAATCGTATAATCCAGCACTATAGAAACTTCTTAAACGTTGAACATCCATTGCGATTAATACTAAGAAGATAATAACCATTGCGTATGTGATTAATAAATCAGTAGTAGAAGAATGGAATATTAATGTATTTAATAAAGAAACGATAATCAATACTGATAAGCCAGGGAATATAAATGAGCTAGCTCTTGTCAAATCGACATTTGTTGTCTTGCCGATAATAGCCATGCATATAAACAAGATTGTTGTTGTTGCAAATGCCATTGTAACAGAACCTGCTGTATAGCTTAATAGTACTGTTCCTAATGTAAAACCAGTTACGAATGAATACAAGAAATAGCATATATATGCAGTTTTCTTTGACATTGTTGATAATTTAGCAGTGAAGAAAATAGCGATGCCTATTTCTGCAATCAACATGATAAGTGAAGATATTGCAACAAATGATAGAAATGCATAACTTATTCTACATAGTGTTGATACGCCTACTGAAACAAGTGTTGATAAAAATAAACCTAAAGCAACAATAGAGTATGTTTTGCTCATATAGTCTTTAAAAGAAAGTGAATTTGAATAATAATTTGTCATTTTGAGTCCTCCTTCATTTCAACAATAATTGTATTAGTTTTTTAGTAAATGTCCAACATCTTACAATTTGGAATCGTCAATTTTATCTAGCTCTTCTTCCATCTTTTTAGCGACGTCAGTTAAGCATCCTTCTTCAAATGGAACTTTAAGATTAGCAATTTTAACTTGTTCAACAAATGATTTTGTTCCACCTAATTTACAAATATTAACGTAATCTTTCCAAGCATTTTCATCTTTATTTAGTATTCTTACGTAGAATTGTAGAGCACATACTTGAGCTAGCGTGTAGTCAATATAGTAGAAAGGTGTTTGGAAGATATGCCCTTGGCGATAGAAATATCCACCTTTTTCTAAAATTGGGAATCCAGAATAATCGTTGTCTGGTAAATATATTTTCTCTAGTCTGCTCCAAGTAGCTTTTCTTTCGTCTTTACTCATTTCTGGATGATTGTATATTTCGTGTTGAAAATGGTCGACTAAACATCCATATGGTAAAAAGCTCAAACTTTCACTGATGTGGTAATAGTGATATTTATCAGTATCTTGTTTAAAGAATAATTTTGACCATGGGTGAGCAAAGAATTCCATTGACATTGAATTGATTTCTGCTGTTTCCATTGTTCCGAAACTCAAATCAGGAATATCTACTTCCTTCATTGTCATATGTGTCTGGAAAGCGTGACCAGCTTCATGAGTTAAGGTATCCACATCTTGACTTGTTCCGTTTGAATTCGCAAAGATAAATGGAGCACGATAATCATGTATAGATACGCAATAGCCGCCCATTTCTTTATTTGGACGGGTAGGCAAATCAAATAATTCTTGATCAACCATCATTTCAAAGAATTCTTTTGTTTCTGTAGACATCTCTGAATACATTTCTTTTGCCGCTAAAACAAGTTCATCTAAACTTCCGTGTGGCTTTGGATTGCCAGTTTTGAATTTATAACCAAAATCATAACATTCTAGCTTTTCTAAGCCTAATCTCTTGGCTTGTCTTTGTCTTATTTTTAAGGTGATTGGTACTATATCTTTAACTACTTGTTCGCGGTACTTCGCAACCATGTTTTCATCATAATCTAATCTATCCATTCTTATGTAGCCCAGTTCGACGTAATTCTTATAGCCTAGTTTTCTTGCAATTTTATCTCTTAATTTAACTAGCTTATCGTAGATGTCGTCAAACTTATCCTCGTTGTCTTCATAGAATTTTGTAACTGCTGTAAATGCGGCTTTTCTTGTTTCGCGATTATCGTCATCTAATAATGGACCGATTGAAGCAAGATTATATTCTTTTCCTTCGAAAAATATTTTTGCGCCTGCATTTAATTTTCCGTATTCAGTTATTAATCTATTTTCTTCTTGCAAGTCTTCAATTATTTCTGGTGAAAATTGCTTTTTCTGATTTTCCAACAACTTAAAATATGTTTCTGGGATATTCAAATCATTTCTAAATGGGCAATTCAAGATAATATCGGACATCTTAACCTCATATTCTTGCATAATTGGATTAATGTTGTCCCAGTATCTAGTCTCTTTATCGTAATATTCATCAGCTGTGTTAATGCTGTGTCTAATGGCACATAATATCTGCATGGTTTCGATATGTCCTCTAAAGACATTAAATTCTTTGAAGGCATCCATAAAAGATTTCGCATCAGTTGCTTTAGCTAATTTATCTAAATTTATTTCGTAATTATTTTTTAGATATTCTTCATCTAAATGTTCATATTTAAAATCTTCAAATTTCATTTTTTACTCCTTTATCAATTTTTCAAATACTATCGAGGCTATATATAAGCCAACACTTCCAACTACAAATATCGATGAGCCTAGAGGATATTTTTCTTTATTGGTACTTCCTTCACACACGATGTTTGTTTTGATTGCTGGAGAGTCACAATATACAACATCAATTTTCTTTTTATAGTTTTCTTTTTTTACAAGATTTCTAAACGCTTTCGCAAGGGCATCGTTTCTTGTTTTGTCTAATGTTGTATGTTTTATATTTTCCGGTTTAATTCTTTTTGCACTTCCTAGGCTACTTATGATCGGTATGCCTAATTTATGACTTTTTTTAACTAGTGAGAATTTACTCGTCAAAGTATCAATGCAATCAACTACATAATCACATTCTGGAATTTCGGTGTCATCATCAATGAATATGTTTTTGTATACGATTTTACTATCAGAAATCTTTTCAAGATGTTTAGCTAATTCTTCGACTTTTATTTTTCCGATGTTGTTTTTGTTTACCATTAATTGTCTATTTATATTTGATGAATCAATAACATCATAATCATATAGAATTAATGTTCCTACTCCTGATCTGGCTAGTGCTTCGGCAACGAAACTACCAACACCACCGACACCTGCAATTAACACTTTTTTGTTTGTCAGAAGTTTTATTTTATCTTCACCTATTAAGTATTCGAGCCTGCTTAGATCCATTGTTCTACCCTCTTGTATGCCTCTGTAGTGTTTTCATACCATTCAACATTTAATTGATTTTTGAAATATGTGTACTGTCTTTTTGCGAAGTGATGTGAATTTGTTTTGACATCATTTATACATTCTTCTAAACTTTTTTCTTTGTCAAAATATGCTTTAAATTCTTTGTATCCAATTCCACTCATTGATTGGTTTTCGAAAGTTATGCCTTTGTCTAATAGAGTTTGTATTTCTTCGATTAGACCATCTCTTATCATTGCGTCAACTCTGGTGTCTATTCTTTTATACAAATCATCTCTAGGACACGTTAAGCCAATTATTAAAGAATCATATAGAAATTTATGTTCTTGTGCATCTTTTATTTTACTTATTCCAATTTGGTGCTTGTTGTAGATATTTAAGGCGCGTACAAGTCTTTTACGGTTGTTGATGTGAATCTTTTCTAATGCTTTTGGATCTTTCTCCATCAGGATGTTATAGATTTCTTGGTTCGTTAATTCATTGAATTGATCATCTTCTTCCGCTTCATCAAAGAATTCGAAATCATATAAACACGCTTTGATATATAGTCCTGTGCCTCCTACTATGATAGGAAGTTTATTTTGACTTGCGATGTCTTCAATCAGCTGTCTAGCTTTGTCTTGAAATTGCTTTACAGAATAATTGTCATCTGGTTCTTTAATATCAATCAAATGATGCTTACATTCGCTTAGCTCTTGTTTTGTCGCTTTGCCTGAACCAATGTCTAAACCTTTATAGATTTGGATTGAATCTCCTGATATTACTTCGCCGTTAAATGCTTTTGCGCATTTAATACCAAAGGATGTTTTGCCTACAGCTGTTGGTCCAACGATTGTTAATACTTTTTGCATAATTAAATTGTATCAAAGAAAAAGGATACCATTTAGTATCCACTCGCATAATTAAATGATTCTTTTTTATCTGGCGTTTTATTAGCACTCCAGTATGATACCGAATCTGATATTTTCCCGCCGACTACTTTTTCTACTTTATCTATATATCCGTGGAATAAATCGTAGTTATTATAGTTTCCTTGAAGGACGTATCCATTTGCGTATGTTCCAAAGTATGCTTGAGCTTTATCTGTGTCGATTAAAAATTCAATTACTGATCCATCATATCTTTGGTAACAACCACCATATACGTCGCCATCTGCTTTACTTTCTGCTTTAACAACAGGGATTACTATTCCTGAATCAAGTGTAAAGTAATATCTATCACCGATGTTTCCATAATATGATCCTAAGGCTACAGCTATGAAACCATCTTTATCGTAAAGGAAACCTGTATTGTCAACATATAAATTGTTTCTAATAAAACGATATTGAACAGAAGATGTGTCTGAAGTTAAGCGATAGTCCATGTATGTTTTTACATCGTTGCTGGAACAAATATCAATCTCTTCACATTCAAATTCTTTTTGATAATTATATAAATCATTTATATCAAAAGCGATGGTTTCTTCTTCATTAGTGTAGAAAGTAAAACCGCTTAAAAGAATTAATAAAGCTAGTGCTAATATGTATTTTTTATTGAACATAGTTAAATTTTACCATTAATCGTTAAAAACTATATTGTTGTAAACGTTTTCATACTTTTTGTATATAAAAATAGTAGTTTTCATTTGTTAAAATTTAATTGTACGGGGGTTGATACTATGCATCTTTCTGATATATCTTGGGGTTTATTTCTTTGCGGCTTAGGATTGTTTTTGTTCGGTGTTGTATTAATGGGCGATGGTTTAAAGTCGCTTGCTGGTAATAGATTAAAAGATTTAATTAGTAAATATACTTCAAGCCCTATTCGTGGTATCTTGGTTGGTGCTGGTTTAACGGCATTAGTACAATCTTCAAGTGCTACTACAGCTATTGTTATTGGCTTTATTCGTGCTGGTTTGATGAACTTATATCAAGCTGCTGGTGTTATCATTGGTGCTAATATTGGTTCTACAATCACTTCGTTTTTAATTGGTTTAAATATTTCTGGTTTAGCACCTTATATGATTGTTGTTGGTGCTTTTATTTTGCTTCTTTCTAAAGAGAAGAAAGCAACTGATATTGGTAATATCCTTGTCGGTTTTGGAATGCTTTTCTATGGCATAGATCTTATCGGAGATACTTTGTCACATTTGGGAGAAGTTGAAGAATTTGTTTCATTAGCTAACTTATGCGCAAAGAATCCGTTTGTTGGTTTGATATTAGGCTTATTGATGACGATGGCAATGCAATCTTCTGCTGCTGCTATTGCTGTTGTTCAGATTGTTTATGAAACAGGCGCTATCTCATTTGGTGCTGTTGTTCCGTTCTTGTTTGGTTCGAATATTGGCACATGTATTACTGCTGTTATGACTGCTATTGGTGGTAACCCTGCTTCTAAACAGGCGGCTATATTGCATACCACTTTCAACGTCATTGGTACTACTATTGGCATGATATGTCTAGCACCTCTTACTAGCCTTGTTACTTCATTTAATTTAAGCCCAATGATGCAGATATCTGTTACTCACATCATCTTTAACGTTACAACTACAATTTTGGTTTTCCCATTCATTAATAAACTTTGTCAGTTTGCAGAATTTGTTGTTAAGGAAGACAAATCGAAGAAGAAAAGTATTGATTTATCAAATTTAAATCCTTCATTATTCCCTGTGGCTTCTGCTGCTTTGACGGTTGGTTATAAATACTTAATTCAAGAAAGAGACTTAGTTGTTGAGAATTGTCAATTAGTGGAAAAAGAACTGCTTAATCCAGAAAAGAATGATGAATTAATTGAAGAGATTTCAAGCAATGAAGAAATCATTAATAAGATTGATGCTTCTTTGACTAAATTCTTAACTGATATTAAGACTGATACGTTGTCTGATGATACTAACAAGTTGCAAATTATTTACTTGGATATCAACAAGAATCTTGAAAGAATTGGCGATATGGCTATCAACATTTTAGATATGTCTAAAATGATTAAAGAAGATAAGGGTGATTTCACTCCTGCTGCTGAAGAAGAGATTTCTTCAATGTTTAGTACTCTTTATGACATGATTGAAGTTGCTTTCAATTATGTTGAGACAAAGTCAATGGACGTCTATGGTGATTTGATTGTTAAAGAAGATCATATGGACTTATTAGAAGAACAATCTAGATCAAATCATTTCGAAAGAATGAAGAGACGTGAATGTAAATCTCCTGTTGCTTCTTCTTTATATGTTGATATTGTGTACAATTTGGAACGTATGGCTGACCATAGCTATAACATTGCAAAAACTGTATTCAATAAGTTGAGTTAAGAAAGAAATTGTATGGTATGGCAGAAATTATATTATTTCTGTAAATATATTTGACTTTGTGCTTAAATTCTAGTATCATAATTAAGCACGCAAGTTAGAATGTGGGCCTGTAGCTCAGGTGGTTAGAGCGCGCCCCTGATAAGGGCGAGGTCGTTAGTTCAAGTCTATTCAGGCCCACCAATTATTACTTTGTGAACGCAGTAGATTATGCGGGGAATTAGCTCAGTTGGGAGAGCACCTGCTTTGCAAGCAGGGGGTCAGGGGTTCGAATCCCCTATTCTCCACCATTATTCAAATTAGCCTTGTAAAAGGCTTTTTTTAATGCCTTTACCCCTATTTATTGCTAAAAATAGCTTGTTTTAGGGGTAAAATATAGGGGTAAAGATCATAAAACCTATAAGGAGCATTATTATGAAACAGAAACCAGAATTACTTCCTAATTCACAAAGAAAACAATTTGAGGATTTCAAAGGAAAAAAGAACGAGTGGTTTGTTAGATTTAAGGTTTCTTATGTAGATGATTATGGAGAGAAACACAACAGCACTACATCTTGGTTTGATAACTGGGATGAGGCACTGGAAGCAAAGAACAAACTTATCCAGAAGCACACATCAGCAAAGCCATTAGTAAGTGATAAAGACACAATAGAAAAAGCATTAAAGAATTATATTGCTGAACTAAAAGCAAAAGATGATACTGATGTCCCTTCTGTATATGTTAAAAAACTAATTGATAGAGCAAAGCACGGAGAACAATTATCCCGTGAAGAAAAGAAAACATTAAAACAATTTGAAGAAGGGAAACCAGTTAAAAACAACTATATTCATAAATTAAAAAATGTTAGTTCTCTTTATAAGAACTTCTTTCCTAGTTTTGTTAAAAATGTAAAAGTTAAACAAGTTCAACCAGCTCATTTTGTTAAATGGTTAAACTGGATTAACAGCGACCAAGCAGAACACACATATATTGGTGGTGCTTCTGTAAAAAGATATGTTAATGCTTTACATAGTTTTAATCATTATCTATATGAGCAAGGCTATTATGATATGAACCAAATGATTTTGATTAAAGCAAGTATAACAGCAACCAATGTTAAACCACTAAAAGAAGGTGCGAGAACTGATAGAGCATATCCACATTATGAAGATTTATTAAGATTTAGTAGATACTACAAAGATAAAGGATTGAACGATTTTAGAAACTTCTATTTCTATACTTTGTGGTATGTGCTATTTATGACTGGAATAGCACCAGGAGAAGCCATAGCTTTAAGGTGGTCAGCAATTGATTTCAAAGGTAAAAACAATAATGGTTCAATTTCTATTGTTGATAGTATTGTTGAAACAGATAAAAGAAAAAATACTATGGCTAGAATTAGAAGTGGTAAAAATGAACCTAAAACAGAAGATAGAAAAAGAACAATTACAATGTGGGTAGCTTATAGAGATTTATTAAAAGATTATAAGATGTCTTATAAGAAACATTTCAAAGTTAATAATGAAGAAATGGAAAATATGTTTGTATTCCCAAATATAACAGCAAGAGATGAAACAAAGAGAACAGAATATCAAAGACACGATAATCTAAACGAAGAATTAAAAAGAGTTTGTAAGCAATTAAAAATTGAACCAGATTACGATACACAAATGTTTAGACACGCAACAATCAATTTCTTATGTAATGATAAAGGAATTAAAGAAGATGATTGTAGAGCTTTCTTTGGTCATTCAATAGAAAGTGAAACAATAGAAAAATTTTACAAAGACAAAGAAAGAGCAAAGAGAGTTAGTAAAGTTGAACTTCAACTTGAAGATTTAATTGATAAACCTTTAAGTGATGATTATGATGAAAAGGCAGAAAAGATTACTGATAGATTAAGCAAAAATAATATTTCAAAATTAAATGCTATATCTGGTGTTGAAAGAGAAGCATTACAAATTGTTAAAGCTGTTAAAAGAGGTCAAAAGGTTTATGAATATAGAAACAAATATAGAAAGCTAATTGAAGTAATTTTAGAAGAGGCACCAGAGCTTGAAGATATTATTGAGTTTGTTGAAGTAGATGATGATGAACTTTAAAAAACAAAAAACATAGTTAATAAAACTATGTTTTTTTGTTATAAGTTAATGGCCTTCTTAGTATATTCTCCATAGCAGATGAAATATTAAGTTTTATATGTTAGAACTTAATCTCCTATTTCATCTGCTCACTTATTTGTTGGAGGTATAGAAAAGTGAAAAGTATAAACGAAGTAATTTCAATCAATCCAGAATGATTAAACAAAGTTGAATTAACCCTTTGTGGCTATAAGTTCAACGAAAAGAAGAACCTTGTTCAATTACAAGTAGCTATCACAAAGGATAGCAACAAGTATGAAACAGAAGGTGCTTCTAATTTTTATGAAAAGTTCAAAATTAACACACCAAGTGTTAAGCAAGAACAAATGAGTTCTTTAAAACTTGGTAAGAAAGTAAAACTTGAAAAGATTGAAAACGTAGTCATTTATGGTGATTACGAAAAAAATCTTTCTATCACATCATCTGTTCAATTCTATGACTAATAGAACTTGATTTAGAAATCTGTTTGTAATAGTTCTTTTAGGAAATGTAGTTGTAGGAGCAACTACATTTTATTTTTACAAGAGTTTTAATCTTACCTTTCTTTGAACTATTACAAAACTATTTATAATTGCTTTCTTACTTTGTGTTGTAGGTTTATTGTTTTATATCTTTGTTATTAAAAAAGGATTACATGATTTTTGAATTGATTTTAAGATTAGAAACAACATTGAGCAGAACTTAATCTCAATAGGTGCTTATTATAATAAAACAGATAAGAACATTTACTTTTTACCACCAGTAAAAATAGATGTTGCTAAATCTGTTATTACAATAGTTCTTGATGATGTGAAAATAAGAAAAGCTGTTGAAACATACATTGATTATTTTAGTTCTGCTTTACCAGATAATTTTGTTATCAAGGATTATTACATCAGCAATTCTGGAAATGAGTTTTACATCTATTACAGAGATGAAACAAAAGACAATCAAATCCAATATAACAGTATAAATGAATATTTAACTCATATAGACACTTATAAACCTTTTGAAATTGAAGTTGATAATGAACACATCATTAACTTAATAGACAACTCTCATTGACTTCTTAGTGGCTCTTCTGGAAGTGGTAAAAGTTTTCTGTCTCAACTTTTAACAATCCAGTTTATAAGAAAAGGATTTGAGGTTTCTATTTATGATGTAAAACAATCTTATTCTGCTTTTGCTGATTACATAGAGGATTATGAAACAAGTCCAGATACAATCCTTGAAAAACTTTGTGCTGTTGCTGATGAAATGAAGCAAAGACAAAGCACTATAAAGGATTTATTAAAAACAAATCCAAGGGCTTTAGCTGTTGATTATGGCTACAAGCAAAAAATCATTATCATTGAAGAATACATTGGATTAAAGACAATGTTAGCAAAAGACAAAGACAAAATTAAGCTTCTTGAAAATATCATTAAAGAAATCTCTGTATTAGCAAGGTCAGTAAATATTTCATTGTTCATAGTGGCTCAATCCTCTTCTGTGGATTTAATAGATGCCTCTATAAAGAACAACTTGAATAAAATCTTTCTGGGCTACCTTGCTTCAAATATTCAAGTTTCAACTTTCGGCACAGGTGTTGAAGTTCCAACTTTTAATAAAATCAAAAAAGGTTATGGCTACATTCAATTAGATAAAGTTGAACAAATTAAAGTGCCTAATGTTGTTTATTCTGTTGAAGAACTCAAAATATTAAAAAATAACCTTTGCGAAGAAAAGGCAGAAAGCCTTTTCTCGCAAATCAGTTAAGTCCCTTAATCTATTTATAGGGACTTAACTCGGACAAAATGAATAAAGATAATCAATATAAAGCAAAGGTTAAAGAGTTCAACAATGGAAAAATTAAAATCAGAGAATATCAATCTTTAATGACTATTCCAAAAGATAAAACTAAAAACTCTGGTAGCCCAGAATCTCAAAAAAGAATCTTGAGGGCTAACGGAGAAATCACAAAAAGAAGTTTATCCAGAACAAGACAAACTTTAATTGAACTTGTTGAAAACAATGAAGATAGATTTAAGAGTTTCATTACTTTAACTTATAAAGAAGATATTGAAAATATAAGTGAAGCATATTCTAATCTTCAAAGCTACATTAGAAGCTGTAAGAGAAACTTTCCAGATTTTTGTTATGTTGCTGTTCCAGAAATACAGCACCACAGAGCAAAGAAAACTTGTAAATATGTAATCCATTTCCACATCATAACAAATGCCCCAGTAGGTTCAAAATTGATACCAGAAAGAGAACCTAAACAGATTACTGGAGCAGATTTCAAAGGAACTAAAACAATAACATATTATGATGTTGAATATTGAAACAAAGGCTTCTCTATTGCCTTGCCTATAATCCAACAAGGAGAGTTTGAACTTTCAAAATATCTTCTTAAATATCTTTATAAGGATTTGGATAATAGGTTCTATGGTAGGCAAAAACTATTACATAGTAATAACTTAAAAGCACCAGAGTTTAATTATTATTTAAATGCTGATGAAATCAAAGAAGAAAACAAAAAGGATATTCAAGAGGTTTATTCCTTGTTAGAGGGAGAAACTCAATACCCTTTCATTGATTACATATACAAAAAAGACAAGGTTTAATTCTTGTCTTTAGTTTTATAAACTGGGATTTTATTCTCTCTGTTGTTGCATTTTCCAAATATTAGCACTTCTTAGTATATCTTCAATAAAATCACTTTTAGCATTTGTATAAGCAATTCTATCCTCAGAAAATTTTTCTGCCAAATATACTTTTAATTTTGAATATTCCATAGCTTTATCTTCGTGAGCATTCAAATAATCTCGCATATTAATGTAGTTATTCCAGGAAGCCTGTCCCCAAATAACCACATGTATATAATGGGTTTGAATATTCTTTTCCAACTCTCCAGAAACATATAGATGTTGCCCAGGATGGTCTTCTCTACGATATACAATTCCTCTTTGCGCCAATTCATCATTATGTTTGAAGATTTTATCAAAACTACTGACTCCTACAACAATATCTATTATAGGTTTAGCACATATTTTTTTTATTGCTGTGCTTCCTATATGCTGAGCATCAATCAAATCCTCTTTCATTACTTCTTTCAAAATCTGTATTGTTTCTTCAGCCAATAGCTCCCACTTAACTTTGTGTTGTTCTACTGCTACAGTTCCTATTTTCAAACCAGTTGACATATATCAATTTCCTTTACAAATTCTAATTTCGTACTATATAAGTGTAGCTGTTAGTGAAACATCTACACTACTTTTATAATAAGGGAAATAGATGGTCTAACGTAATTCTAATTGGGATATCAGTAATTGATACACCCGCGTATAAACAGTTAGCCATTCCCCTTATTATTATATTCGATTAAGCAGGTTGTGACTTCTGTTAGATAAAAGAAGATTACGTGTCACCAACGAAAATGAGTTTTAGTAAGTGTGGATGGTCGCCAGCTATTACTTATTGAAGGAGGTGTTTTTTTATTATGATCAGTGTAGGAATTGATGTCTCAAAAGGTAAAAGTACTATTAGCGCTCTTAAGCCATATGGAGAAGTAGTATTATCGCCTAAAGACTATAAACACTGTATTAGTGATTTGAACTTATTCATTAAAAAACTTGGCCAGTTTAAAAAAGAAGAAATTCATATCATTATGGAAGCTACAGGTAACTACCATCTTCCAATTTCAAATTACTTCAAAGATAAAGGATATGAAGTAATAATCGTTAATCCTTTAGAAATGAAGAGATATCGCTATCAGGGAATAAGAAATCCAAAGACTGATAGAATTGATTCTCTTATCATTGCCCAGTATGGTATCGATTATTGGTATAAGAAAAATGAAAATTTAATAATGAGCGATGAAAGAGAAGAATTAAGATTCCTAGGAAAACAATATGTTCAGTTTATGAAAACTAGAAGTAATAGAAGCATAGCTTTATGTAATCTATTAGATCAGACAATGCCAGGAATCTATGATTTACTTGATGATTTCAATAGAAATAATGGTAAAGATAAGCTTTGTGACTTCGTGGAAGAATATTGGCACAGAGATTTAATCATCAAATATTCTGAAAACAAATTCATTGAAAGATATAATAAATGGCTAAAGAAAAAAGGATATCGTCTAAATGGAAATGAAGCCCACCAGCTATACATTATCTCTAAAGACGCTATCCCTACTCTTAAAGCTGATGAATCAACACATATGGTTGTATTGTCAGCTGTAAGCCTACTTAAGGAAACTAATACTTCCTTGTTTACTATTTTAGCCAAAATGAGACAACTAGCCAAACAAATGCCAGAATACGAAACAGTTATGGCTATGAAAGGTGTTGGCGATAGTATAGGACCTAGGCTTATAGCTGAGATTGGTGATCCCAGAAGATTTCATAGTGCTAAAGCTTTAATAGCTTATTCAGGAATTGATGCACCACCATATCAGTCAGGACAGTTTACAGGAACTGATAGACACATGTCTAAACGAGGTTCTAAAATTATGAGAAAGCTTGGATATGAACTTATAGATTCTATTAATAAACATCAAGTTTCTTATCAAGGAGATCCAGTAACTAATTATTTCCTAAAGAAAAGACAAGAAGGAAAACACTATAGAGTTGCCATGTTTGCGGCTTACAATAAATTCTTAAGAATATATCATTCTAGAGTATCAGAAGTATTAAATACTTTAGAAGCATAATTATTTAATTCATCATAGGCCAGATGAAACATATTTAAAAAATCAGGAATAAATCCTGACTTTTGGTTGTGATATAAATTTTTTTAAAATTATGCTTGAAAAATATTAGCAGGTTTATCTAT
>JAGHUL010000083.1 GCA_018064825.1 Candidatus Colivicinus equi
GCTGAAACGTTTGATTGATTAATTTGTTTCAAAGCCTTTTCCATTTCGATTGATAATTCATCTTGTGAAGATAAAGCAACAGGATTTGATTTTAAGTTTGAAGATAGTTTAACATCCGCAACCTTATCTTTTAATTGTTCTTTTATCTTATCTAATAATTCTTTTGAATCAGATGCTTTCTTTTCTAATTCTTTCTTTTCGTCTGCTGATGTTAAATCTGCTTTTTGGATAGATACGAATTGTTTTCCATCATATTCTCTTATTATTTGAGATAAGAATTCATCAACCGTATCTGTGAAGTATAGAACTTCATAGCCTTTATCTAATACTTGTTCTAATTGTGGTTGTTTCTTTATCTTATCAATTGTTTCGCCACTTGCGAAGTAAATCTCTTTTTGATCTTTCTTCATACGCTCTTTATATTCTTTAAGCGTTACATATTTATCTTCTTTAGTTGATTTGAATAATAATAGATCGATTAAGATGTCTTTGTTGATACCGAAGTTGTCGTAACAACCATATTTTAGTTGGCCACCGAATTCATCATAGAATTTTTCATATGTTTCACGATCTTTTTCAAGCATTGTTGTAAGTGTTGCTTTGATTTTCTTATCAACAGATTTCTTTAATGTTTCCATTTGATAATCTTGTTGTAAGATTTCACGTGAGATGTTTAGTGATAGGTCATCAGAATCGACAACGCCTCTAATGAATCTAAAGTAATCTGAAACGATTTCTTTTGCTTCATCTTTAATGAAGACACCACGAGAATATAACTTAAGGCCTAATTTATAGTCAGTAGTGAAATAGTTATATGGTCTAGTAGATGGAATATATAGTAATGCAGTATATGATGTGTTTCCTTCAACTTTGTAATGAATTGTTTTTAATGGTTTAGAATAATCGAAGAATTCTTGAGAATAATAGTTATCATAGTCTTCTTGTTTGATATCTTTCTTATTCTTTTTCCAGATTGGTAACATTGAGTTTACTGTTTCAAGTTTTGTTACTTTTTCAGATTTGCCATCTTCTTTATAGTCATATGTTTCAACCATCATTTGGATTGGATATCTAATGTAGTCTGAATATTTCTTTACTAAACCTTGAATTTCATTTGACTCTAGATAGTTATCATATTTCTTTTGCTTTGTATTGTCTTTGATGTGAAGGGTAATGATAGTTCCATAGTCATCTTTTTTAGCTTCTTTAATTTCATAACCTTCCATATCTGAAGACCAAAGATAAGCTTTTTCTGCATTAACTTTCTTCGATAATACTTCAACTTTATCAGCTACCATGAAGGCACTATAGAAACCTACGCCGAATTGGCCTATGATGTCTGCTTCTGTCTTATCATCTAGTTGCTGTTTAAAATCGAATGATCCTGATTTGGCGATTGTTCCAAGATTATCTTCTAAATCTTGTTTATCCATACCTACGCCATTATCAGTAATAGTGATTGTTTTTGCTTTCTTGTCTACATCGATGCCTATCTTTAAGTCACTAGCTTCGATGCTTGTGTCAGTTAATGACATGATGTGTCTTTTATCTAGGGCATCAGATGCGTTAGAGATTAGCTCTCTTAAGAAGATGTCAGTGTTGGTATATATTGAATTTGCCATCAAGTCTAACAATCTTTTTGATTCTGTTTTAAATTGTTTAATTGCCATTTTGTTTCCTCCCTTTAGCAAATTATTAGCACTCTACCTCTTAGACTGCTAATTTAATATATCATTAAAAATAGTTAAATTCAAGTATAATGAAAGTATGGTAAACATCGTAAATAAGACTAAATATGACGATTTTAAGCAATATTATCCCTTGCTAGATAAATATTACAAGAAGACCTTAAAAGTCTTGTCATTGGAAGATAAATACGTTCTATCGCTAATTACGGTAGGTCCAATAAGTATTAAGAGAATTAATAGAGATTATCGTAATATTGATAAGGTTACTGATGTCATTTCTTTTGCTTTATTAGATGATGAAGAAGTTCAAATAGAAGATGGAGTAGTTGAATTAGGAGATATCTTTATTAATCGTGATAGAGTATATAGCCAAGCCAAAGAATACGACCATAGTGTAGAAAGAGAATTTGTTTTCTTGTTTGTCCATGGCTTGTTGCATCTACTTGGATACGATCATATGAACAAGGAAGATGAAAAGGAAATGTTTGCTTTGCAAAGAAAGATTGTTGGAAATTTGAAGTGAAAAAGTTTAAAGATGCTTTTAATGGATTAAAGATAGCTTTTAGCCATAAAGCCGTACTAGTTCAATTGTTACTAGGAATTATGGCTATTATTGGAGGAATCATCGTTAAACTAGATTATTATGAATGGTTAGCTTTTATTATATGTATCTTCGTCGTTATTACTTGTGAGATATTTAATACTGCAGTTGAAAAGATTGGTGATTATCTTAATGATGAATATGATGAAAGAATTAAAACGTTAAAAGACTTGTCTAGCGGTGCCGTATTATTTTCTAGCATCGGTAGTCTAATAGTATGTATTGTTGTTTGCCTAAGGAGGATTATCTAATGGATAAAGAAGTACTTATTGAAAAAGCATTTGAAGCAATGAAAAATGCGTATGCACCTTACTCAAATTATCATGTAGGTGCTTGCATTTATACTAAAGATGGAAAGTTTATACCTGGATGCAATATCGAAAATGCAGCCTATGGTTCAACAATTTGTGCTGAAAGAGCAGCTGTATTTAATGCTTATAGTAATGGCTATCGTAAAGATGATATCGTCGCTTTAGCAATTGTATCTGATGGAAATACGCTAGCTTATAGTTGTGGTGCATGTCGCCAAGTTTTAGCCGAACTGCTTAATCCTGATACACCAATATATTTATCAAATGGTAAACAAGAAACTACAACTTCGCCAGCTGAAATGTTACCTTATTCTTTCACAAACGAGGATTTGAAATAGTGAAGTCGGGTTTTGTTGCGATCGTTGGCAAACCAAATGCTGGCAAATCAACATTATTAAATTCGTTACTTGGCACTAAAGTTGCTATCACTACTCACAAAGCGCAAACAACACGTAACGCTATTTTAGGTATCTATAATGAAGACGATTATCAAATTGTTTTTATTGATACGCCTGGTATTCATAATCCAACTTCAAGTTTGGGTTCTTACATGAATAAAGAAGCAATGTCTCAAGCTGCAGGAGTAGATGTTATTTATTATCTAGTTGATGGTAATAGTGGCTTACAAAACGAAGATAAAGAAATAATAGAAAAACTATTTTCATATGAAGTGCCTGTATTCTTGTTATTAAACAAGATTGATGAAATTAGTAATGATACGATAATTAAACGTCTAGCTTATGCTGATAGCAATTATAAATTTAATGAATTAATTCCAATTAGCGGTAAAGAAAAAACTAATTTTGAAGAACTATTAAACGTCACGAAATCTTATCTTCACGATGATGTTCAATATTATCCAAAAGATATGATTACTAATGTTGATCTTAAATTCCAAATCAGCGAAATAATTAGAGAAAAAGTTATCTTGAATACTAGAGAAGAAGTACCTCATTTAGTGGCATGCAAAATCGATGTAATCGAAATGAAGACTTCAAAAGTATTTATCGAAGCAAGTATCATCTGTAATAAGCAATCGCATAAAGGCATCATCATCGGTAAACAAGGAAGTATGCTTAAAAAGATTAATCAGGCTGCATCTTTGGATATTGCCAAACTATTTGATAATAAAAAAATAATTCTTTCTTTATATGTAAAGGTTGAAGAAGACTGGTTAAATAAAGAAAAGAAATTATTTGATTTAGGTTACTTTGTTGGTGACAAAGATGAATGATAAAGTAAATGGTTTTATTTTGTCTATTAGTGATTACAAAGAAACGGATTCCTTGATGAAAGTCATCACTAAAGAATATGGAATACTTTCATTTGTAACTAAATCGAGTAAAAAAATGACAAGCAAGAATCACTATCTACCAATGTGTGAGTATGAACTCTTGTTTGATTACAAAGACAATAAAACCATTTTTTCTTTACATAATGGCAAACTACTAAATAATTATTTTGACGATAAAGATATTGAAATGATGAGTTTCAAGAATATCATTATTGAAGCATGTATAAAGAACCAGGATATTCCAACATATGATGAATTATTATTTGTCTTTAAGAATATAAATAAAGATAATAGATTTTTATTAGGTTCACTTTTCTTTTCTTATTTAATAAAACAATATGGTATCATGCCTGTTGTCGATCATTGTTCTTTATGTGAAGACACAAAGGTTGTCTCTATTTCAAACAATCATGGCGGTTTCTTGTGCCATAAGCATCTTAATGGCGAAAAGATTGTTGATGTCGAACGTTTAAAGAAATTTAGAATGATTATTAAGGCAAACTTTGAACATTATGATATATTGAAACAGTTTAGTTTTGATTATATAGATTTTAATTATGTCGTTTCTTTCTTTATGGAGAATGCGGATTTACAATTAAAGTCTTATAATTTATTTGAAAAATTGATATGAAAAAGATAGTTTCGACAGTTCTTATTCTTATGATACTTGTTGGCTGTAAAGAAGTTAGGCCAATGGAAAAGTTTGATCCTAGTTACATCAATGTAGTTGATGATAGCGAGGCAAAAACTTTTGATTTTGATTTACATTCACGTGGTTATTTATTGATTAGATTAAATGATTTCAAAGTCTTATACGAAAAGAACAATTCAGAGAAAATATATCCTGCAAGTTTAACGAAGATTTTTACTTTAGATGCTGTTTTAGCAAAATGTGAAGATTTACAAGCAACTTCGTCGTTATCTAATGCTCAACTTACAAGTTTGATTGCTCAAGATGCTTCTTTAGCGAATTTAAAAGCAAGTAAAGAATATACATTAGAAGAATTGTTGTATGCTCTGGTTTTACCTAGTGGCGCTGATGCAGCAGTAGCTTTAGAAAATTATTTTATATCTAGAGGATGGAACTTACTGGATGAAGTGAATGCACGATGCAAAGAACTTGGTTGCACATGTTCACAATTCAAGAACACGACAGGTTTACACGATGATGAGCATTACACATCTATTGATGATTTATTGTTGGTAAGTTTAGATTGTTTAAAATATAAAGAAGGTAGAGAAATCTTGGAGTCTTTACATTATTTAGGTAGTGATGATTTGTTCTACCATTCTACAGTTAATTATGTTTCTGGCTACAATGTTGAGGTTTTAGGTGGAAAAACAGGTTTTACTACTGTGGCTGGACAATTAATTATGGTATTTTATAAGAAAGACAATCGTTCTTATTTGTTGATTCTGTCAAACTCTGATGGAGATTCTTATATCGAACAATATTATCATTACGAGGATTGTTTAAATATCTTTAGGAGGTTATACGATTAATGGCTAGAGTGTTTGTAATTGGTGGGGCAAATATTGATATCTTTGCACGCAGTGACAACAAGATAATTCCACACGATTCTAATATCGCTAAAATCAGTTTTTCTTTTGGCGGTGTTGGTAGAAACATTGGTGAAAACTTAACTAATTTGGGTGAAGATATATATTTCGTAAGCGCCTTTTCTAACGATTATTATGGAAAGAAAATTGCCCAAGATTGTTTAGATAAAGGATTTAATTTAGCTTTTTCTAAATTTGTAGATAATATACCTAGTTC
>JAGHUL010000110.1 GCA_018064825.1 Candidatus Colivicinus equi
TGCTAGCAATTTGCCAAATGCCAAGTAATAATGCAAAGCCTAATAATCGATATAGTATTTTACTTAAAGTATATTTCTTCACTAGTTTTGTCCATTCCAAATAGAGAGATAAATTTATCAAGCGCTTCTTTATCATCTATAGGGTTATTATAGCCTATACCTAATCTATTATGATTTGATATAGCTTTTATATCAGCATCAATATTGCCAAACATCGCTTGAGCTAATTCTTCTGATAAGTTACTTTCTCCGATTTTATCTTTAATGACGCTTGGATTATCTAACAATACATCGATATCAGATTTTAAACTATTCAAAAATTCAATTACTTCTTCATGATTAATTCTATTGCTTACCAACAATGAAGCTTGGAAAATCTTGGTCAAAGTCAAACTCTTATATAGTCGTTGTATATCAGAATATTCGTATGCATCTGGATTCTTGGAAAAAGCAATAGTTAAGGCTGGTTCAGCCATCAATACATATTCTGCGTCGGAACTTTCTGACACAATTTCACGCAAAGCATCAGAAGCATCGCCAACATAGCTTATACTTTCATCATATTGATTTCCAAACACATAATGGAATAATAAGTCAGGAAGTGAGCCCTCAGAGAATAAAACGATTTTGTCTCCTTTATCCATTGAAACATCATCATCTCTACCCGTTGCACACATATAGAAATTACCATAAGTAACCGTCATAGCCAATTTATAATCTATGCCCTTTTCTAATAATGCTATGGCAACATTTGTCGGCAAAACGCAAAAGTCAGGACCATCTTCGCCAAGGACTTGTGTTTTAATAGCTCCCGCATCCGCTACATCAAAATTAGATAAATTGTTGTAAAATACTAAAGCTGGTGCACCAGATGGGCACAAAATTGAATACCCTTTTGTTTCTAAATCATTTTGTTCTTTATCTATATTTGTGCACCCAACTAGGAGCAATAATATCATCAATATACATATAATCTTTTTCATATAATCACCTCAAGAATATTATATTGGTTTATAATATGATTGTATGTGATTTGAATCACACATATATGAAAACCTTATTAGATACTTTAACAACAAAACAAAAAAAGAATTTAACATATAAGGCATATGAAAAGGATGGCATTATTTTTCACGAAAATGATTTATGCGACAATATCGGCATAATCATAGACGGAAGAGTTTCAATAAGCACCTACCTCGAAAATGGCGATGAAGTAATATTTAACGTTCTAACAAAGGATGGCATTTTTGGAAACAATCTTATCTTTTCATCTAATCCACGTTATAAAGGCAACATCGTATCTGATGAAAAGACATCAATTTGCTTTATAAATAAAGATCACTTGCTTCATTTGTTAGAAACAAACGAAAACTTCTTAATTGAATATTTAAGAATCCAATCAGATTTTGGCAAGGAATTAAATAACAGAATTAAACTATTATCTATGAACGACGCTAAAGAAAGATTGCTGTTCTATTTGCATATCAATAATGATGCAATTAGCTACACTTCAATAACTTCTCTAGCAAAAGAGCTATTTTTAAAAAGGGAAACACTTTCTAGGTTAATAAATAAACTAGAAAGGTCTAAAATAATAGTAAGAGAAAACAACATTATTAAAAAAACGGAGAAAGAAAATGTATTCATTTGAAAACGACTATTCAGAAGGCGCATGTTCGCAAGTCCTTAAAGCACTTGTTGATACAAATTACGAACAAGTTACAGGTTACGGCTTAGATAAGTATTGTATTAAAGCCAGTGAGCTAATAAAGAAAGAACTAAAGAATAACGATGTTGATATTCACTTCATTCCTGGTGGAACACCATGTAACACTTTAGCGATCTCATTATTAAAACCATACGAAGCGGTCATCGCTTGTGAAACTGGCCATATCAATATTCATGAAACAGGTTCAGTAGAAGCTATTGGCCATAAGATACTTACTGCTCCAACTAAGTATGGAAAAATAAAACCAGAACAAATTGAAGAAATCGTTTTAAAGCATCCTGATGAACATATGGTAAAACCAAAGATGGTTTTCATATCCAATCCAACCGAATTAGGCACAATTTATAGCAAACAAGAATTAACAGATATTAGTGAAATGTGTAAAAAACACAACCTATATCTATACCTAGATGGTGCTCGTTTAGGTTCTGCGTTAGTTGCCGAAACAAACGACTTATCTTTACCAGATATTTGTGAACTTACTGATATCTTTTATATCGGTGGAACAAAGAATGGTGCCCTATATGGTGAAGCTTTTGTAATTAAAAACGAAGAATTAAAACCTAACTTTAGATATTTAATGAAACAAAAATTGTCAATGATGGCTAAATCAAGAGTTATGGGAGTTGAGTTCATCGCTTTATTTACTGATGGTTTATATTACAAATTAGCTAAACAAGCTAACTTCTGCGCTCAAGCATTAAAACTCGTTTTAAAACACTATGGTATAGAAATGTATGTTGAATCATTCACTAACCAATTATTCGTAATAATGGAAGATAAATTATTGCGCAAAATAAAACAAGAATATATCGTTTCTGATTGGGCAAAATATGATGACACTCATACTGTAGTCAGATTCGTATGTTCTTGGAATTGTAAAAAAAATAATATTAAGGAATTCTATAACTTCTTAAAGAAACTATAATTATTTACGATAATAACGATAATATGCTTCATCTTTTTCTTCATCTATATAGGCACTATCTTCATATAGATAGAAATTAGATGATTTAAATAAATCTAAAAAGTCTTTAGGGTCCATTGAGAAAAAATTGCCGTTGTCATAGCGGCATATTTTTTTATTTCGCAAAATAAATTGATCTTTGCCATTACTAGTAACGATATCACCTTGTTTTAAATATGCTACTGCTTCTGCTATGTCTTTTAATTTTTCCATTACAACACTCCAAAACCTTCAAGCAATGTCTTTAATCCGATAATAAATAATACACTGCCACCAAAGATAATCGCTTTGTTTTTAAGCAATAAAGCAATCCTCTTTCCTAAACCATGGCCAATTAAACAAATAACAAAAGTGCATACCGCAATAATCAAGCAAGATAAATACGGATTAACACTTAATGAAGGAAGCGTTACACCAACCGATAAGGCATCAATTGATGTTGCGATTGATTCCGCAAATAAAATCTTATAAGAAAATGCTTCATTACTATTTCCTTCATCGTCATCACCTTTTAAGCCGTCTCTAATCATGCTTATACCTAGATAGCCAAGGATTATAAAGACAAGCCAGTGATCAAACCTATCAACATATTTTATGAAAGGTGAAAACACTAGATAACCAAGTAATGGCATTATACCTTGAAATAAACCAAAAGATGCTGACGAAGCAATCATCATCTTCTTACTATAATTGTTGTACTTAATTCCGTTAACAATAGACATCGACAAGGAATCCATTGCTAAAGAAATACCTAATAAAAAAACTTCAACCATATTTACTAATTCAAATCAATCTTATACTTAAATATATATTTTGTCTTTTCTCCCAATATGTACAATAAATGATTATTAGGAACTTTAACTAAATCAACTAGCTCGCCATTTAACATCTTCAATGTTTTATATGAAGCAACATTTTCTGGTGAACAAGTAATAACTAATTCAGATAGTTTAAACTCATCTCTAGCTATATTAAATAAGACTTTGCATGCTTCATAAGCATAATGATGCCCACGATGTTCACGCACAATGTTATATCCAATATGGCCATAATAAATATTGTCGCCTTCAACAGACAGACGAAGTTCAATCTTGCCAACCTTAACGTTGTTACCATGAAGATATATATCGTAGTAAACAGTTGGTACGCCATCATATGAATTTCTTTCATTGACGCGATAATCTTCAACCAGATCTACAACATCACCCTCAACTCTTTTTTTAAATAGCCTAGAGAACAAGCCCATATTTATAAACTGAAACAGTCTCCCGAGATTTTAAGTGAAGTCTTGTAGAAACATTTAATTGCTTTTATCATTTCATTTACATCTTCACTTCCACAAGTCTCTATTGGTGAATGCATAGCCCATTGAGCTAAACCAATATCTATTGAGATTAAAGATACATGAGAATTAGAGAAATTTCCTAATGTTCTTCCACCTCTAATTCCTGTTCTATTAGCGTATTCTTGGTACTTAATATTATTATTAGATAACAATTTTCTAAATAGCGCACCAGAAAGTCCATCTGAAGTATATGTTTGATTTGCGGCAAATTTAATTACGACACCACCATTTAATTTAGGTGCATTTTCTTTATCATATAATTCAGGATGATTTGGATGAATACCATGAGCATTATCGCACGACAATTGGAAACCATTTGCCACTAAGCGTCCATAATCAACGCCAAGTTCTTTTGCGATTCTTTGTATATTCAACTCTAGAAAATCTGAATTTGCGCCTTGTCTAGTAAGAGAACTAATCTCTTCGTTGTCATAGCTCGCAAAGACATTGATATTGTTGTCATTGAAAGTATTGATAAAGCCCATCAATGAAGTATAAGCACACTCAAGATTATCAAGATGCTTGCTAGTGATGAACTCGTCGTGGTCACCCCACTTATACGCTTTTTCTATAGGATATACGAATAAATCATAGCCCAAGATATCTTTTTTATTGATTTTTAGATTACGTGCCAAATAATCATTGAAATCATACTTGTCATTTAATGAAACAATAGGAACCATATCTATTTCTGGATCTATTGCTTTGTTCTCAACTTCTCTGCTTAGATGTGGAGGTACTGAAGCAAGAATACAGAATGGCTTTGTGTCTAAATATGTAACAGCTTCTACATGTTTCCCTTTATTAATCATGACTCTACCAGCCAGTGACAATGGGCGATCAAACCACGGTCTATGTAAAACGCCACCGTATTTTTCGACATTAAGTTTTACACCGTTGCTAGTTTTTAATAAAGCATTAGATTTTACTTTGTAACTAGGACAATCAGTATGTGAACTAGTTAAATGTAGTGCTGGATTATTTAATTTTTTGCCAATATTGAAAGCTATGATACTAGAACCATTTCTTCTAATAAAGTACTTGCCACCCTTTTTAACCTTATATTCTTTGTTTTCAAATAATTCTTCGTATCCTTTTTCACTTAATATATCCGCAATATTCTTTGTTGCATTATACGCGGTGGGACTATTATCTAAGAATTTTAACATATTATCTATCATTCTATTGCCCTCCTTGTCCATATACAATAATAGTAAAAACTAGCGGATAAGTGAATATCCGCTAGTGATTATTTGATTTCAACAATCATGTCATCTTTAACTAAGCATGTTAGTTTGTCACCTATTTTTAGGAATGGCAATTTGTTGCTTATATCTATTGAACAATGATAATAATCTCCTTGTTCAGTTTCAATAAAGAAGATACTATTTCCTTCAACAACGGCTTGAGCAATGTCTTTGATAGTAAAACTTGCTTCAATAGAATTATCAACATCTATAACATTCTTACCAGTATAGTTCTTATAAGCTTCATCAACACTGTCGCCTACACCAACTTTCTGATAATTCTTGTAAGATACAAAGGCATATGCTTTAATCAAACCAGCATCATCCTTTAAGCCCATGAAGTACACTGGCTCATTATCAATATTTACCATCGTTGGGAAAACTGCTGTATATCTTTTTTCTTGAACAGCACCTTCGGCAGAAGCTCTTGCAGAATATTCCTCAGCGCCGGCTGAAACAATATAGATCACTTCTTTATCTTGCATATCGACATAGATAAAACCAACATTAGATTCATCACTTCCTAGAGAAGTTATACCTGTATACATCCATAAATGACCATCTTTTTGTAGATATGCATAATCATTAGTAGTTGCTGTTTCACCTTTTTGTGAGAAGTTAAATAATCCGTTTACATAGTGACCATATGAATTGTATTGCTCACAAATTAATGGCGCATCATACACATTATCAACCCAGGTAGGAACATCTTTTACGTCATAATATTGGCAATCACCATTTATTGGATTAGTAATGACAACGCCTTTTACATCAGGAGCTTTGTCAATAAAGTGATATGACATAACCTCACTTACCCAATAAGGATTCCATTCATCATCAACCTCAAATTTAGAATCACCAAATATAAATGTTGGATATTTAATTCTCAAATGGAAAGTCAGGTTATCAAATAGGCAAGCATTAGGCATATACCTTAAGCCTGCGTCTACATCATGAAACACCGTGTTTCCATCAGTTACATCAACGCTTATATATCCAGGTGTTCCATTTGAACGTGTCATAATCCATTTAATCGTGCTAGAGAATTCAACAGGAGTTAATCGATACATGCGATTATTTACAACAGCTGATGAATAACTATTAGATATATCATATTGAGATACAATATCTGCTCCCATTTCGCCAAATACACGATCAGCTAAAGACATAGCGATAGCTTTATCAACGATTTGAACTTGTGTTTTATCAAATTCCTCAATATCACTAATTTCACTGCTCTTAGGAATATTAATACGATTACGATAGGCGTTTAAGCCGCCTAGGTATGGCGATCCGATTGATCCGGCCAACATAATCACAACTATCACAACAATTCCTATTGTTATAAAGGTCTTATTCTTTAAGCTATTTGGGCCATTTCTATAATCGAAGTTAATTAACACGAATGGTACAAAGCAGAATAATAGATATACCCAAAAACCTAATGAATGTAGATTGATAGCTGGCAAGAACATTAGGTATAAAACTATTGCCCAAACCACTATCGCTACATATAAATATTTTTTAATTTTGTTCATCATTATTTACTTCCTGCTCTTGCTTAACAGAAAATTCTGCATCTACAACATCTTTTCTTTTGCTGTTAGCTTCTGGCATAACTAGTGCAGCAACAATATATACCAACAAGCCACTGCCCATGCACAAAATCAATAATGCCATAATCAACCTTACCCAAGTTGAATCAATGTCGAAGTATTCAGCAATACCACCACATACTCCGAATATTTTCTTATCAGTTGCACTCTTATATAATCTCTTTTTCATTTTATTTCTCTCCTTTACTTATCGATGAATTCTTGGTCCGCAGAAATGATGCATACCACCATAGTGGCGCATACCACAATAAGGTCTTCCGAACCCTCTTCTATATATTGGCCTATGAACAATATGTGGCATAGGAAACAACATTCCGAATAACATCCTGCCTACCAAAACCATAAGCACAAATATTGTTAACAATTTAATTATTTCCTCCTATAAGTTTTTAAATTTTCTAAATTTTCATCAATCTTTTTAAAACATATACCTGTAATATATGCATAAACCATAATTTTTAATGCATATACTAATTCATTTATATGAGTTTCATTCTCTAACAAACGATTGATTACTGTTTCAATATCTTCATCATTAAGTGTTAATGAATCGATATTCTTAATTGCTAGAGCGAAATACTCATAAAGTTTTGTATCCGAGATAATATCATCACTCTCATCTTCAGTATCGCCATTGATTAAATTCATTATTTCGCCAATCTCTTCAATATTGATACAATCTCTTAATGCAGAAATAAGTAATATTCTTGAAAGATGCTTCTCAGAATATTTTTTTCGTACGGGTCTTTGTACATATCCTCTTTTAACCCAATTCTGAATGGTTGAGGATTGTAAACCTGTAATCGAACATATCTGCCCAAGTGATAATCCTCCAGTTAGCTCTATAAGTGGTCTAAATACCGCAAATACATCATCACTGGTAGAATATTTGATATTTGTACCCGGAATCAATTTGTCCATACATCCTCACCTCCTAACTTATATGGTAATTTGATTATATCAGAGGTTCATATGACTGTCAACA
>JAGHUL010000037.1 GCA_018064825.1 Candidatus Colivicinus equi
AATCTATCAATAAATATTTTTGAAAAACCAGGGCTTATTACACTCATCAAAGCAACGATGATACTGGTGACTATAGTAAAGATAATTGCTGGTTCTGATCCTTTTAATCTACGCTTTACAAATACAAGCATACTCTTTTGTTTACCAGAAGGTTCATATGTTGGACCTGGAGCAAAATTCAAAACAATACCTGTAAACTGTTCATCAAAAGTGTCCATATCAACAGATATTTCTCCACGAGCTGGATCATTTAAATATGCTTTATTATGTTTGAAACCATTTAGAACAACGAAGTGGTTAAAACCCCAGTGAATAATACAAGGGAATTGACCTTCTTCTTGTAAAGATTCAACTTCATAGCGATATCCTTTTGCTTCTAATCCATAGTATCGAGCAGCTTTAAGCATATTCTTGGCATTTGAACCATCTCTAGAAACGCCACAGTCTGATCTAATCTGCTCCAAAGGAATCCATTTATCATAGTAAGCCAAAATCATCGCTAAGCATGCAGCGCCACACTCTAAAGCTTCCAATTGCATAACAACTGGAACTTTGCATACTCCGTGATTTATTGGCTTCTTAATCTTCTTCATATTTAATTAGTAATTAGACTTAATGGTTTAATACTTTCTACAACAATCTTTGCCTCGTAAACACCAGGCTCTATTTCCGCATTAACAATCGCACGATATACCCATTCACCAACTTGTAGATTTCCAACGTGTAGAACGTAGTCAGGGAATGAATTATCAATACTAATAGGGTCTCTTTCTATTTCATCAATTGTATATTCTGAACCATTTATTTTTACTGTCTGTCCAACTTCAACTTCAGAGATTTTTGATTCTTTAACATAAATTCTTATTTCATTGCCTGTGGTGTTAATAGCTACAGTGCTTATTTCGGTATTCATGGTTCCAAAAATAGCCCATACTAATGCACCAACAAGTAGAATGATAACGGATGCCAAAAGAATCCATACACCTGGAGTAGTGACCTTTAAATAGTCATTTAATTCTTCAGGCGATGTTATTCGCTTTATGCTCTTCTCTCTAAATAGTTTTTCAGACATGATAACTCCTTAAGCCATAACAAAAGGGCTTTATTATATAATTATATCACTATAGTAGTTTCAATCGTAAACGCACTTTACTATTATCCGAAAACAAAAAATCAAGCACTATAAGCACTTGATTGTATATACTGTTATTTACTTTTAACATACAGATTATATAACTCGTTTTTTGAGACTTCGTATTTAGCGGCTATCTCTTGTATGGCGCTTTTGGTCTTATGGCCACTAGCAACTAATTCATCAATTTGTGGAAGAAGATCCTCTAGATTAACTTCTGGTTTTGTATTGGTATTCCCCTCAATTAGCAGAACAATCTCGCCTTTCACATCAGTTAGTTTAACAAGTTCTTCAAGATTGCCTCTTATATATTCCTCATGAATCTTCGTCAACTCTCTGGCTACTACTGCTTTTCTATTTCCTAATACTTCTAAACATAACTTTAATGTTTTCTCAATACGATGTGGTGCTTCATAGAATATTAATGTATATGGGAAATCGGCTAGTGATTGTAATTCCTTCTTTGCAATAGTCGATTTGGAATTCAAGAATCCATAGAACAAATAATGGTTGGTGCTAAGACCAGATGCGACTAATGCGTTGATACCGGCACTAGGACCTGAAATTGTTTGAATATTAAAGCCTCTTTCAATTACCTCATTTACGAGAACATACCCCGGATCAGATATTAGTGGGTATCCTGCATCAGATATTAGTGCAACATCTTTGCCCTCTTCTAATAAAGATATAATTCCTTTAGCACTATTTTCCTCATTGAAATTATGATAAGTAATTAACTTTGTATGAATATCAAAATGAGTTAATAACTTAACTGAATTTCTTGTATCTTCACAAGCTATCACTTCAACGTTTCTAAAAATATCTAGTGCTCTAGGTGATACTTCATTTAGATTGCCAATAGGTGTGGCCACAAGAAAAAGTGTGGCGTTTTTATTCACCATCACTCTTATCCTCTTCTTCTTTCTCTTTCTTTACTGTCTTAATGAATTTACCTTTTTCTAGTAATTCATCTAAGGAAATAAATATAGCATGTTCACTGTTTTCTAACTTACAGTTCTTTGCGATAACATTCATTGAAGTAATACGGTATTTTTCGCCTTCATATTCAACGCTTGAATTAATTTTTGGAAGTTCTTTCCTTAAATCCTTATATGCTTCATCTTCATATTTTAGACAGCACATTAAATTGCCACATTGTCCTGATAACTTTTGAATGTTTAAAGCTAATAATTGGTTTTTAGCCATATTGATAGATATACGATCAAAGTCACCTAAGAATTTAGCGCAGCATAATTCTCTGCCACAAACACCAACGCCTGATACCATCTTCGCTTTATCTCTAGTACCAACTTGTCTTAAATCGATACGGCAATGGAAAATTGATGCCAATACCTTTAATAATTCTCTAAAATCTACACGATCATCAGCTAAATAGATAAAAGTAATTTTTGTTCTATCTAGTGTGTATTCTGCCGAGATAATATTCATACCAAGTTCTAACTTATCTGATTCTTCTTGGCATATTTCTTTAGCTTTTATCGCATCTTCTTTATTTATGTTGAATTGTTTTAAATCATCTTCGTTAGCCTTACGCATGATTGGTTTAATCTCCATATCAACGTTAGGTTTTTCAAATTGGTCACCAACCACTGTCGCATATTCAACACCACGTTGTGTTTCTACAACAACACCTGATCCATTAACTATCGTTTCATCCTCACAAGAGAATGTGTAACATTTATTAGTTGTTTCAAATTTAACTGATATATATTTCATAAACTACCTTTCTAGATATATGATATTATTTGACACGCAATTGAGTCAAACAACAATTTTCTTTCTGCATTGATAGCAATTTTGTCTTTTGCATTAGTAAAAATCTTTAATAATTTATCAGGTTTATAATCATGTATTGTCTTTAAATGATTATTGTATTCTTCATCGTCAATACAATTATTGACTAAACTATCTTGAATCATCTGTAACATAATATCTAAATAATAATCTAAACATGTTCTTAAATCATCGCGGTCTTTGAATGATGGATATAACTCTTTATAGAATAAAACTGGAAGATATTCTGGCTCATTTAAACTTTCAATTGTTTTATATACATAATCTTTAGCTGTTAGATAAAACTCATCATTCAAATCAAAATTAGGATTATATTCATGAAGAATATTTGTTAACAAATAAGCATCAATATAATCAAAACCGTTTGCCGTATATTCATTAATCAAATAACTAAAATCTCTTTGTAAAAAAGGAACTTCTTGGCACCTTGATACAATAGTTGGAAGCAAGCCATCTTTATTGTCGCTGATAAAAATACCATAAGTATTTTCGTTACTAGGCTCTTCCATAAATTTCAAAATCATATTCATAACTTTTGTGCTTGAGTTATTAATATTGGCTAGAATATAAATCTTCTTGCCTGAAGCTTCCAAAGAAGTACGAGAGAATTCATCCATTATTCTTTCAATATCATCTTTTTTGATTGAATCTTTATATCCATCTATATAGATAACATCAAAGTATTCATTATTTAGTATTCTTTTACAAGTTTCGCATTCTTCACACGCGAAACCATTACCGTCTTCAACAATTGACATTGCTAACAAATATGCTGTATCAATCTTCAATCTTGAAAATTCACCAGAAAATAAGTAGCTATGAGCTACTTTATTATTCTTTAATGAATTAAATAAACTTTGATAAGCTACTGGCTCTTTTAGCTTTAAATCACTTTGAATCATTTATTAATCCTATGATTAAGTCTAGTGCTTCATTAGCAACTGTTTCTCTATCTTTAGAGGCATCAACGATTTTTATTCTATCTTTAAAACGTTTTAGCACCTCTTTATATCCTTGTTTAACTAGATGATGGAAATCGATTGACTCTTGGTCTAAACGATCTTTGAATTCTCTATCAGCTAATCTTGCCAAACCAACCTCTTCATCTATATCTAAATAAATAGTTAAGTCTGGATATGTATTTTCTGTCGCAAACATATTAACATTTAGCACTTCGTCTAAACCCAGTTTTCTTCCAAAGCCTTGATAAGCTAATGATGAATCTAGATATCTTTCACAAATAACAATCTTTCCTTGTTCTAAAGCAGGAAATACTCTTTCTACTAAATGTTGTCTTCTGCTCGCTGCATATAATAAGGCTTCAGTCTTTGGATCCATTGCAGTATTCTTTGGATCTAAGATGACATTTCTTATTTGTTCAGCAATATCAATACCGCCTGGTTCTCTAGTATGCACAACCTCATAACCAAGCTCTGTCAATTTTTTGTCTAAATTATTAGCGACAGTTGTTTTTCCACAACCATCAGGACCTTCTAAAGTAATAAAATAGCCTTTCATTAGTTTAAATTCTCCGGTTTTGGTTTAAGCGCATCATCCAACATCTTCAAAACATTCTTTTTGATAGTTTCGTATTGTTCGTATGTAAGTTCAATATCTTCGTTAGAATTAATGATGAATCCTGGAGAATCAACATTATCTAGCATCTGCTTTGTTTCTTCTATTTCCTCATATAATTCACTAGTCATAATCACATACTTACTTGTGCCATCTTCATTCACAAACAAAACATTGTCTTTATCATTAAGACTTTCTAATTCGTTTTTAATACTTTTTAACTTTTTAATATCAACTATCATATATTTATTATACTATTTGTCATTTCCGCAATTGTTGCAAAGAAATCAGGTACAGAAAGAATTTTATCATAACATGAGTCAACGATGTCAAAGAAATCCGTCGCATCTTCTTCGTTAGTATCTAAATCCCATATTCTTCCTAGATATTCACCATACTTATATTTAGAGATGAATTCTCTCAATACACCTTTAGTTTTCAATTCTTCATCATTCTTTAATAACGTAATCATTAAAAGGATATACGATTCTATTGAAAGATCGTTATTTTCACAATATAACTTATACATCTCTTTTGCATCTTCCTTCATGTATAAGATATAAAACATTCGATCAGTCTCTTTATTTGTGCTTATATTAGAAAGTAACATTAATAAGTCTTCTATTTTTTGAGCTTGAGTGTAATTGCCAATATCAATCAAAAATTCAACATACAAATCTAATATTTTTAAATAAGCAGCTTTTTCGTTGTCGCTAAGACCTGGATAGTCATCTTTTAATTTGTAATAATATTTGAAATAAGAGTTCGCATATGCTCCATCAGAAATCATAGAAATAATAAATACTGCTTCATAACAAAAAACATATTTATCTATGGCTTTATAAGCTCTTTCCTCAATATCTATATGTGAGGAGAACAAATATTTAAGAACAAGTTTATATGGAAGTGGGTTGTTTTTGTCGACCTCGTAGTTCTTAGAATTCTTGCTGACAAAGAAATTAGAAAGATATTCAAGACGCTTACTCGGTTCAATTCTTATTACCGTATCTACTAGTTTATCGTAACTAATTTTTTCTTTATTCATTCTCTAACCTGTACATCAATGCAATAGTTTTTGAATCATCAATCTTTCCATCAATTATCATTTGTTTTATTTCTTCTAGGGTATACTCAAAAACATTCAGTCTTTCATCCTCATCTAGATTTTGACCCATATATTCATCTGCTTCTCCAGTATATAGATATATTCTTTCCGAACAATATCCACAAGTTGGAATAATGCTGCCAAACTTTCTAACGTTCTTTGCTTTAAAACCTGTTTCTTCAATTGCTTCTCTTAAAATTGCTTCATCAGGATTCTCGTTTAATTCGATTTTGCCAGCAGGAAATTCTAACATCTCTTTACCCGTCGCATAGCGATATTGTTTAACCATGAAATACTTATCGCCATGTTTTAAACCGATACATACTCCACCATTATGAAGTACTACTTCTCTGATAGTCTTGCTTCCATCATCAAGCTCAACTTCGTCCTTTACGACGTGTATAACTTTGCCTTTGTATATTTCTTGTCTACTTATTTGTTTTTCCATATTTGCCCCTATATATTATTCAAACAAAATCTTCATATTCTTATTTTTTTAATCAAAAAAGAGATGATTTCATCTCTTAATCTTCATCGGTAGGTAAATAGAATATCTTTTCATCACCCTTTGAGAACATATACTCGCCTCTAGCGTAAGTTTGTACATAATCTGGATCTTCAAGTTTTTCCTTCGTCGAGATCAATGATGCGTTTTCATCTTTAAGCTTTTGTAGTTCTTGTTCAACAACTTCAGCTTGTTTTTGTAAGGAGAACACATTGTATACTCTCTTTAATACATTTGCCAATATAACGATAGAAGCGATAATAAACACAATTGATACTATCTTAAGGCCAATGTTGTTTTTCTTCTTGTTCTTACTCTTAGTTTTTTTAGTCATATAAGTATTATACTATTTTATACCCTTTAGTTTAAGTGCGGTCCTTGTTTTCGCCAACGATACGATACATACCAAAAGCTTCAGCTTTACTAGCAGTTGTCTTTATTTCTAGGACCTCAATAGATATTTCTCTATTACCGAAGATTATTCTAACAATATCACCAACGTTAACTTCACTTGATGGTTTTGCGAGTTTTTCATTGATATAAAGTCTATCGTTTAGTGCTAATTCTTTACCAACTTCTCTTCTTTTTAGGATACGTGATACTTTTAAATATTTATCGATTCTCATTTTTCTCTAACTTGTCTAAATTATCCACTAATTTCAGTATTTTATTAATACTATCAGCTTGATTTGTAATGGATATCTCTAGTTTACTATTTTTATAACCTATATTAATATCTTTTGACAAATTGTTGCAGTACTCAAATAGTTTTAAACCATCAATATTATCGGAATACTCTTTAGATAAAACTATTCTAAATAATCCGGCTTTATTTGATACTTTTTCGATAAGATTTAGATTACATAGTAGTTCTAGACGTTTCTTTTCAAATAACGCTTCTACTTGTTTAGGAAGACGTCCATATTCGTCTAGCACTTTTAGATAGTAATTTAACAAATCTTGCTTAGTGTCTATTTTATCTAGTTCATGATATAGAGTAAGTTTTTCATAATCATTATCTGAGAAGGTTTCTGGAATATATGAAGATATTGGAACATTTACAATATTCTTTTCTTTTTCTTCTTCGACTTCTTCACCCTTCTTAATCTTTATTGCTTTATTTAACATTGCAAGATATAAATCTAAACCAACATTGTCAATAAAACCAGATTGTTTTGCGCCTAATAAATCACCTGCGCCACGTATCGTTAAGTCACGCATTGCAATCTTGTATCCTGATCCTAGTGAAGCGAATTCTTTAATTGCTTCTAGACGTTTTAATGATCCTTCGTTTAATTGTTTTCTCTCTGGTATTAACAAATAAGCATATGCAATCCTATCGGACCTGCCTACCCTACCTTTTATCTGGTATAGTTGTGACAAACCAAAGTTCTGCGCATTATCAATAATAATCGTATTCGCATTAGGAATATCTAATCCTGTTTCTATTATTGTTGTGCATATTAAAACGTTGATTTCATTGTTATAGAACTTATACATGACATCTTCAATTTCTTCTCTTGCCATCTTGCCATGAGCGATGCCAATCTTTGCTTCAGGTAACTTTTTAGATAGTTTAGATGCAATTGAATATATCAAATCAACATCATTGTATAAATAAAACACTTGACCATTTCTCTCAAGCTCACGCATGATTACTTCTTCGATTAGATTTTCAGATTTATGAACAACATATGTTTGAACCGGATAGCGATTACTTGGTGGAGTATCCAAAGTTGATAGACCTCTAACACCAATCAAAGACATCTGTAAGGTTCTAGGAATTGGTGTTGCGCTTAATGACAGAACATCAATTGAATTCTTCATTACTTTTATTTTTTCTTTGTGTTCTACACCAAATCTTTGTTCCTCATCTATTATCAATAGGCCTAAATCTTTATACACAACATCTTTAGAAAGAATACGATGCGTGCCAATCAATATATCGACTTTGCCGAGTTTTAAATCTTCTAATATTTGTTTAACGCCAGCATCAGAAACATATCTATTCAATAATTCAATTCTTACTGGGAAATCCGCAAACCTTTTAATAAAAGTTTCATAATGCTGTAAAGATAAAACAGTGGTTGGACATAGATACGCAACTTGTTTATTGTCTTTGACAGCCTTGAAGGCAGCGCGTATTGCAACTTCGGTCTTGCCAAAACCAACATCACCACAAAGAAGCCTATCCATAGGCTTAGTCATTTCCATATCTTCTTTGACTTCTCTAGTAGCGATTATCTGATCGTTTGTTAGTTCATATTGGAAAGCATCCTCAAATTCTTTTGTCATTTCATCATCTTTTGAGAAAGCAAATCCAATGTTGGTATCTCTAGCGCTGTATAGCTCAATTAATTTTTCAGCAATATCATTAACACTTTCTTCTACACGACGTTTGGTCTCAACCCATTCCTTAGAACCTAACTTATGTAGTTTAGGTACAACGCCTTCTTTAGATACATACTTTCTTACTAAAGAGAATTGAGATATTGGTACTAATAATTCATCGTTGCCTTTATAAATTATTTTCAAATAATCACAATCGATGCCGTTGATTGTTCTTGTTTCAATGCATAAATACTGACCAATACCATATTGATCATGCACAACATAATCACCTTTATGTAGTTCTTCATAAGAATTAAGCGTACGTGCTTCCGCATATTTAGTAGCGAATTTCCCTTTATGTGGTCTTTGCTTAAATAACTCTTTACTTGAATATACACTTAAATCTAATTTATCAATTTCAAAACCACCATATAAGCTTCCATATCCTACATTAATTCCCGGATTAATTTTGTCATCATAAATGGAATATGTAATATTCTGTTTAATTAAACTATTAATTACTTCTTCGGTTTGTTTATCATCTAAAATTATTAGCTTATATTTACTGCTATCATTGTTCAAGGTATTAAGAACATAATCTATAGGGCCATATGGCAAATCAATCTCACTAATATATGAAACATCTTTAAAAGGTTCACCTTTGATTATGCCTTCATTTACACATTCTTGATGGAAATCACTATAAACGTAAAAACGTAGTGGTAATTTCTTTTCTTCATGCATTTCTTGAATATAAGAAATTGTTTCGTCGTTAAGCATCTTTAAATGTGCTTTAATCTTTTCTTCGTCACTTAAATATAATTCATGATCCTCAACATAATCTTTTAAATGTTCTTTTTTAAAATAACAATAATAAAAATATTGTGATTGACGATATACATCATTGTTAATATATTCGAGATTAAGTTCCATCTCTCCGGACAAGACTTCTACATTATCATTTAGATATTGTTTTTCCTCTTCGTTAAAGAAAACGTCCTTACCAAAACAAATTGTTACTTCATCAACTTTTTCTAGTGTTCTTTGTGTATTTACGTCAAAAAACCTAATAGAATCTACAACATCATCGAAGAATTCGATTCTTATTGGAAGTTCATAGTTAACACTATATATGTCAACGATATATCCTCTTGATGAATAACACATTGGCGTTTCAACGTGGTTCACAAGTTCGTATCCCATTGTTCTTAATTTGCTTGTTAAATCTTCTTTATTTAATTCGTCATCTTTTTTGATTGTGATAATGTTTTCTGACAACTCTTTTTTACTAGGTAAATGTCTTATAAAACCATAAGGAGATGTGATAATTATTTTTAGATTCTTATTGGTTACTATTTGATATAGGGCATTTAATCTTTCGGCACGATTTTCAAATGATGACGCAATCTCTTCAGCACGTAATGATTCTTCGGGCAAATAAGTTACAAGTTCATCTTCATCAAAATACGATACCAATATTTCTTTTAAACGACTTGCGAGATAGTTGTTTTCTTTTACAACAATAATTGGTTTATTTTGGTTCTTTGCTCTAATAGATAGTTTTAGAGCTTCCTCTACTAGACTGTTATAACTTAAAAAAGAATGATTATTATCATTCGCTATGGTTTCAACACTATTTAAAAGATTAATATTCTTCATTAATTAAACTTGTTCATAACATCTTCAAAACTGTTGTCTAAAGCATATAACAAAGCATTCTTTGCTTTTATTGCGCCAGCTTCGAATGATTCTAATTCTTCTTTTGAAAATCTGCTCAACACATAATCTTTAGTATCGATTAGTTTATTGTTTGATATGCCAATCCTAATGCGATTGATATCTTTCGTTCCTGTTAAATCTATGATGTTGCGCATTCCGTTTTGACCGCCACATGATCCTGAATGTCTTAATCTTAATTTACCCACAGGCAAATCTAAATCATCATGAACCACGATTACATCTTTAATATCAATATCATAAAACTTCATCAAAGAGATTACTGCCTCTCCTGACAAGTTCATATATGTTTGTGGTTTAGCGATAATCACCTTTTCACCATTATGTCTAAAGACTGTATATTTTGCTTTGCATTTGCTTTTATCTAATTCCAGATTTAGTTCTTTAAGCAAAAGATCAATAATATGAAAACCAGCGTTGTGACGCGTCTTTTCATATTCAGTCCCTGGATTTCCTAAACCAACTATAAGTTTCATTATTCCTCTTCTTGTTTATCACTTGATAGGTCAATACTTTCAAAAGTTTTGATATATGAATCGTATAAACCTAATTCAATCATATATTGCTTACCGATATATGATTCTGTAAAAATCTTCAAATCTTCTTTATCATAATCAGAAATGTTTTCAGCTAAATATAACAATGTGCAAGCTGCAAATCTCTTATATATTCCAATGAATCTCTTTTCATATCTTAGTTTAGTGTATTCGCCATTTAACAACATGTTAAGAAATTCTACACCAGAATCCTCTAGTTTAGCTAAAGCTTTATAGATTGCTGCAGCAAGTTGATATTCAACAAGGACACCAAGTTCATCTTGGTATACACAAAGTTTTTTCATCAACTTTTCTAACAAATCAGTTCTGCCAACTCTTTTAGCTCTCGCAAGACACATAATAAACCAAACAAAAGCATCAGCGTTTGTTAAAGCTTTTACAATCATAAAAGAGCCTTTATCTTCAAAAATCTCTTTAAAAGATAGTTCGTTAAATGTATCGTCTACTTTTTCAGGATATTTATCTAATTCAATATATAACTTGAAAAGCATTGCTTTATTTTTTAACATTTCTGATTTTTCATTATTAAGATATCCAACAATATCATCATATGCACAATCACCTTGTTCTTTAACTTTATTGAAGCAATCAACATAACCCTTAGTTTGGCGATATTGTTTTATTGTTTGAATATTCTTAATTGTCATGTAGATAACAATCGCAAATGTTACTAATAATAGAATTAAATTCATATTTTTTCTCCTCTATATACCAAATAGTTTATCGTAATTATCATTAATAATAAACTTAAAGAATTCTTCGTTGATGCCTAATTCTTCACATATTTTTCTTCCTGTATAGACAACGTTGCTTGGTTCATTTCGTTTGCCACGATTAGGTACAGGTGATAAATATGGGCAATCAGTTTCGATTAATAACCTATCAACAGGAACTGTCCTTATTACTTCTAATGGTTCTCTTGCGTTTTTCCACGTCACAGTTCCACTGATAGAAATATAATAACCTAATTTAACTAGATTCTTTGCCATCATAGCGCTGTCTGAATAACAATGGATAACGCCTTTGCATGGATATTTTTTTAAGATGTCATAAGTATCTTGAATAGCGTCTCTAGTATGAACGATGATAGGCTTATCTAATTCTTGAGCTATCTTTAATTGCTTGATAAAAATCTCAATTTGTTTTTCTTTGTTTTCTTTTCCATAGTGATAATCTAGACCAATTTCACCAATTGCTGTTACATCATCTGATTTATACAGTTCATAGTATTTATTAAATAAATCATCATCTACATTATCAGCATCACCAGGATATATTCCTAAAGATCTTTTAAATTTAATCTCTTTATGATTAATCGTCTTTGCAAATTCATAGTCTTCTAGATAAGAAGATACAATCATTGCTTTCTTAACATCGTAGAAGACCATATTGTTTAAAACATTATCTAGATCATCTCTAAATGCAGCATCATTGATATGACAATGAGAATCTAACCAACTCATTATTTGCCCAAACAGAAGTTTCTAAACATATGATCGATTAGATCCTCCTGATATTCCTTTCCTAAAATTTCGCATAAGAAGTGATACGCTTCATCTAGATTAGTAACTACCATATCAATACCATCTGTATCAATATGTTCAAACATTTGTTTTAATTCATTAAGACAAGATTTCATTAATGCAATTTGTCTTTCGTTATTTAAGATATCGTCATCAACTAAACTGATATCTTCTTTATACTTTTCATTTAAATAGTCTACCAAACTCTCTATTTGTTTTTCTTTAGCACAGATGTTTATGTCGCCTATTTTATTTAAATCGGCTTTATTGTGAACGATGACTCTATTCATATCTTTTGTCATATCTAATAGTTTTTGATCTTGTGAATCAATGTTAGTTGAATCTAATACCAAAATAACTAATTCAGCTTCATTGATTGCTTGAATAGATTTTTCAATTCCTATTTTTTCAATGACATCATCTGATTCATGAATGCCTGCTGTATCAATTAAATTAAGCGTAATATTTTTTAGATTTACTTTGCCTTCAACTAAATCTCTAGTTGTTCCTGCAATATCTGTAACAATAGCTTTGTCTGCTTGTAATAATGCGTTTAGTAGACTTGACTTGCCTACATTTGGTTTTCCAATAATAACAGTCTTAATTCCGTCTTTGACTATTCTAAAACGTTCTGCTTTATCTACCATCTCTTCAGCATTAGTAATCCATTTTTCAACATATGGTTTAATAACCTCATTACTCATCTCAACTTCATCTTCATACTCAGGGTAATCGATATTGACTTCAATCATTGAAATAACATCTTTCATTTCGTCCATTAATGGAGTGATTAGTCTTTCAACAGAACCATTAATTCCTTTGATAGCTGATTTTGCTTGAATAGATGTGTATGCTTTAATTAAATCGTTAATTGAATCAGCTTCAGAAAGATTAATTCTTCCATTTAGATAAGCACGCTTTGTGAATTCACCAGGTTCTGCTAGCCTACAACCTTTCTCTAATAAAAGATTTAATACGAGTCTAGTGACATATACTCCACCGTGGCAATTAATCTCAACCATCTTTTCTTTAGTATATGATTTGCCCTCATCAAAAAACGATATCAAGACTTCATCTATTATTTCTTCGCCATTGTAGATATGGCCATAAACAATACTATTTGGTTTAATGGTTTTTATTCTTGAGATACTTTTGGCAATTTCAAAACTGTCATCTCCTGACATTCTGACAATAGAGATAGCTCCATCTTTAAGAGCTGTAGAAATTGCGCAAATAGTATCACTTAACATAATTCAATATAGTAACCAATCTTATAAGTTTCTTTTGGATTTAGTTTAATTAATTCAAATTTATCATCAAATGGATTTGTTGCTTCCTTGATGTTGTTGTTTGATAACCAAGGTTCAATACAAATGAAATCAGCTTTTTGATCAGCGTTCCATAAACCAAGATAACCAAAACTAGACATATCAACTTTTACATTATATTCATCTGTTTTCATTAATAGGTATTTAGATTTTAAATCTTTTAAAACAATTGTTTGAAGTTCAGCAACATCTTTTAAGAAATTCTTGTATTCTCCAAGTTTCATCTTCTTGTTGATTCCAGCTGATTCTTTAATAACTGTTCCTTCTTCATCTTCTTCAAATACCAAAGACATCTTATTGAAATCTCTAACGATAAAAGCAGGATGAAGGCCAAATGTAAAAGGCATCACCTTCTCATCATCGTTAGTAATATCGTAATTAATCAATACTTTATTATTATCTAGAGTATATGTAATGTGATATGTGAATTCAAATGGATATTCTTTTAATGTTTCGTCACTTGATTTTAATTCCATGACTACTTTTTCACCATCATCACATATCGTATCTAAGATTGCGTATCTGATAAGGCCATGATTACGACATGGATATTCTTTACCATCAAGAGTATATTTCTTACTATTTGGTGAGCTGATCATTGGGAATAAAGTTGGATTCTTACCAGACCAATATTGTCCGTCTCCTTTGTATAAAACGTCTAAGCCCTTATAAGTTAGGCTAGCCATTTCTCCACCTTTATTACATAATTCTAATTTTAAAATTCCATTATCTAAGATCATTGCTTATCTCCTTTACACATTTTTCTAGCATATATGTTTTGGCCTTGCGTAATGCTTTTAGGCAGTAAAATAATCCGTCATAATATCCTTTTTCTTCAACGCTTGAAGAAGGTGCATTTTCAATTTCATTACTCAACTTTTGTTCAAGCTCTTCTAAATAAGAAACGTCATTGACAGCAATTTCATAGTATTTGTTTATCGCCTTTATGTGGTTATCAACATAGTCGTTTGAATTTACTTCGCCATAAGAAACATTCTCTAGGATGTGTCTAAATGCTTCAAAAACGCTATTATAGTTTGATGTTATATCTGGTACTTCTGGTTTAGAAAGCATGCCGGCATTATTGAAATTGCTGTTTATCTTTATTCTTGAAGTATCTATAGCATCTTTAAAATCGTAGCTGATATCTCTTTTATTTTTATTTACAACATAATCATTCAATTTGTCATATATCTTGTTGTACGAATTTCCATCATCTTCCAATAAATCGCTTAGCTTAGCAACATAATTGTTACGATAATAAATATTAAGTTCGCCAATGCTTCGATACGTTTTTGATTCTAAATATATATTTTCTGTCAAAGGAAAAATGTGATTATGATTAAAGTATTGCTCTAATGGCATATCAATATCGTTTCCTTCATGGAAATCTGATGCTCGTGTATCTTCGCCTTTCTTTCTATCAGTTATTGCACTAATTAATATTCTTGCGAAATAGACAATAATTGCAACTACCAACAAGATTGCGATAATGGAGAATAATATTCTAAAAATTCCACCAAAAAGAAACAGTGGAATAATGATAATAAATGGTAAGAATCCTAAACCTGAACGTCTCATTTAATCTTCTCCCATATTGAAGAGATTGACATAAACCTTATCGCATCAGCATTTTCTTTGGCCCTACTTCTTTGAGCTTTTATATTATTATCGTGTTTTTGTTTTAACACGTTTTTATCAACCATATATTTTACGTATAAGCACTTCTTTAATAAGTACCATCTTCTTATACACGATCTAACAAACTCATCTTTGTTTTTATGGTCTTTAGGCAATTCTTCAATTTGTTTTTCTATTAACTGGGCTTGCTTTAAACAATTGTTATATACTTCATCATAATTCTTAAAATGTTTGCTATCTAACTTTCTTTGGAAGATACTAAATTTTAATTTTTGATTGTTCTCATCTACGACTGCATCAATATCGTTCAACGAAAGAGCCAATATGTTGTTACGCAATGGCTTAAATTCTTCGTGTTCAGTTAGTGCAAAATATGATGCAACAGCATATACATAATCATCATCAAAAATGATGTAGGCATTCCCGTCCTCTTTTCTTTCGTATATGATGTATGGAATTACAATCGCTTCGTCTTGTAATTTGCTTATGTCCTTATATCTAATAATAGAATTAGAAATTGAATTTTCACAAACAGACAAGTGATAATTACAAATTACATAAAAGTCTTCATTAATTTTTAAGAACCTATTTAGTGCTTTAGAATTTTTTTCATCAGTGATAGATAGATAGTCCTGAAGGAAGCCATTGAAGCTGCAGGCATTTCCATTTCTTCTAGGATCCATCTTGGAAGATAATAGTGCATAAATACTCATGTTTTACCTCAACTACTATCTTAATTTTACCTTAATGATTAGGAAATTGTATATAATGTCATCTTTAATCTAGTATAATTGTAGTAGGAGGTAATTACATATGAGTAAAATTGATGAAACTATTCAAAAAATGCAAGAAAGCATTGATGATTTAGAGAATACTGTTAAACAAAAAACAGATAGACTAAATGAGGTGGCAAAAGAAAGAACTGCTGTATTAGTTGAAAAAACAGAAGCTGCTATCAACTCTTCAATCGAAAAGATTAAAGCTGTTGCTGAAGATGTAAAGGATGAAGAAAAGTTAAACGAATTCTTAGACAACGTACAAGCAAAGTCAAAAGAAGCTATCGATTATACTAAGGCAAAAGTTGAGGAATTCGCAAACACTCCTCCAAAACAAAGCGTTGATAAAGTATATGAAGATATCGTTGCTGAATTCGATAAAGTTAAAGATTCTGATATCGTAAAATCTGTTGGACAATTTATTAAAGGTGTTAGTGACAACGTTACTGAATACTTAAATAAACCAGAAGTTAAGGAAGCTATCAACAAAGCTAAGAAAACAACTATTTCTATCGCTGAAAAAGGTGTTGATGGATTAAAGAAAGTCCTTGCAACTGAAGAAGTTCAAGAAGTTAAAGAAAAAGTTGAAGATATAGTTGAAACTGCTAAAGATAAAGTTGAAGACGTTGTAGAAGAAATCAAAGACAAGGTTGAAGAAACTAAAGATAACGCAGAAGATGTAGTAGAAGAAATAAAAGAAGAACACATCGACTAATTATCTAATAACTAAAATGCTCAAAGCCCCAGTTCATACGAATTGGGGCTTTTATTTATTATTATTTTGCTCTTATTTCGATTCGATCTACTGTATCTTGAACAAGATTCAAGATATCACCATAAAGAATAATTACATCATCTTTATTGTTGACTTCCTGTTCAATAACACAAGCATAGCCATTCTTTTCGATTAAACTTCCATTAAAAGTTTCACAATTCTTTTTAATACTTTCATCTAATTCGATGTCATTAATTTTTATTGATTCTGCATCAATATCTTTTACATAAAAAGATAGTGAAGAAATAATGGCTTCGCTTGATTCCTTTTCCTCGTTTTCTTCATTGATAAAACTTGCGATACCAAAATTCTTACCTAGGAACGATACATCAACGTCTTTTATTTCTTCAAATCCAGGTATAACTTCTGGTAATTCATAATCAAAAATTAAACTTGTATATTCCGCATTATCATATCCTACAGACACAGAATAATCATCAAAAGATAAAATATAATAATCTTCTCTTTTTTCACTAGAACATCCTAGCAAAACGAAGCATAATAATAAACATATTATCTTTTTCATCGTTACATCTTCTCAGGTGCTGACACACCTAATAAATATAATGCATTTCTTAATGTTATCTTAGTAGCCAAAGCTAAACATAATCTTTCATTGGTTAATTCTTTATTGGCTTGATCGTTAATCTTGCAAGCGCCATAGAAAGAATGGAAATATGTTGCGAGCTTTTGAATATAATTGCAGATCTTATTTGGAGCTCTAGTTATAGCTGCATCTGCTACAACATCAGTAAATGAATTAATATGTTTTAATAAATCAGTTTCTTTTTCACTAGTCAACAATGAATAAGATTCTTGCTTTATAGGTGTTGCTTGTCTTAGCACAGAGCATATTCTTGCATAAGCGTATTGGGCATAATATACAGGGTTGTCATTTGTTTGACTCTTTGCTAAAGACAGATCTAAATCCATGTGTGAATCTAGTGCTTTAGATAAGAAGAAATATCTTGCGGCATCTAAACCAATATCGTCAACTAATTCTCTAATAGTAATGGCGTTACCTGTGCGTTTAGACATTTTAACTTCTTCGCCATTTTCTACTAATCTAACCATTTGGCATAAATCAACGTATAGCTTATCACTAGGATAACCTAAAGCTTTCATTGCGGCTTTCATTCTTGGAATATAACCGTGATGATCTGCTCCCCATATATTAACTAGTTCGTCGTAACCTCTGTCGAACTTGTGTGCATGGTTTGCGATATCTGGAGTCATATATGTATATAGTCCGTCTTTTTTCTTTAGAACTCTATCTTTTTCATCTCCATATTCAGTTGATTTGAACCAGATGGCATCATCTAATTCATATAACAAGCCTTTCTTATTCATGGCTTCGACTATTTCTTCAACCATGCCTTGATCATATATCCATTTCTCAGAAATCCAAGAATCGAATTCACATCCATAGTAAGCCAAATCTTCTTTGATTCTTTCTAGTTCAAGATCTCTGCCGGCCTTCTTTAGATGCTCAACTGCCTCTTCTTCAGAAACATTTAACCATTTATCACCGTCAGTTTCTTTGATTTTCTTTGCAATTTCAATTACATCTGGACCATGATATCCATCTTCTGGCAAAGTAAAATCTAATCCAAATAATTCTCTGTACCTTCCATATAAAGATTTACCAAGATTAGTTATTTGAGCACCAGCATCGTTAATATAATATTCTCTAGTGACATCATAGCCGGCTGCTTTCATAATTCTTACGCAGCTATCACCCCATGCTGCACCACGCGCATGACCACAATGAAGTGGACCAGTAGGATTGGCGCTGACGTATTCTTCTAATATTTTTGCGCCTTTACCAGCATAAGATTTTCCATATTCTTTATCTAAGTCAATAACTGTGTTTATACAATTAGCTAAAGCGTCTTTCTTCATCCAGAAATTGATAAAACCAGGACCAGCGATTTCAATAGAATTAATATCATCTAATTTAGTAATTAAAACATCCTTGATATCTTTCGCAATATCTTGTGGTTTTTTCCCTACTAATTTTGTAAGTCGCATTGCAATGTTTGTAGAATAATCGCCATTGGTATTGTCCTTAGGTATTTCTATCATTATTATTCTGTCTTCAGGGACAATATCGTATACTTGTTTAACCGTTTCTTTTATTGCTGCTATTAACTTTTCTTCAATATTCATACATACCACCTTATTCATTTATGCTCTTTGATGCAATTAAATCAATATTTAAATCTAAGATATTACTTACTATTATTTCTCCCATCTTAATTGGAGCTTTAACTCTAACATCTTTTAACGATTTCATTAAATCTGCTACTCTTGCTTTTGGAATAGGAGCAGAAGTTATTACTGGCAAACGACGATACAACTTAGATTCTATTTCTAACGTTGTCGTAACCGTCCTTAATGGGTTAGTTAATTCATTAGTCGCATAAACCTCACCTTTAGGACAAAAATTTCCTTCTACAATAATTCTGCCATTTACTTCATTTACTACAAGATGGCATCCCCTTGGACAATTGATACAAACTAGATTCATTCGATTACCTCCCAGTGAAGATTACCATCCAAATCGTCTAATTCTTCTTTTTTAATCATAACTTTCTGCATCTCGCTAGGCACAATACCTAATTTATTAATGTATTTATCTATACCATCTCCATAGATATGAATCTTGCATTGTTTAAATACTCTATTAACTCTAAAACTGAATTCGATATCTTTACCTAAATGGAAATATTGAGGAACAATATATGATACACCATTTTCTAATACATTATTATGTTTTGCTGAAATGGTGCTGTTTCCGTTTATATAATCAGCGGCAGCCTGACCACATTTCTTTCCTTCTATCGAAACATAGTCTACTAAATCATGTACATGCAAAGCATTTCCACACGCAAAGATTCCTTCAACTGAAGTCATATACGTTTCATCAACAATCGCACCTTTAGTCTTCTTATCTAGCTCAACGCCTAAATCTTCTACTAAAGTATTTTCAGGAATTAGACCGATTGATAATAACAGGCAATCACATTCAATTTCTTGTTCAGAGCCAGCTATCTTTTGTAATTTCTCATCAACCTCAATCAAAGTAATTGATTGTAATCTTCCTTTGCCATGAATTGATTCAACAGTATGTGATAAATATAGTGGAATATCGAAATCTTCAAGACATTGTTTAATATTTCTAGCTAAACCATTTGAATAAGGCTGCAATTCTGCAACACCAATTACTTTAGCGCCTTCCAAAGTCATTCGTCTAGCCATTATTAAGCCAATGTCTCCAGAACCTAAAATAAAGACTTTTTTGCCAACTAAGAATCCTTCTTTATTCAAATATCTTTGAGCAGTGCCAGCTGTATAGACACCCTCGCATCTATCTCCCTTTAAACCAATGGCACCAGCTGGTCTTTCACGACAACCAGTTGCTAAAACAATTGCTTTTGCTTCAATTCCAATTAAGCCATCATTGCATTGTATTGTCACGATTTTATCTTTAATCTCTATGACGGCTGCGTTGTACATAAAATTGATGCCTTCTTTATCTTTGATTAAGGCATAATATTTTTCGGCATATGCAGGCCCAGATAATTCTTCATTGAATGTATGCAAACCAAAGCCATTATGAATACATTGTTGCAAGATTCCACCATATTCAAAGTCTCTTTCAACAACCAAGATATCTTTAACACCGTGTTCATAAGCGCCTAATGCTGCAGCAATACCAGCACTTCCACCGCCAATAATAATTAAATCAGTTTTACGCATCACAAATCCTCCTTTGCATAAGCAGTGAATATTTGCGAATTGTTTTTATCTAATTTAACTTCTTCTAATTTTTTATCTAATTGTTTTTGTATTATTTTTACAACTTCAGGCTCACAGAAACCGCCTTGGCACCTTCCCATTCCAGGACGGCATCTCATTTTGACACCCTTAATTGTAGTTGCACCACATTCACGATTTATTACGTCTTTTATTTCGCCAAGTGAAACTTTCTCACAACGACATATTAATTTTCCAAAATCAGGATCTTTATGAATTAAATCGTTTTTTTCTTCTTTACTCATTTTTGCCATATTAATATATGGTTTTCTTTTTATATATTTCTGTTTTAGTGCTACAGAAAACTTAGGAAGAATCATGTTCTCTACAACATCTTTCGCAATCGCAGGAGCTGCGCTAATGCCAGGCGATTCAATTCCTGCTACATGAATAAAGCCTTTTATTTCGTCATCTTCTTGAATATAAAAATCATTCAAATCAATATGTGGACGATTGCCCGCAAAAGTATGAATCATTTTATTGAATGGAACATTTTTAATTGTCTTAGATAATTCTCTTTTTACATAATCTAAACCTGTTCCAGTTGCTACATCATCTTTGTCTTCGACAAAATCACTGTTAGGACCTAACAAAATATTGTGATGAACTGTTGGTACAGCTAAAACACCCTTGCCCTTGGCAGTTGGAACTGGATAGATGACATGATGAACTAATTGTTCACCAGTATGATCCAAGACATAGTATTCTCCCTTTTTTGTTTCAACTTTGTATGGAGATACTCTTAATAGATTGGTAATGTCATCACAATGACTTCCTGCACAATTGACAATAACTTTTGTTTTTATTTCATCATTTATTAAGAAATAATCATCTTTTTTATTTATTTGATTTACTTCATAATTTAGTCTTAGTTGAACATTGTTCAACATGCTTTCTTCCATTGCGGCCATTGTTACCAACCAAGGCGTTACTACAGCGGTTGTAGGAAGAGATAATGCTTTAGTGATGTTGTCGGATAAGTTTGGTTCGTTAACTCGTGCTTGTTCACCTGTTAATACCTCATAAGGAACTTCTCTTTCAATACATTGCTTCACAAGTACATCGATTTTTTGTTCTTCTTCTAAACTTGTTGCCACAACATAAGCACCGATCTGATCAAAATCAACTTGTAAATCAGCACATACATCTTTGTACATTCTGTTTCCTAATAGATTATATTTACATTTTAATGTTCCAGGCTTTGGATCGTGCCCTGAATGAACCATTGCACTATTAGCGCCTGTTGCACCTAGAGCCACATCATTTTCTTTTTCCAAGACTAAAACATTCAAATTAAATTTGCTTAATTTGTGCGCAATCAACGCGCCACAGATACCTGCGCCAATTATCGTAACATCGATCATACCTTAATTATACAATACAAAAAGAATAAGCCATTAGGCTTATTCTTACACGCTCATCAATACATAAATAATTGCTATTATTTACTGAAGATGCATTAATTTATTTTGTTTCAATAGTTAAAATGTTATCTAAACCAGTAATCTTGAATAAATCCATTATCTCTGAATTCGCATTAATCAACACAAACTTATTGCCTTTTGATGTCATTATGCTATTGTATTCAATAAAAATACGCAAGCCAGCCGAAGTAATATATGTTATTTTATCTAAGTCCATAACTACTGTTTTGTTTTCAATACCAAATAATTCTTCTTTTAATCTTTCAGAACTTAATGTATTGATTTCGCCTTCAATAAACAAGGTTGTAACATCATCTTTTATACTCTTTGTAGTTTTATACATTATTTATTACCTCCATATCTAAACAACAACATTGTAATATCGTCATATTGTTCCGTTCCATCCATATACGTAATGATTTCATTGCTGATTGTTTTTAAAACACCCTTATAATCGTTTTTATCGACATTTTCAAATGTAGATTTTAACCTATCAAAACCAAACTTTTCATAATCAGGGTTATGTTCATCCTCTACGCCATCAGTATAAAGAAGAATCATATCTCCTTTATTAAGCTTAATAGTATTTTGCTTATATTTCTGATTTGGAGAAATTCCTAATACTAAATTTGTATGGCTTTCTAGTGGTACTACTTCGCCTTTATTGTTTGCAAATAAAGGTTTTTCATGTCCTGCATTAACATATGTTAATTCACCAGTTTCTATGTTTAATATGCCTAGCCAAGCAGTAATGAAATAAAACTCTTTATTTCTTTCGTTAAGGCTCTTATTAACTCTAGTGAATATTTCTTCTGGCGATAAGTTCAGTGATGCGAAATTCTTGAAGCAAGCGAATGCTCTTGCCATAAACAACGATGAAGCTGTTCCTTTGCCAGAAACATCGCCAATGCCAAAGCATAGATGATTATCGTCAATCATGATGTAATCATACAAATCTCCACCAACTTCTTTAGCTGGATGCATAGCACCAAATACATAGAAGCTTTCATTTTCACCTATCAGAGCATTTTCTGGTAACATGCTTTGTTGCATGCTTGATGCAGCTACTAATTCATTTTGCTTTAATGACAGATCATATGACTTCATCGAATATGAAAGAACGAATGTTCCGATAAACGATAATTGCATGAATGCATAAGAAACATAATATCTTGGGAAAACAGCAAATAGTAAGATACCAATGATAGATAGCGCTGGATTTCCAAGTGCAATTGCTCTTTTATATTTTGGAAGCTTTTCAATAATACTAGTAGTCATAAACAAAATCAAAGTAACTAATATCAAGCCTTTTAAAACATAAAATAAATTCGTATATACTATGGTATAGTCGGAATTAATTACACACAAAACAGGGGTATAAGCATTTATTATTGCAGAAGCAACATTGATAACAACTTGCACTAAAATGAAAATGCTAATAAAGGTATCTCTAGACTTCTTATGAACATCGGTCCTAATATAGCTCCACAATAATGCGCCAATTGATATTTCACTAATCACCGTTATTGCAAAGAATGCTCTCGAAATAGATATCGACCAACCCCAAAGTTGAATTATATACAACATTTCATCTGCCCACATTGTTATGCCATGTAACAAAGTGATTGGGATGAAAATGGATAATAGGCCAACATCATAACAATAATCAAAAGTTAAGATAGTGGTCATCATAATCGAGTATATTATTGATAATGTATTTAACGCCAATTCAAACGTGAAAGACGATTTTAATGTATCAAAATTAAAAGGTCGAATGAAAACAATAATACTTGTTAACATCAACCCCAAAATAATATCTGTGAAGATGAGTAATAACCTAATATGCGCGTCATCAAGAAGGATGTTTCTTTTTCTCATTTTTTTACCTTTACCTAATTATACAGGAAAAGTTGACTATTTTCTTACAACTCGAAACTAGTTGATACTCCCACTTGTTTAATTTTGCAAACCTTACTCAAAGCAATCTTGCTATATAAATCTGTGCAATGGCACGGGCATACAACATTTACATGTTGTTTGGTAAAATATTCACAAACTTCTTTAGTAACTTCTTCGTTATTTAGTAGATGGAATCCGCCGATAACGATATTAATATTTTCACATTTGCTAATCTTTTTTGCTTGTTCAACAATGTTGCATATTCCCGAATGGCTGCAACCTGTGATAATACTTATCGAATCATCACTCTGATAAAGGATGGCACTATCATCATATAATGGATCATCACCCAATTTTCTTAATGGTTGAATGCCTCTAACGATTTGGCCTAGGAAAGTTAAATGTTCGCTAATCTTTTGACTATCTTTGCTGATATGTAACTTAAAGTTATTTGGAAGGTCATTTAGTTTAATTGGGCTAGATATGTCTTTGCCATTATGCTCTTTATGTTCGTCGACATTTGGACAACAATATACATCGATATCTTGTTTTAATTCTTGTAGATATACTAGACCTCCAGTATGATCGTTATGGCCATGTGATAAAACTATGGTATTTATCTTTGTTAAATCAATATTCATCTTTTTAGCATTTCTAACAATCACATCAGAATAACCTGTATCAAAAAGAATCTTTTTATTGCCATCTTCTAAAAAAAAAGACAAACCAGGCTCTGCAAGATAGTAATAGTCTATTAGACTATTGTTGTCGACAATAACAGTAAGTTTCATTAAAAATCTAATTGTTTCCTTAATTCTATTTTTTCTTCGTTAGAAATAAATGCTGCATCAATTGCATTTAGAGTACATTGTTGTAATTGTTTTTCACTAACACCGATTAATTCTAACATTGAATATTCATGCAATAAATCTGCTTTAGAGAAAATAATGTTATCAGTATTAATTGTTACTTTTGCACCAGCTTTGATTAATTGCCTAATTGGATGTTTAGTATAATCGTCATCAAAAGCTTTTAAATTTGATGATACACAAACCTCTAGTGGGATTTGACTATCAACTACAGCTTTTAGATATGCAGGATCTTGAACACAATTTATACCATGACCAATACGATATGGTTTCATTGCTAAGGCATCCATAATATGTGAACCAATTCCCATTTCTGCAGCATGGATAGTATATGGAATATTCTTTGCTCTAGCTATTTCAAATAGATTTCCATAATCTTTGAAATCGCAATTATTTTCATAGCCAGCTAAATCTATAGCAACAGCTCCATCATTTAGATATTCTTCTGTAGCTAAGATTGTATCAACGTTTTCTTGGTAGTTAAATGCTGCACTATCACCTTTATGCATCATGCAGTTAATAATGCCGATTTTGATTGGATATTTTTGGCACGCAGCTTTTGCACCATCGATTACGGCTTTTAATGCTTGTTTTTGACTTAAGCCCTGTAAGCAATGTTGTTGCGAAGCAAAACGAATCTCGGCATATATCAAGCCTCTTTTTGCTAATAGTTCAACAAGATTATATGTAGCTTCATATAAATCTTCTTCATATTGCAAAGCTTTACACAATAAATCAAACTTCAAAAAATTCTTAGCAGAATGTTCTTTATTTTTTGAATACAAAATGTCATAGAAATCTTCAAAAGAAGTTGTAGTATCCAATACTTTCCTTTGAAGCAATTTCTCATATGCCCATTTGATATTTAATGAGCCATCTAGATGTAAATGTAATTCTACTTTTGCAGCATTCATATTCTATTTCCCCCTCTTTCTAAATAGATATATATCTAGTCTTTCCTTCATGTTATCTGGAATTGTTCTTTCAATTGGAATCCTTTTTGCATTAACCATGTTAGATACAAATTCTTCTATGAATTGATAGTCATCATTAAAAGAATCTTTGTTCATAAGGAACATCGTATCAAAACAACAATGAATAGGTGTTGCTGGATTGCCCTGGCCAAAACTTACTGCTGGAATTCCATTATCCGCAAATGGCGTAGAATCACTAGAATAAACATCTTGATAACAATGACATGCTTTACCTTTTATGCTTGATAAATAATCAATATAACCAACCATCTTTTCTTCACCAGTTACACAAGCTAAGAACTTACCAATAGTTGCGCCAATCATATCAAGATTGATACATAAATCATATTTATCTAATTCTTTTTTATGCTTCTTAACATATGCCTTTGAGCCACATAATCCTCTTTCTTCAGCACCACACCAAATGAAAGTCATATTATGAAGTGGCTCATTCTTGCTAAAGTGCTCTGCCAACTTTAATAGGCCGACGCTTCCTGAGGCGTTATCCCACGATCCTTTGGATAAAGCGGTTGAATCATAATGAGCAGTTAAAACAACATGGCGTTTACTTCTTCCTTTGATATGCGCTACAACATTTTGGCTTGAGCCAACAAAAGCTTTTTGAACTGTTGTCATTTTTATTTGGCTTACACCTTTGCTTGCCATTTCATATAGGTCTTTTATGTTACATGAAACAATTGGAAGTTTACCAAGCTCTTGTAATTTTTCACGAAGTTCTCTTGTATCAATATCGTTGTCTTCAGCAAAAAGATGGCCATCGCCTAATACAATGCCTTTACATCCTGCTTCTATTAATTCTTTATATTTCCAATATCTAATTCTTCCTTGTAGAAGAACTATCTTATTTTCAACATCATATTTTCTTAATTCGTTGATGTCTTTTACAAAAACGACATCTTTAACTAAATTTGTTGCATTACCTGCTAGCTTATAAAAATTGCAGGCATATTTCTTCTTATATGGTTTTGTTACTTCTAATGAGACTTTTTCTAATTCTGAATTATTAAGTTTAAACTTTTCTAATGTGCTTTCGATTCCAATTTTCTTTAATGTTGTTTGAATATACTTTGCAGCTTTCAATTCTTCTTTGGAACCCCAAGTTCTTGTATATTCTAATTCTTTTAGTATTTGCATCTCATCTAACATATTCTTTCCCCTTATGCGTTTAATAGATTATACAATGTTTCATCGTTGTTAGTTACTATAAATTTTAATTTTATTGTTTTTGGACATATCTTGGCAAAATAATGTCTATATAACCTTGCTTGTCCTAGTAAAGATTTAATATCAGTGTCTTTATCAACATAGAACATAATCGTAAGTTCATCGTCTCTTAATTCATAGATTTCATTACGGCAATTATGAACAAACTCGTAGTCAGTATTTTCTACATATGCTTTTAAAAACTTATACGCTTTTTTATTGGCCTTAGTATCTTTAATCTTAGAATGAATCACATTTAAAGAATATAGAACTTCTTCTTTATCAATTTCTTCATCATCAAAACTTGCCCATAAGTCTTTACTAGTCTTAGCAAGTTCTAATAATTTAATGACAACCTCTTCTGGTTTTAAATAAATATATGATTCAACGTTAGTAGAAATGGTAACACCACATTCACTTAAATAAACTGGTTGGAAGAAACAAACATCTTCTAAATAAAAACTAGAGATCTTCTTTGGAAGTTGTTTATCTTTAGAGACTTTTAATAGAGCTTCTTTGAAATCCTCAAAAGAATTGTAGCCATTTAAAATGCCGTATTTATTCCACATCGTCTTAGCACTACTAACATCGATGTTTTTTAGTTTGCCAAAACCGACAATTCCTTTTTCTTTACCCTTTAAATGTTGTTTATCTTTCGACAAGAAAAAGACTAGATCACCAATACTGAATTCTGAGAAGTTTACATTATTAGACAGTCTCCAAAAGTTCATCGTCTTGTGATTATTCAAACGATGAAGTTGTAACATTCTCGAATCAGTAATGTAGGCGATACTACTCATTCTTCTATCTTTCTTCTGTTATCAAATGCTTTTATTAACGTTAAATCATCAGCGTAATCGAGTGATGATCCCATCGGTAAGCCATGTGCCAATCTTGTTACAAGAACATTTTTATCTGCCAATAATTTATTTAAGTATAATGACGTCATCTCACCATCCATTGTTGGAGATGTAGCAATTATTACTTCTTTTACTTCATCGTTAATTCTATGCATCAAAGCTTCAATATTGATGTCTTCAGGATATATTCCTTTTGAAGAAGAGATTAATCCATTTAAGATATGATATAAACCATGATAACCATTTGTCTTTTCAATTGCGACAGCTTCTTGAGGATAGCCGACAACCATAATAGTTGATCTATCACGATGTTCATCCTTACAGATTTCACATTCATCTTCATCACTCAAGAATCCACATACTTTACATTTTTTAATGTTCTTTACATTTAATAAATCTTGAACGATTAGGTTTATTTCATCATCGTTTTTTTCTAACAAACTAAAAGCATAACGTTGTGCAGTTTTGTAACCAACGCCTGGTAGCTTTTCAAATAAAGTGATTAGTTCTTCAAATTTTGCAGGATACATTATTCTTCAATCTTTAAGTTATCGCCAAATAGTTCTCTTAATTTTTCTTCTTTTGTTTTTTCTTTTGGTGCTAATTGATATTTCTCAACATATACTGGTTTATTTCTTTCGCTAATAGGAGTGGCTTTGTATCTAGTGATTAACTTGTCTTTTTGTTCATTAGTTATCGCATAGATCATCTTATCAATACCAAATTCCTCGTTAACGAATTTATATAATTCTTTATTATTGTTTTCTTCATTAATGCTATCAACTTGTTTCTTATCGCCGACGACAATCATTGCATCCTTACTTGAAGCAAGTAATTCTGTGCCAATTAATAGTTGATAGAACTTTCTCTTCTCAGGTTCGTATAGATATAAATCTAATTTATTGTAGATAATCAAATCTGCTATTCTTAAATCTCTATTAGCAGCCAATAATAGTTTTAAGATAAAGTCTTGATCAATTTCGTTTGTTTTGATTTCAACTTCTTCAACTACTGGTTTTGTCTCTTCAACTTTGACTTCTTGTTTTTCTTCTTTAATTTCTTTTACTTCTTGAACTTCTTTGTATTCAACATTCTTGGCAGTTTTAATATTTGCCATATTAATTAAACACATTTCAAAATAAACCAAGAAATTTTGATTTTGTCTTTCTTTAGATATTACATCTTCTAAATTATTTGCGTCTTGTAATAGTCCAGGAATAGAAACATTTCTTAATATTTCTTGAGCTTCTATTGGACTAATCTTATTTAACAATCTATCGTTTGCGCTGTCAGAGTATATCAAAGCTTCTTTTACAATCTCTAATAAATCAACTGCAAGTTTCTTGGTATCCATGCCTTGTTCATACATTGCTCTTAAAGTTGATATTGTTTCAGCGATTTGTTGTTGATGAATCTTGACTAGTAAATCAACTTCAACTTCTGTAGAGGTTAGACCAAAGATATGTTCAACATCTTCAAGTCTCAATTCTGCATCATTATATGAAAGACATTGCTCAAGAATTGATAAAGCATCTCTCATTCCACCTTCAGCCATTCTTGCGATTTGACCTACTGCTTTTTCATCATATGGAATTGCTTCTTTATCTAGAATTTCCATCATTCTTTTTTTGATTTCAAAAGTTGTAATCTTTGAGAAATTGTATCTTTGGCATCTAGATAAAACAGTTGGAATAACTTTTTGTGGATCGGTTGTAGCTAAGATAAATATAACGTGTGATGGTGGTTCCTCTAGTGTTTTTAATAATGCATTAAAAGCAGAGGTTGAAAGCATGTGAACCTCATCGATAATATATACTTTATATTTACCTAACATTGGTGCATAAGGCACTTGTTCAATAATCTGTCTAATATCTTCTACTGAGTTATTACTAGCAGCATCTAGTTCAATAATATCAGGATGATTATTTTCTAAGAAAGCTTTACAATTTGGGCATTCATCACAAGCTTCATCATTAAAATTCTCACAATTTATAGCCTTACCAAAAAGTTTTGCGACACTAGTTTTGCCTGTTCCACGAGGACCCGCAAACAAATAAGCATGCGCAATCTTATCTTTTTTGATAGCGTTTAATAATGTTTTGATGATATAGTCTTGTCCAACTACTTCTGAGAACTTGCTTGGACGATATGTACGATATAATACTTGGTATCCCATGAGACTATTATAGCATTGCTAAAGAGTTATTTTTCCCTTTTAGCCTTAAAATAATCCTTTAATAATGCGCTACTTTTTTCATTCAATAAACCTTCATGAATTTTAGGATAATGGTTCAGTTTTTTAACATCTTTTATATTAATACTAGACACTAATGAACCGCCTTTTTCACTTCTTGAAGCAAAGTAGACATTAGAAATTCTGGCATTGACTATGGCGCCTGTGCACATCAAACATGGTTCTAAAGTCACATACATGTCGCAACCTATTAAATTCCAATTATCTATTTTCTTTGATGCTTTTTTAATACATTCTATTTCCGCGTGACCTAAGACGCTATTTTTCTTTTCTTTAACATTATGAGACATAGCTAAAACAACATCATCTTTTACAATGACGCAGCCAACTGGGATTTCATCTTCTTGATAAGCTTTCTTGGCTTGTTTTAAAGCCAGCTCCATATAATTAATGTCCATAAACAAAAAAGTGGTACACACAAGCAGAGGTTCGTATGGCTGCTTCCTTCCGGACCTGACCAAGTTAGTAACATATTTGTTGTACCGCTTTTATATTATCGTAATTTGTTATCTTAATCAATCTATAGGAACAATGCTCATTTGATCCTTTGCAATAATAACTTGCATTTGAATTAAATTGCCATCGCCATCAGCAAGTGTTATCGGATATTCACCATAGCCATGAGCGTATGCAATTACATTGTTGCCATCAATAGATATTTCTATTTCTGCTGGAGCTTCAACAACCTCGATAGGTAAAGAAACATCTAAAGTTGTATCAACTGATGCATATATATCATTGCTAGAGTAGTTTTCGTAAATGAAACCACCAATTGCAAATAAAACAGTTAACGCTAATGAAGCAATCATAATCTTCTTATCTTTAAATAACAACAATGTGAACATTATTGAAATAGCTATAATAAATAGACAAGCTAATAATTGATAAGGTGGATTAGAAATAAATGAATTGAAGTGTGCTGGAAATTCCATAAACATCAACAAGAAATTTGCGACACTATAAATTAATAAACTTAATATATTTCCTTTCTTTGTATAGAAAGCGATAAAACCACCAGGCAAAGTTAATAACGTGATAATAAACCATCTCTTATAGAAAGAAAAAATCTCCCATGTTGTTTCATAAAATGGTACTTGGACTAAATATACTAGAGGTTGTGAAATCAAAAAGAAGACAAATGTTTTGATTGCAGCTTCTAATGGCTTTTTACAATTTAAGATTATGTACATTGCAAGTAAAATCCACATTTCAAAACAAACACCAATATTGCCTATTGATGTTCTAGTTAAGAATGGGCAAATCATAATTAAACCAGTAACAACACCACTAATAATTGCAAGTATTATTACTTTCTTATAACTCATTTCGTTTTCAAAAAATAATTTCTTAATCTTTTCCATAACTATTGCCTATTAAAATAATCTATTCCTGCATCAGGATTGAAATAAGTACGTATATATCCTTTTGTTGAAAGGATTACAAACTCATTTGTTTCTTCTAAATAATATACATCATCACCATCTTTTGCTTCAATTTTGTGTAATGATTTAGGATTGCTTATAACTTTATTTGCGGCTTCTTGATATTCTTCTTGAGAAGCAAAGCCCATATCTTTGCCATGCTTTTCATAGTGTTCATTCAATAACTTTTTACTCTTGAAAGTATAGTCACTTATTTCATAACTTTCTTCAACTTCGCTAATCTCTTCATGAATCTCATTTTGATTTTGATTATCATTACCATTCATCAAGAAGAAGGCAATTCCGATTACAACTATTAATAAGATAATAAATAACCTAGTGTTTTTTCTCATGATAAACCTTTCTTGCCTCATTTAGACTTAACTTGTTTGCACCGCCTTTATAGTCTTTATCTTTACTTTGTATTGGATCATATTCCCACCCACAAATAGGGCAGATATCATATTTTTCTAAAAAGCGATATTTACCACAGACAGGGCAAAGCATATCGTCTTCTTTAACAATTGAACATCCTTTTAATTCTTTTGCTTCACCAGTTATTGTATCTATAGTGTAACTGGTTAATTCTTCATTAGCTATCATTCCTGCTTTAAGCATCACTTTCTTAGATGCTTCGTTGTTTGAAAGATACATAGCGTTTATTGCATTAATATTATCTGTTTCTTTAAACATATAATCTATTACTGCTTTTAAAGCTTCTGTTGCATAACCATTATTGTGATAAGTTTGAAAGTACCAATAGCCTATTTCACAATGGTTGCTTTTTGTCGAATAATCTAAGATGTTGATTCTGCCTATTGGCGCATTAGTATCTTTAATTACTACTAACCAATCAAAAAGATATTTTTTACGATTTTGTCTTTTGATTTCATCTTTAAAGCATTTAACATAACTATCGTTATGACGTGAATATATAAATAAAGATTTTGATAGTTCTTCATCATTAGCAATAAGATCACTAACAACTCCAATATCATCAACATTGATTTTTCTCAATATAAATCTTTCAGTTTCTATCGTTTTCATACTATAGACATCCTATTGCTTTCATCGCATAAATAATTAAGAATAGTGAAACCGCAGAGAAGACTGTAGACACTACAACAATTTCGTTTGCCAAGTCATAATCGCCGCCCATCTCTGCCGCCATAATTGCGCTAGATACTGCTGTTGGTGAAGCAAAGAAAGCGATCAATGTCGCAATAGCTGGACCATTGAAATAGTTAGTCTTATAAGCAATATATAGTGCTAAAATTGGGAAAACTAAATTCTTAAATGAAACAGATAAGAATATATATGTTTTATTCTTTAAACCATGTTTAATGTCTAAGCCAGCACCGACAACAATCAAGGAAAAAGGTGTAGCCATACTAGCAATATAACCAATTACTTTATATAGGAAATTAATATTGTTTTTAATAAAGAATGGTTCAATATTAAATAAATATCTGATACCAACAACCACAACTCCAACAAATATGCCGATGATACAAGGGTTAGTGACGATTTTGTATATCATCTTTTTTAAATCGTTAGATTTTTCTTTGCTAAAGATGGACAAGACAATTGTTGAGAGAACATTACTCAAAGGAATTGCGAACATCGTCACTAGAGAAACATCTAATAAAGTTTCTGATACTAGGTTAGCTTCAGTGAACATTTGCGAAGCTAAAGGCAAACCGATATATGAGAAATTTGATCTAAACATTCCATGAGCAACTACACCTGTTCGATCGTCATTGCCTAAAATATTTTTACTGATGAAACAACTTAATATGCAAATAATAATAACTCCGATTACTGAGAACATAATCAGTCTTACTGGTATTTCTTGAATATCTGAATCATATAAACTTTTAAATAGATTTACTGGTAATAACACATAAAAACAAAATCTCTTTGCATCTTTTAAGAAAGCATCAGAAATAAAATTGATACGTTTTAAAAAGTAGCCAATCGCAATAGTAAGCGTCATTGGAAGCACTACAGATAATGAAAAAATAATATTACTTAACATCAATATAATGTTATCACTTTTAATATCCATGTTATTCTTTGTTTTATTAAGAAGTAGATATAAAATAGATACTGTATGGAAGAAAATAGAAAAGAAATAGTTAATACTATAGGCGAGGACTTTTCAACCTTTGGTTTGTTTAAATTCGCCCTACCTGCATTTTTTACTAATGTCTTTTCACAAATATTTAAGTCATTAGATGATGCTTTGTTTATTTCTAGATATGTTGGGCCAAAGGCTTTGGCTGGCTTGAACCTGTTATCGCCACTTGTATCTTTACAAATAGCTTTCAGTAATTTGTGTTCCCTAGGTGCGGCAACAATTTCTGCCAAATACATGGGCCAAGATAAACAAAAAGACGCCAAACAAATTTTCTCTAAGATTATCATAGGAACAATATTTGTCGGCGCTGCTTTTTCACTATTTCTTAATTCGTTCACAAAACCTATCTTAACTTTCTTAGGTGCTGATGAAGAACTATATCCTTATGCGATTTATCAAATTAGATTAGTCTATTCTATTATGCCTATCATTTTTATAAATGCAGTTTTCTCAATGTATTATTCAACTGCCGGAAAACCAAAGATGGGCACAATTTGTTCTGTCGTTAATGGAACGATCAATATCTTACTAGATATTGTCTTGATTCCATATTTACATTTAGGAACACTTGGCGCAGCTATAGCTACAGCTGCTGGAGAAATAGCCGTTTTCTTTATCGGTATATCTTTCTACACGAATAAAAAGCACGAGATTCATTTTGTGAGAACTGAAGGAGAGATTATCCATCCATGTTTAGCTTGCTTTAAGTATGCAATGCCACAATGTGTTAACAGCATCTCTTTTGGTGTAACAAACTTCATTATTAATAAACAATTACTTTCATTAATTGGTTCTAATGGTGTTGCAGCAAACGCTATTATCTCAGATGTACGTAACATCCTAACCACTGGTTTGATAGGTATCGCTGCTAGTATAAGTCCTGTTATTTCTTATCGTTTTGGTGAAAGAAATATTTCAAAACTGAAAGATGCTTTAATTTCAACTGTTAAGATTTGGTTGCTAACATCTTTGTCATTAGTAATAATTGGTTTGTTTGTAAGAATGCCATTAATCAAAGTCTTTATGTCAGAAGATAGTTCAATTGAATTCTATAATTTGGCATTATATGGTTTAACAATCGAAATATTCTCAATACCATTTGTATCGGCGTGTTTCACTGCTTCTAGATTATTCATCTCAGTGGGCAACGCCAAAATATCTACATTCATTTCTGTATTAAGAAACTTAGTATTTAGATCTGCTTCGTTATTAATACTTCCTGCGTTCTTTGGTGTAAATGGTGTATGGTTTGCGATTCCATTTGGTGAATTCATTTCATTCGTCATGGTCGCAATAGTAATTTACCTTAACCGTGATAACTATGGCTATGGAAAATCAGGAATCGCTAATTACATCACTAATTATTAATCTTATTGTTTAGTAATCTTCTAGTTTTATTACTAGCTAAATATGCAACTAACCAAATAATAACGAAACCAACAATCACGCAAGCAGAAAAGATTGCGATGATTTCTTTTTTTAATGGAATCCAAGAATTAACTAAGTAAGTAGTAGTATATATCACATAGATAATAAACAAATGAATAAATGCAGCTTTAGTTATAGACCATTCTTCAATCTGTTCAACAACAGTTACGCCTGCTTGTACAAAAGCTAATATATACGTACTGATAATGCCCATAAAAACTTGGCCGCCTTTCATTTCAATGCCATTTTTAGAAAGACATAAAGCAACAATTCCAAACACAATAGGACCTAAGCCCGAAAACATAAAACCTCTAAATAAAAATTCTTTTATATATTTGTTCATAAACCCATTCTCCTTTTAACTTTTTTAATTTGTCTTCTTGATACATAATCTGTATAACCGTTTTTCATTTCTACCATCAGCACTGCGCTCCATGAAGAATTGAATCGTTTAATATGTGAAAGATTTATTATGCACGATTTGTTTATCTGTAAGAAGTTTTCTGGTAACATCTGCTCTAATTGATATAGCCTATATTTAATTTGATATTTTTTATTATTCACATAAGCAATTGTTTTTTCATCTTCTATCGTGATGTTAAATATATCAGCTATTTTTATAGGAACAATATCTTTTTCTAGATAACCATAAATATTAATTCCATCTAATGTTTTATCATCATTGAGAATCAATTCTTCTATCTTTGAAATTAGCTCTGTTTTCTTAGGCGCACGAATTATACAAGACTCATCATTTTCATCTATAACAAATTTGTATTTCATTTTCCCTCCTTCAACTTAAGTGTATTTCTTATCTACTTTATTATCTTATTTTTTCTGTAAATGGTTGTATTTTAGATGTTAAAGGTATACAAAAAGCCATATTTCTATGACTTAGTATATTTAGTAAAGAAGATGAGCGTTTAATAAGCACTATCTAATGCATTTACCGATTAGCCTTTTTCTTAAAACAATAATTTTCTATTATCGTATTTTTCAACAGCATAAACGATAGCTGCATCAATTATTTTTTTATTAATTTTTTTCTTATGTGTCCCTTTTATCCAAAAATCACCAGCATTATATTCTATTTCAACATCAGAGTTATAAAAACTATAAATATATGTATAAAAATTTTCTTTTATTTCACTTATGTTTATCAAGGAAACAAAACTTGGAACATAGTCTGTTTTTTCTTTTACAAACGAATAACTGTATTCCAACACCGATAATATTCTATTGATATTCTCGAATGAAGCTTTATATAAATTTTCGTTGTTCTCATAGTATTTAATTGTGTTTATACTAACAGAGGATAAAACCGCAAGTTCTCTTGCTGAATAACCTCTTTTCTTTCTAAGCTTTTTCAGAATACTTTCACCATATATTTTGTTCATGAATAAATCAATAAATTTTGATTCATTTTGTTGGTGATATAATTCATAATATTTTTCGATCGTTGCTAATGGACACATTAAAAATAATTGTTTTAGTGGTACTCTTTTATTTAAAAAAATACTAATATATTGTTCTCCACACCAATATACAACTGGATCTATTTCTTCAGAAAATGCGCATTCTTTTCTGAATAAATCATAAATTATCGCTTCATATGATTTATCATATATTATTGATATATTGTTGTTTTCAAAACAATCCAAAAATTCACTTTCTA